>CAYXQZ010000023.1:2385-23196 GCA_964466415.1 uncultured Paludibacter sp.
TGTTCCTTTAATACTTTTCATACGGATACTTGTTTATTTAGTTATAATAAAATTACGTTGTATGTCTTTTCTGTTGTCTGTCGTCAGTTGTCTATTGTCTATTACAAAGCCTTAAAACTCAAATCCAGACTTTTAACCGAATGAGTCAATGCTCCTACCGATATAAAATCAACACCACATTCAGCATATTGGCGAAGTGAATCGAATGTAATTCCGCCCGACGATTCCGTTTCAAATTTCCCTGCAATTATTTCAACTGCTTTTCGGGTATTTTCAACGCTAAAATTATCGAGCATAATACGATCCACACCTCCTATTGCCATAACTTGAGCAAGCTCATCAAAACTACGCACTTCTATCTCAATTTTCAAATTTTTGCCTTTTTCTTTGCAGTAGTTTTGTGCACGAAGTATGGCCTTATCAATACCACCAGCAAAATCCACATGATTATCTTTCAGTAAAATCATGTCGTATAAACCTATACGATGATTTACACCGCCTCCAATTTTAACCGCTTCTTTCTCAAGCAAACGCAATCCAGGAGTTGTTTTACGAGTATCGAGAACGCGTGTATTAGTTCCTTCGAGCATTTTCACATACTGACTTGTACGTGTAGCTACACCACTCATTCGTTGCATAACATTAAGCATCAATCGCTCCGTTTGCAACAATGATTGTATGCGACCTTCAACCACAAAAGCAATGTCGCCCACTTTTACTTGAGCGCCATCTGTTATAAAAATTGTCATTTTTAAATCAGGGTCAAAAGCTTTGAAAATCTGCCGAGCAACTTCAACACCCGCCAAAACACCATTTTCCTTTACTATTAACTGCGATTTTCCTATGGCCGTAGCCGGTATACAAGAGAGGGTTGTGTGGTCGCCATCGCCTATATCTTCGGCAAACCACAACTTGATAAGCTGTTCGAAATTATCAGTCATTGGATGATTCTATTCTGAGTTGTTGTATTAATGGAGTTGCGCCTTGCTTACGAGTTAGCACATACACGCGATAGTTACCACTCGATGTTTTTAATGTTCCTATGGCAAAGTTTGCGTTGTCTTTATTACCTTTGTGAAGTACTTGAAACGAGTTTACTTTGTTCGAACGAAAAAAGTCGTTGATTATGCCTGAGGCTTGTTGTTTGCTAAAAACATCGTTTTTTGCACCTATCACCAACTCTACATTAGCACCCAAAAACGAATTTATATCACTGGCATTTCCTTCGTCCAAAGCCGAAATAATTTCGTTCGAAATTTCGTTTGATTGAGCGGCTATATAATTTGTAGCTGAAAAAACAAAAAGGCTAATAAGCAAAATTTTTATTGTTCTCATGACTTAAATTGTTTGTTCTAATGATTTTAAAATTCAATTATTCTTTGTTAAAGTTGATTATTAATAAAACGTATTTTAAAGCTATAATGTTTTTGATTAAAAAAAAAGGCTTTAAATAGAGCTATAAAGCTGATTTTCTCGTTAAAAAATTGCATATTTGCATTCAGTTTGCACTTACGAACTGCAAAAATACAAGAAATATCAGATTTAAACCAATTATTTTGATTTTTTATTTTACAACAAATAATGAACCAAAGTAAGCATAAGGCGATTTTATTATATGAAAATAGTGTTTTTAACAGTTGGGAAAACAATTGACTCCCACTTAATTTACTTACAGGAAGAATACCAAAACAGACTAAAACACTATATTCCATTCGAATACATAGTAATTCCCGAACTTAAAAACACCCGAAATATAAGCGAAAGCGAGCAAAAAGAAAAGGAAGCTGATTTGCTTTTAAAATCTTTTGATGCGAACGATGAAATAATTCTGTTGGATGAAAATGGAAAACATTATACTTCGGTTGAATTTTCGGATTTTATTTCTAAAAAATTGCTTAGTTCCCAAAAACGCATGGTTTTTGTAGTGGGTGGCCCGTACGGATTTTCGCAACGGGTTTACAACCGAGCTAATGGTCTGCTTTCACTTTCGAAAATGACTTTTTCGCACCAAATGGTGCGAATGATTTTTGCAGAACAGTTGTACCGTGCATTTACAATTTTGAGAGGGGAACCTTATCATCATCAATAAAGCAAAAAATTATTTTTATGACTAAAAATAACTCACATCGCATTATACTGTTGGCAATTCTACTCAGTTTTGTTGCAGGATTTGTGTGTGAACTTTTGTATCATGCATCGGAACAAAAACCAGTTAATATTGAACAGTTACGGTCGCAACTTGCAGTAAAACAGAAAATTGCTCACCAAAATTTAGTCAAACTTAAAAATACTATCATATATAGCTCAGTAGATTCGCTTTACAAATTTCAATTCGACGACAATGATATAAGTTATTATCTACTCAAAAATGGTGAACTTATTTATTGGTCGGCAAATTATACCGATTTACCCGATTTACCACAAGATAAATCCTGGACTTGGAATTATTTTACGTCATCCAATGCGCATTGTATAAGCAGTTTCACTACAACAAATGCAGGAACATTGTTTGCAGTTATTCGTATCAAAAATAATTATCCTTTCAAAAACAATCAATTGGTCAATAAATTTGCCAACGGACTTGATGTTAACGAGAATATTGAACTTGTGTTGGGCAAAAAAACGGACAAATTGGCCGTTACTGATAAATGGAATAATTATCTTTTCACGCTCATAATTCCAGACAAACCTATTCTTAATCAAAACATTGGTCTTACTGGTTTTATTTTTCAACTACTCTGCTTTGTTTTAATGCTCGTTTATTTTGCTGGTTATTCACATTTTAGTGGCAAAAAATCAATTAAACTTTCACATTACCTTGCTTTGGTTTTACTTACTATTCTGCCACTTATTTTGGCATTGTATTTTAAATTTCCACATTTGCTTTTTTACGAGGTACTTTCGTCAGCTTTTGATTACTCCTCTGGCATTTTACTGGCATCCATTATACATTTAACGCTGGTAACTTCGTATGTACTAGTGTGTACTTATGTTTTTTATAAGTATGTTGAGCTAAAACCAGCACTTCGAATTGGTCATAGATTTATTTTACAATTGATAACCGGATTGTTTTTTGTGTTGATTTTTTATATACTAAAAGGTCTTGTATTACACTCTGGAATTTCAATTAATATATTATCGTTGCGCGATATAAATATCGGTGTTATTTGGCTACATTTTCTGATGTTGATTTGGGGAATTTCGTTCGCACTTTTATTGCTTAAAACCCATAATTACAGTTTTAAGTGGGGTAATTTAAGAACAATGCTATTAACCGACATTGCTGTACTTGCCATAATTAGCACATTAACAGCAATTTTCGTAATTTCTGATTTGAGTAGAATTTCAATTTTCTTTATTTTCTTGTATTTTGGTTATTATGTACGTTATTTCATTTTGCGAAAAACAAATACATATTTAATTACTTCAGTTTGGGTATTATTTTTCACAATTTTCATTATCGAAAATGCGTCGATGATTAGTAAAAAGAAAACCGAAAACAAATATAAAGTATTAGCTGAGAACATATTAATAAATGGAAATGCTGACAACGATCGTGTAGCTGAAATTATGCTTGGTGAGCTAAATATTGGTTTAAAACGCGATAAACAGATTGGAACCTTAATTCAAAACAACGATTCGTTAGAGCTATTGAACAGCTATCTTACCGAAAATTACTTTCGTGGTTTCTGGAACAAATACAATATTCAACTTACTGCCACCCAACCTAATTCTATTCTTTACGGTCAAAACAAGAATTTAATTTCAAGCTCGGCAATTCAATTAAATAAATCAAATTTCTATTCATTTACATCCACCCTCAACGAAGTGGCTTATATGGGGGTTTTCCCAACATTGAATGCATTTGGCGATTCAACCTATTTGTTTTTGAGCTTTTCACCACGCAAAAATTTTAAAAGTTATAGTTTTCCAACCTTTCTTATGTCGTCGGAATCGGACATACAATCGCGACTGAACATAGCTACTGCTCGTTATCATGATAACAAACTGATATACAGTGGTGGTAATTTTAAATTCCCGAACGAAAGTAATTTTATTCCTGGGCATCTGCATCTGTTTTACAAATTCACTTCGAACAATATAATTTACTACGTTTACCAACCCGACAAAGATAATTGTGTGGTAATTACCGAATTGCATCAGCATCATTTCAGTAATTATGTTATTTATTTTGCTTATACGCTATTAGCAAATTTAGCAATTGTCTTATTTCTTATTTGGGCTTTTAATCGCCGAAAACAACTATTATTACCAAAATCAAGTCTCAGTTCAAAATATCAATTTGCATTTGTAATACTATTGGTAACCAGCTTTGTGGGCATTTTTTATGTCTCAGTTACATTTATAACTTCAAAGTATAAAGAGCAACAAATTTCGGAAATCGATAAAAAGAAGAATTATATCCGAAATGCATTACAGGAAAAATATTATTGGACTCAGGATATTGCAACCGTAAGTTCTCAAGGTCTTAATTTTGACCTTCAAGAGTTGTCATATATGTATCAAACCGATATAAATGTGTACGATAACTATGGTAGATTGGTAGGCAGCTCGCAGCCGCTCATTTACAACAAAAACTTAATGGGTCGTCAAATTGCACCCGAACCATATTTTAGGAGCAATCCAAATATCAATCAAGAGGAACGAATTGGCGAACTTCGATTCCTGACAGGTTACACCGATTTTTACAATGGTGATTATCTTCAGATTGGCTATATTTCAATTCCATTGTATGTAAGTACCGAAGAGATTCGCAACGAAATTGAAGATTTTCTAGCCGTTGTTGTGCATATTTACCTCATTATAGCATTGCTATCGGTGCTCCTTAGTTTTATAATTGGCAAACAGCTATCGGCACCACTTAAAATGATTGAGAGCAAACTTAAAAAAATGCGTTTTGGACAACGTAACGAAAAAATTGATTATGAGGTAAATGATGAAATTGGGCAATTGGTAATACAGTACAATAAAACAATTGAAGAATTAGAAAAAAGTGCCCAACTTCTGGCTCAAACCGAACGCGAATCGGCTTGGCGCACTATGGCAAGGCAAATTGCACACGAAATTAACAATCCGCTTACGCCTATGAAACTCACACTGCAACAATTGCAGCGTACTAAAAACCTTAAGGATGAGCGATTTGATGAGTATTTCGAAAAATCGACTGTAACGCTTGTTGAGCAAATTGATAACTTGTCGCGGATAGCTGGAACGTTTTCGAATTTTGCACGCATGCCCGAAGCACGTTTCGAGCGGATGGATGTTGCAGCAAAACTCTATTCCGCCACACAACTTTTCGTAAACAATAACGACGATATTGACATTAGCTTTAGTGGCCCAGCCGAAAAAGTTTTTGTGAATGCTGACCCAGAACAAATGCTACAAGTATTTAACAACTTATTAAAAAATGCCATTCAGGCTATTCCAACCGACAGAAAAGGGGAAATTAAAGTTTCATTGCAATGCATTGATAAAAAAGCCATTATAAGGATTTCCGACAATGGCAACGGCATTCCTTTAGAGCTACAGGATAAAGTTTTCATTCCAAACTTCACTACCAAATCAACCGGCATGGGTCTGGGCCTATACATTACCAAAAACATTGTAGAATTAGCTGGCGGCACCATTCATTTTACTACCAACGAAAACGAAGGATCACAGTTCGAAGTTAGTTTAAACAGGGAGGAATAAAAAATAAATCGGAATACGTTAGAAGTTCGCATTCCGATTTATTTTTAAAACAATATACTTTAGTAGAATTAAAGACTATCAAAAAAATTAAAAACTTTTGATCCCAATTATTTCACAAAACTTAGTTTGCTTATTTGTCTGATATTGTTTGTATCGGTATAATCGTATTGATATAGTCCGTCTTCTGCTATCATCATAAGGGTGTTGTTGTACGGAATTAAATCGTAACCAGCCATACCCGGAACATGTTTAATTAAATTTGTCAATAAGCTAGACGGAGAGTCTGTAATACGAAAAATTTTCAACCCATCGTCGCACAAAAACAATTTGCCTGCATCAATACCCAAACCTTTGGGACTAACCAATGTTTTAAACGAAACCAATTCCTTTGGGTTTTTTACATCTTTCACATCCACAATAAAAAGTTCGTTGGTATTTTGACCACAATTATTGCCTGAATGCACTGTAACATAGGCTAAATCATTATCTACAACTACAGGGTCACAACCAAAAGCATGCGAAATACTCGACATATATTCGGGCGTATAAGGGTTTTTAACTGAGTAAATTAACATACCTGTAGGCGTTCCCATAAATAAATTGTCCTTGTAACTGAAAATTGTTTCTACATTTCGGCCAACATATATACTTTCCTTTACTTTAACCGGATTTGTACCCGCTAAATCAAAAATTGTCATATTGTTTTCGAGAACCACATATAACTTATTATCGTACAGTGAGAAACGCGACATAGAACCATTTATTCCGTTTGAATTTACACTTGGCGAAGCAACATCCATCATTACAAATCGATCATCAAAAAAACCTCCACCCCAGCCCCAATAATTTCCATGATAATCTTTCATTTCTTCGGTTTTTTCAACCACATTCCATCCCACAATAACACTATCTTTGCCTTCAACATAGCAATCCTCATAATCAAAACCATACTGGTTAAGCATAATAGGAATTGCTTTTGGAAAAACATCAACTAACCGATCTTTTAGAACAGGACTTGCTGGAGTTGATATATCGAACCAAACCAAATCCACGTACGAATCGGCATACAACAAATTATTACGTACCGAAAGGTCGGCATTGCCAAGTAATTCAATAAAACCTACATTTTGTGGGTTCGACGGATTACGGTTATCGATTACATGAATTCCTTTGCCCGATTCTGAAATATACAAATAGTCTTGATAAAAACATATTTTACCATAATTTTTTATGTCTTGGGCTTTTGTAGTTACTTTTACCGATGATCTAAAAGCTGTTTTCGACATAAATACAGGTTCATTAATTTTGTAGGTTATCAATTGTGATTCACTACTTTCGCACGCGGCAAATGCAATTGCTGTCAATGCAATAATAAGTCCTTTAATTGCTTTCATATTTCTTTTTATTTATTTTAAAATTTATCTACTTTTCCCATTTTTCCAATGAATAGAATTACACCTGTACTTTTTTCACGAATTACATACAGAAATGGTTTATTTACATTAAAAACTGGTGTAGGAGGTTTTATTGGCATGGAAGTAACTCCAACTCCAATAATAGTTACAGCCGCAGCTTCGGTGCCCTGCTCCGTTACTTCAATATTCGTAACATGCTTGATAGATGATATCAGCAAATTAGCATCTGCAATATTTGTAAAATCGGCATTATCGGAAAATGCTAAATTCATGCCCATGCTTTGTAATGGAGGAATTAACGAAAGATTGTTTTTGTTGTTAAATCGCGGTAAATAAACTTCTACTTCGCTAGTAGGCATATACGAAATTATGGAATTCCATTTTTCCACAGTTAAACTTGATAATACATCGCTGGTAGTTTTTCCATCAGCGGGGAGTATTACAGTCATGCTAAATGCTTTGTTGCCATAAGGCATATCCAAATACTGTGCATAAGCATCTGATTTATATGCAAATGTATCTTTTTGATACATCATATTTACTTTCATAGTATTGCCAAGTTCGTTCGTAAAATTGGCTTCTTTTGTATTGGCTTTATCAAATTTTTTACGCCAAATTCCTTTAAAGTAAACGGCATTTACCAAATACATAACTATTTCGCTTGGTATTTCGGTTAAAACCGACGGAATCATTTTGTTTGTTTTGGCCGAGCACCAATTGTTTATGGTATCAACTGCCCATGCTTTCGAAAAGTCCATTTCTTTAACATAAGCATTAAAATAATCGGTATTTACTTTCAGAAAACTAGTTTTTACTGGAAATCCCGTTCTGTACCAAAGTGAGTTAGCAATGCTTAGTTTGGTAGTTGGGTCTATACTTGGTAATGTTGATTGCATTACTTTGTAGTATTCATTAATATCAGATACCGTCATTCCACTCATTTTAAGAGCTGTTTCCATTTCTGTTCTCGTTTGTCCGTTAGCACCATTCCAAGCCATACCCAATGCTATACTGACACTTAAGGGCGAAATAAACACATTGGTTTCCTTTGAAGTTGTCAATGTTTTTTTGAATAAATCAAACGCAAATTCATTATCTTGCGACACTCTTTTGGCTGAATTAGCACTTAAAATAATTGATTTGGCATCGACTGGAATTTCTATCTTCGGGTCGTCCTTTGTAGTACAACTTGCAAAAATGCAACATGCTACGAATGTGATAATTAAGTTTTTCATGTTGATATGTATTTAAAATTTATCGATATTATCGGTTTTTCCAATAAAGAGAATAACTCCTGTACTTTTTTCGCGAATAATGTAAATAAATGGTCTATTGGCATTAAATATTGAATTAAACATCGCTTTTTCAGTCATTTCAACTATAGTAGCAGCAGCTGCAACTGTACCTTCCTCCGTAACTTCAATAGCCGTATCGTGCAAAACTCGCGAGATATACAAATCGGAATTTGCCATATTGCGAAATTCATCATTGTCTTCGAATGCTCTTGCCATCCCCATGGATTTCAATACATTATTCAGCAAAAATTTACTTTTGGACTTAAATCGTGGCAAATAAACCATTACTTCTTCGCTTTCCATTTTATTTAATGCCAAATTCCAACTTTCGGTATCAAGAGTTTCAAGCACATCGTTAACTGATGAAATTTGAGTTGGTAAAATCACCGTCATACTAAAAGCATTATTACCGTAAGGCATATCCAAATACTGAGCTTTTTCGTTGGCAAAATAACTGAATGTATCCTTTTGATACATCATGTTTACTTTTTGTTGCGTATTTAAATAATTTGTAAAATTGGTTTCCTTAGTAGCTTTTACATTAAATGGCTGTTTCCACATTCCTTTAAAATACACAGCATTAATCAAATACATGACCACATCTGCGGGTATTTGATCCAACATATCTTTGATATGATTATTTGTTTTACGAGCAATCCAATTATTAATTGTATCCTTTGCCCATGCTTGAGAGAAATCCATCTCGCGAACTTCGGCATTAAAATAATTTTTATTTACAGTCAAAAATTCTGTTTTAACTGGATAACCTGTCTTATACCAAATTGAATTAGCAATATTTAGTGTTGTTTTAGGGTCAATTGTTGGCAAAGTAGTTTGCATAACTTTATAATAATCATTTATATTATTCAACGTCAAACCACTCATTTTCAATGCCTTTTCAATTCCAGTTTTGGTTTCGTCGGTTGCACCATTTAAAGTCATACCCAAGGCAATACTTATACTCAATGGCGAAATGAGAACATTTGCTTGGTTCGACTCATTGCTCGTTTTTTTGAAAATATCAAATGCAAATTCATTATCTTGATTTACACGTTTTTGCATTGTTACAGTTAATGTAATTGGTTTTGCATCCTCAATAACATTTATTGGTTCCACATCCTTGCAACTAACAATTAAGAGCATGCTCGCAAAAATAAAAATTAGATTTTTCATTTCTTTCTATTTTTAAAATTTTAATCTAAAACCACCTTCAAAACCAACTACAATTGTATTTACGGTTCGTATACTTACTGGTTGATCGGTATCGAAAAAATAGGATATTTTTGGTTCGAAATAAACCGAGCTATTTTTATATATTGAATAAGCGCCACCAAACGAACCATTAATTGAGTATTGGAAACCAGCAATTTTATCTTCAATATTTGTAGTTATTGTACTGTTGTTGAAATGTTGATTTTGTTCATAAACCGACCACAAACCTTTTTCAATAGTTCCGCCAGCTGTGCTATAAACAGTCCATTTATTCGATTTTAAAAAATCATAAACAAAACGTACTGGAATACCCATATAATGTAAATTAAGGCGTGCGTCAACTTGTTCGCTTTTAAAAATTGAAAGCAAATAGGTATAATTTATACCAGTTTCAATACTAATATTTTTAGTTATTTTGCGCCCTAATGCAAACCCAACCGATACAGGTGGCGTGTATGTTTTATCGCTAAAACTCTCAGGAGGATAAATATACACATTTGATGATTTGGCTCTCACTATACCTACACTACTATTCGGTGCTTCTACACTAGCTCTAAAATCTGACTCTAAAGCTACTTGACCATTAGTAGCACTTGAATTTTGAGCACTTCCAACCATTGCAATCAACGACCAATCGGAACTTTGCTTGTCTTTTAGTGGATCAGTCCAATCTTCTTGCTTTAATTGCAGTTTTTTACGTTCAAATTGCTCAATTGGTTTTGCTGTGTCAGCTTTAATATTTTTTGTTTCGGTAACTATATTGGCATACACTTGATTATCAAAAACAAAAGTTGAACTGTCTTTTGTAATTGTTTTTTCAATTATTGAAGCGACTTCTGTTACAGTATTGGTTTTTATATTTTGGTTGGTAGGTTCTTCGATTAAATTATTATCAGTTTTTACTTCAATTTTACTCGATTCATTTGTAAATGATTTGGCAACGAACGAACTAGCAACCTGACTCGATTTTGCAGTTATAATTTCAGAATTTTGTTTTGTAGTAGTTGTAGGTGTTTTTGTACTATTTTTTGATAAAGTATTTGTAGTTTGAAAATTAAATGGCTGAAAAACAAAAAGCAATGCCACTGCAGCAGCAATACCAGCAGTCAGCCACCAACCAAAAATTATACGTTTTTTGGGTTTAGAAGTTCCGATTTTTTTGGCAATTGCATCCCAAACTTCTGGCTGCACCGGCATTTGATGACCTTCGAGCTTCTGCTTAACCAAATCGCTGAATAGGTCGGGTTTGTTATTTTCTATATTGTTGTACATATTCTTTTCCAATTAATTTTTCGATATTTTTTTGCAAAATATTGCGAGCTCTCATAAATTGTGACCGCGATGTATTTTCGCTAATCTGTAATGATTCAGCAATTTCGGCATGCGAATAACCTTCAATTGCATATAAATTAAAAACTGTTCTATAACCTTCAGATAATTGAGCAACACAGTTTAAAAGTTCATCAGCTGTAATTTTATCTAATATTGTTGGTTGATTATCTTCAAATTTTATATGATGATCATCCAAATCCTCGCTCTGTTTGAGAGCACTATTTTGTCTCAAAAACTCCAATGCTGTTGTTACAAAAATCCGACGAATCCAACCCCCAAATGCACCAACTCCTGTATACGATTCAATTTTTGTAAAAACCTTGATAAAACCATCTTGCAACAGGTCACGTGCCGTTTCGTAATCACCAGCATAACGCATACAAACGCTCATCATGGCCGATGCGTGTTGATCATACACAAGTTTTTGTGCCCACGATTCGCCATTTTTACAGCCTTTAATGATTTCTTGTTCGTCGTATATGCGATTACTCTTCATTTAAGTTCAAGATGATTATTGTTCCAATTATGTTGCATGCCATAATTAAGTTTTGCAAAAATACTCAATATTAATAATTATACACTATTCTCTCAAAATTCGAAAAAATTCATATCTTTGCCATCAAAATAATCAGTTCACATTTAAAGTATTATTAAAATGAAAAAACTAACTTGTATCATTATGACTGCATTGATCCTTACAGGATGTGCCAAAAACGACAATCCGTTTTTTGCAGCTTACGAAAACGAATATGGCGCTCCGCCTTTCGACAAAATTAAAACAGAGCATTACATGCCTGCTTTCGAAGAAGGAATTAAACAACAACAAGCTGAATTTGAAGCCATTGCCAACAACAAAGATGAAGCAACATTTGCTAACACCATCGAAGCATTGGATTATAGTGGTGAATTATTAAGTAAAGTTTCATCGGTGTTTTTCAATTTATACTCGTCGAACAGCAACGACGATATGGAAAAAATTGCGACCGAAGTTTCACCAAAACTTTCGGAACACAGCGATAATTTGTATTTGAATGATAAAATTTTCATCAAAATAAAATCACTATACGATAAACGCGAAAGTTTAAAACTCACTAGTGAACAGAACAGATTGCTCGAAACGTATTATAAAAAATTTATTCGCAGTGGTGCTGCACTAAATACTGAGCAAAAAGAAAAACTGCGTGTCATTAACAAAGAACTTGGTTTAGCCGAATTGGCATTTGGACAAAATGTATTGGCCGAAACCAATGCATACCAAAAAGTTATTGACAAAGAAGCGGACCTTGCAGGTTTACCCGAAGGTGTTCGCCAAGCTGCTGCCGAAGCTGCTAAAGAAGCCAAAATGGACGGAAAATGGCTTTTCACAACTCAAAAAGCCAGTTTTATTCCGGTTCTACAATACAGCGAAAACCGCGAATTGCGCAAAGAATTGCTCTTGGCATATTCCACACGTGCCAACAACGACAACAAAAACGACAACAAAGCTAATATCAATAAAATCATTAAATTGCGTATTCAAAGAGCACAATTATTAGGATACGAAACACCTGCTGATTTTATTTTGGACAATACCATGGCTAAAACTCCTAAAGCAGTATACGATTTTCTGGCTACCGTTTGGAATCCTGCTGTAGCACGTGCCAAAGAAGAAGTTGCCGAACTGCAAAAGCTAATGGATGCCGAAGGAAAAAGTGAAAAACTCGAAGCATGGGACTGGTGGTTTTATGCCGAAAAACTTCGTCAGAAAAAATTCAACCTCAACGAAGAAGAACTTCGCCCTTACTTTAAACTCGAAAACGTACGCAAAGGCGTGTTCGACCTTGCAGGTAAACTTTGGGGATTGCAATTTAAAAAGCTGGATAATATGCCAATTTACCACCCCGATGTGGAAGTGTTTGAAGTGACAAATGCTGATGGTTCACTTATTGGCGTGCTTTATACCGATTATTTTCCTCGCGCCAGCAAACGTGCCGGAGCTTGGATGAATAACATTACCGAACAATATATTAAAGATGGCAAAAACCATCGTCCGATTATTGCCAATACAGGTAACTTTACCAAACCAACTGCCGACAAACCATCGCTACTGAATATGGACGAAGTAGAAACTTTGTTCCATGAGTTCGGACATGCATTGCACGGCTTATTGAGTCAAACAACCTATTTAAGTCAATCAGGAACCAATGTACGTCGCGATTTTGTAGAACTTCCTTCGCAAATCATGGAAAACTGGTGTTTTGAGCCTCAAGTAATGAAAACTTATGCGTTGCATTACAAAACAGGTGAAGTTATGCCCGATGCATTAATCGAAAAAATTCAAAAAGTAGGCACATTTAATCAAGGCTTTACCATGACCGAATTGCTTTCGGCAGCATTGCTCGATATGGATTACCACACGCGTAAAGACACCGCCAATTTTGATGTTAACGCATTCGAAAAATCGTCGCTCGACCGTGTTGGAATGATACCCGAAATTATTGTACGTTATCGCAGTTCCTACTTTAATCATGTAATGGGTGGAGGTTATTCGGCTGGATATTACAGCTATACATGGGCCGAAGTATTGGATGCCGATGCCTATCAGTCGTTTGTTGAAACCGGCGATATTTACAATCAAGAACGAGCTACAGCATTCCGCAAAAACATTTTGGAAAAAGGCGATTCGGAAGACCCAATGACACTTTACCGCACTTTCCGTGGCAAAGCACCAAACCCCGAAGCATTGCTTATTAAGCGTGGTTTAAAATAAAGGACTTATTCTAAAAATCAAAAAGCAGCTATTGTTCAAAAATAAGAACTTAGCTGCTTTTTTTATTGTAGTGAAACTGCTTGCCATTTACCATCAACTAATTGTTGTAAATGAGTAAAACCTATTTTTTTAAGATTGGAGTAAGTAATTTCAAAACCGTCGATTACACGCGAAGGGTAATGACAGTCGGAATTAACAGTGATAGGAATTTGAAGTTCGTGAATTAAATGGAATAACTTATTTTCAGGGAAAGTCATCCCTCTTTCGGAAAGCGACTTTGTGTTAATTTCGAGTATAAATCCTTTGTTTTTAATTTGTTGTAATGATTCGCCCACCAAATTACGATACCACAAAGTATCGGTATCAAAATCGGCATATTGTGCCCCATGTAAAGTAATTTTATCGAAATGCCCTACTATATCAAATCCACCTAAATCAATCATACAGTTCGAAATATGATAAAAACGTTCTGTTGCTAACCGAATATCACCACCAAATAATTCAGTTAAACCTTTGTCGAAATCAATGAACGGACCATCAATCGACCAATAACTTCCATCAGCAAGCATATCCAGGTAATGAATGGATCCTATAGCATAATCAAGTTTAATATTTTGAAAAAAAGCACTCTTTGCATTACTAAAACCATGAATATAATCAATTTCGAGACCTAAAAAAAGTTCAATACTATCTTTGTATTTATCCTTAAGTCTGTAAAATTCAGTTTCGTACTCTGGATAATCTTCGGCATTCATGGTCCAGTGTGTGTGAAATGGAAGTGGTGCATGCGATGAGAAACCGTATTTTTTCACACCTTTGGCGATAGCATATTTTACAAATTCCTCCATGGTTTCGCGTCCGTCGCAAAACGTATTATGACTATGATAGTTTGTCCACATCATATTTTTTTTATTTCTTCCAAAACTTCATATACAATGGGGCAGGTGGAAGCATTTTGAACTGACAAATTATAAATTTGATAAAACTTTTTGCGATCGGTATGTGGATACTCTCGGCACGCTTTAGGCCGATTTTCGTACACTGCACAATAGTTATCGGCGCCTAAAAACGGACAAGGCATCGATTTAAACACCATATCATCGTCTTCGTCAACTTTTAAATACATGGCAATAAAATCTACTGCTTTCATTCTCAATGCCTTTGCAAGCTTTTCAACATCCTTATCGGTAATGCGTGGCCCTAACGAACGACAACAATTACCACATTCCAAACAATTGGTTTTATCCGAAATTCGTTGATGAATGGCATGAATTTTCAAATCTGATGCTTCAATTTTTTTTCTGTTTTTTTTGAAAAACTGTATCCATTCACCTTGATTTTTAAGTACCAAATCGGGCAAAGATTTATAATCTATTTTAGTATGCATCTGTATTTTAGTTCATTTTACGAGACTGCAAAATTACCTAAATAAGTCCTTATTCACAAATAAAAAGTGATTAATCCGGATAAAATTTGTATCTTTGTGCCCGTTAAAAAAAATAATACCTATGAGTTTATTCACTGAAACACTTGCAAAATACGATGCACCTCAAAAATTCAAAGACTTGGGTTTGTATCCATATTTTCGCCCAATTGAATCGGATCAAGATACAGTAGTTACAATTGCTGGAAAACCCGTATTAATGTTTGGTTCAAACAGTTACCTTGGACTTACAAATCATCCTGTATTAAAAGAAGGAGCTATCAAAGCGGTCGAAAAATATGGTACTGGATGTGCTGGGTCACGTTTTTTGAACGGAACATTGGATATTCATATTGAATTAGAAGAGCGACTAGCCAAATTGGTTCATAAAGAATCGGCATTGGTTTATGCCACAGGTTTTACGGTAAATTCAGGCGTTGTGTCGTGTATTACAGGTCGCGAAGATTATGTTATTTTTGATGAATACGACCATGCTTCCATTTTTGAAGGCAAACGTTTGTCATTTTCGAAACTATTGAAATATCGCCACAACGATATGGATTCGCTTGAGAAAATGCTTCAAAAATGCGATATAGACAAAGTTAAAGTAATTGTTACCGATGGCGTTTTCAGTATGGAAGGCGACTTGGCTAAATTGCCCGAAATGGTAGCTTTAGCAAAAAAATACAATGCTTCAATAATGGTCGACGAAGCACATTCGTTGGGTGTTTTTGGAAAAACTGGAGCTGGAATTTGTGAGCATTTTAACGCATCGCAAGATGTTGATTTAATAATGGGCACTTTTAGTAAATCCTTGGGTACAATTGGTGGTTTTATTGCTGCCGACGAATGTGTTATCAATTATTTAAAACACAATTCACGTACATTGATTTTTAGTGCATCAATCACACCTGCATCAACAGGCTGTGTACTTGCAGCACTCGATGTAATGGCGGCTGAACCTTGGCGACAAGAAGCACTTTGGGCTAATACAAATCGTGCTAAAGAAGGATTTTTGAAAGCCGGTTTCGAAATAGGACCTACGCAATCGCCAATTATTCCGTTATTTGTGCGCGACAATACAAAAACCTTTCAGTTAACGCGCATGTTGATGGACGATGGTGTATTTGTAAACCCTGTAGTGTCGCCGGCAGTACCATCGGAAGACTCGTTGATTCGGTATTCGTTAATGGCAACACATACTTTTGATCAAGTCGACGAATCGATATTTAAAATTTCCAAAGCCGCTCGCGAACTAGGAATAATTAAACAGTAAATACCTTACAATTAATAATATAGAAAAAATAGAGCCAATCTTATAAAACAGATTTGTTCTATTTTTTATTTTTAAAACTTTATAAACCTTATATAACGTTATTAACTTTACAAACTCATTTTAAATGATTACAGTTTCAAATTTAGCCATTCAATTTGGCAAAAGAGTATTATTTTCGGATGTGAATCTTAAATTTACTTCAGGTAACTGCTATGGCGTTATTGGAGCCAATGGAGCAGGCAAATCCACTTTAATTCGCATGCTAAGTGGCGATCTTGACCCTACACGTGGAACTATACAATTTGGTCCAGGTGAGCGACTTTCGGTTCTCAAACAGGATCACTTTGAATTTGATGAATTTACTGTACTCGATACTGTACTGATGGGACATGATGTACTTTGGAAAGTAAAAGAGGAAAAAGATGCCATATACTTGAAAGAAGATTTTTCGGATGCTGATGGTATTCGAGCTTCGGAACTCGAAGACAAGTTTTCGGAAATGAATGGTTGGAATGCCGAAAGCGATGCAGCTTCGTTACTTAGCGGCCTTGGCATTAAAGAAGATCTCCATTATCAACTTATGAGCGAATTAAGCGGTATGGAAAAAGTACGCGTTTTGTTGGCTCGTGCATTATTCGGAAAACCTGACAATTTATTACTCGATGAGCCAACCAATGACCTTGATGTGGACACGGTAATGTGGCTCGAAAACTACTTAGCCAATTACGAGAACACTGTTTTGGTAGTTTCGCACGACCGTCACTTTTTGGACGCTGTAAGTACACACACCGTGGATATTGACTTTGGCAAAGTACAGCTTTTCCCTGGAAACTATTCGTTCTGGTACGAATCAAGCCAATTAGCACTTCGTCAGCAACAAAACCAAAACAAAAAGGCCGAAGAGAAGAAAAAAGAATTGGAAGAGTTTATTCGCCGATTTAGTGCCAATGTGGCTAAGTCGAAACAAGCTACTAGTCGTAAAAAAATGCTTGAGAAGCTGAATGTGGACGAAATTCAACCATCTACACGTAAATATCCAGGTATTATTTTCACCCCAGAGCGTGAACCCGGAAATATGGTACTCGAAATTGCTGGACTTGGTAAAACCTTGGAAGATGGAACAGTACTTTTTAAAGACGTGAATTTTAATGTCGAAAAAAACGACAAAATCATATTCCTATCGCGCGATCCACGTGCTATGACCGCCTTTTTTGAGATAATAAATGGACACGATAAAAATCACGAAGGCACTTACAATTGGGGTATTACAATTACACATGCCTACCTCCCACTCGATAATTCGGAATTTTTTAATACCGATTTAAATTTGGTAGATTGGTTAGGACAATATTCCGATGACACTTTAGAATCGTTTATTAGAGGCTATTTAGGAAAAATGCTATTTGCAGGCGAAGAAATTTTCAAAAAAGCAAGCGTACTTTCGGGTGGTGAAAAAATGCGTTGTATGATTTCGCGTATGATGCTTAAAAATGCTAACGTTATGATTTTGGATTCACCAGCCAACCACTTGGATTTGGAGTCAATTCAAGCCTTTAACAATACCCTAGTGAACTTTAAAGGGAATGTTTTAATGTCGTCGCATGACCGTGAGTTTATTCAAACAGTTTGTAACCGAATAGTGGAGCTTACACCCAAGGGCATTATCGACAAACAAATGGATTACGACGATTATGTAACGTCGGACGATGTGAAAGCTGTAAAAGCTAGAATGTACGGAAAATAATAAGGTACTGAGGTTAGGGTTTCAAATTGCAATTTAGAAAAATATTAAACTCAAAAAAGGCTGACAAATAAAAACTGTCAGCCTTTTTTTGGTGATTTTGAATTATCCTTGAAATTTAAAATTTAATACCAAAAGTAACTACAACATTGTTATTCGATGTTTTCACATTTGCAGGTGTTACTTTATAATTATCATTCAATGAATTTGAATTATAAGCAAAATAATCTTCGTCGATAGTTTTATTTACATAAGCCAAATCAACATACCAATTCTTTTCGCGATAACCAAGTCCGAAGGTAGCATAATTGATACTATTATTTGCAAAATACTCAGGATCGGTACGCACAGTTTTAACATCCATAATTTTTGCTACATTAGTATTGGTTAAATTACTTGTATTTGCAAATCCAGCACGAAGCGAAAAATTATCGGTCACACGGTATTCACCTCCAATTTTGATTGTACGTGCATTTTCGAGCATAGTGTTAATATCATCATTTTCATAAGAATAAGCATGCGAATCACCATCAATATTTAGCAGTTTCATACCTTTATAATTATTATAAACATATTCGGCACTGATAAATCCTTTTTTATCCAATATAAAAGCTGTACTAACATTAAATTGCAAAGGCGTTTGTAATTGGTAATCCACATAATTATCAGTAGGCGTCTGAGTATTTCCACTAAATCCTGTTACAAAATCCAATGTAGAATAATTCAATTGTTGCATTGTATAAAACATCGGAGTGTGTATCGAAGCACCTAAGCGGATAAAATCAACTGGCACGGCTATAATTCCAATATTCACATTAGCACCAGTACCTGAAGTTGATAAAGTATTCTTCAGCGTCATACCGCCATTAGCACTAAATCGCTCATCGTATGTGCTTTGCATTTGATAATTAAGATATTGCAAATTTAAAGTAGCACCCAAAAAGAATCGATTACTAAAATTACCCGACCAACCTAATGAGTATTCATTAATTCCGCCTGACTCCTGCATCATATACGAAGGAGTTACTTTTTCAGAAACATTTAAAAACGATGCCCATTCTTGCAATACTGCTCCACTATAAATAGGTTTAAGTAATCCACCATAATTTGCCATAACCGACATCCACGATAAATCGGGATTTTGATACGGTGTATCATAACCATATTGTGGATATTTATCCCAATCTAAACTATTTTCGGATACATTGCCTGTAAAATATCCAAGATAATCGGTCATCGATTGCGAGATGCTATTGTTTTTCACAACCATATTTCGGTTAAAATTTCGTAGCTTGTTGTACGAAAATGAAAAATTTGAATTCACCAAACCTGCATAACCACTTTCGGCACGCCAAGTTTTTCCAGCTAACACCAAAGTAAGATTATTCACACCAACCGAATATTTACTATCAGTTGCTGATTTTGTTCCCCAAAGAGCTGAAGTTGATTGCATTTGAGCGTCAACGGTAGCGGTTAATTCTGATTTCCGAAAAATACCTAAACCTGCTGGATTGTCTTTAATCGACGAAACATCGCCTCCAAGCGCACCAAAAGCACCTGCAACACTCATATAGCGAGCTGTACCCAATATATCGGTTTGCGAAGATTTAACAGCTTCGAATACTGTTTGAGCCGAAGTTATATAGGCCATCAAAATGGCTAATGATAAGATTATTACTCGTTTCATATTAAATTATTTTTTTAAGATTCAAGAAGAAAGATCATAGAATATTGAACTAAATAAGTTTACCGGCGTCCACCACCACCACCTCCACCAGACGAAGATGAGCTACTACTTGACGAACTACCTCCGCCTGAACTATAACTACCTCCACCAGAACTATAGCTACTGCTGCTAGAACTAGGAGTTGATGAGCGATATGAACTACTTGAACTACTCGATGGAGCACTATACGTTGAACGTGTACTTTGACTGCTTGAGCTTGACTCACGTGTTACAGATGGCGTACCTGTAGAATAACTTGAGCGTGGAGCAGTTCTAGTCTCAGTAGTAACACTTCCACGAGTTGTTTGACTTGGTTGCGTTGAATATCCAGTACGTGGACTAGTAGATACAGGTTGTTGATACGAAGAACGTGTTGACGATTCGCGTGTTGAATTCATATATTCATTTCGTGTTGCACTTTGAGGTGAATAGGTTGTTGAACTGCGAGTTGTAGTTGCCGACCGAACTCCAGTTTGTGGTGAAAATTGTGAACTAGTAGGCGTTACACTTCTTTCGCCAACTGAACGAGTATTTGTACCTTGATTAGCAGGGACGTAATTCTCACCTGAACGAATTGATCTGGAACCATTTGAACTAGTTACTGTCCGATTGTTTGTTCCTACAGCCGTATAGTTACTACGTACTGCACTAGCATCGCGATAAACGCTACTTCCACCTATTGTTGTGCTACGAACATTTGATGCTTGACGATAACCATCTCCAGTGTTACGAGTTTTTGAATAATTTGAATAATTTCCACCATAATAGTTACCGTAATTATAACCATCATAAAAACCATGACCATATCCACCATATCCATAATACGGATAACCCATTCCGTAACCATATCCGTAATAACCACCATAGTAATTATTGTAATAACCACCATAGTAACCACCGTAATATCCACCATAATTTCCGCCCCAACTA
>CAYXQZ010000023.1:23296-28481 GCA_964466415.1 uncultured Paludibacter sp.
GTAATAACCACCATAGTAACCACCGTAATATCCACCATAATTTCCGCCCCAACTACCCCAATAATTGTTGTACGACCAAGGATAATTTCCCCAACCACTATAACGTCCATAATAAGGATATCCATAACCCCAACTATTCCAACCCCATGAACTGTGCGAATTAAATGAATAATCGTACCAATAAGGATTTGACCATGTAGGAGTTACATAAGCGTAATTATCTTCGACATATACATTCCAATCAAAATTATTTAAGTAATAAATGTCGTTGTAAGCTGGGTCGCCGATAAAAACACGATACTTTGGATTATGAAATTTTCGAATACGGGCAGCATATTCTAAATCGGATTGTGAGCCTTTAAAGCCATTAATGTAATAGCCTTCTTCTTGTTGTTGCTCAGTGCTATCATTGGCTTGACCAAGTAAAATAGTAGTATCTTGCGTAACTATTTCAACTTGTTGACCACGTTCGATAAAAACAATTTCTTTGGCACCATTTTTATAAACTGGTTTTTTAACCATCTGGCGTTCAGAACCTTTTACAACTTCACTTGGTTTAAAATATACATCATCGTATATCTCATTTGATTGCCCTACCACATTTATTGCAATAAAGGACAGCATTAATGCTAATACATTCGTTTTCATAATATTACCTCCTATATTAAAAGAGAATTAATTTTCAGAACTGAAACAATAATCGTGCCACCACAAATCATTTTTGAGCATATAACAAATAAAAATGCACTTAGTTAGAGTGAATCCGTTATTTTTATCTAATTTTGCAGCTTAATAAATAAAACAACACTAAAAATGGATTTTATTCAAGTAAATTTCAACATTGAGCCTTATGAAGAATACATTGCTGATGTATTAGCTGCCGAATTAGGCGAACTTGGTTATGATACCTTTGTACCTACCGAAAATGGATTAGAAGCATTTATCTCTTCTGATGTTTTTGATGAGATTGAATTAAAAAATCTGCTTGCCAATTTTGTATTCGAAACATCGATTGACTACAAAGTTACGAAAATAGAATCGAAAAATTGGAATGAAGAATGGGAAAAACATTACTTCGAACCAATTATAATTGATAATGAATGTGTTATACACAGTTCTTTTCACAAAAACATACCCGACGCAAAGTATGATATTGTAATCGATCCAAAAATGTCGTTTGGAACCGGACACCACGAAACGACTAGCTTAGTAATTGGCGAACTTTTAAAAATGGATTTAGAGGGTAAAAAGGTACTTGATATGGGTTGTGGAACATCAGTCTTGGCTATTTTAGCAGCAATGCGTGGAGCAACAGACTTGCTTGCTATTGATATTGATAGTTGGTGTGTCGAAAATTCAGTTGAAAATATTGCATTAAACAAAATCAGCGGTATTGATGTAAAGCAAGGTGGTGCTGAATTATTAGCAAATGAACATTTCGATATTATTCTGGCCAATATAAATCGGAATATACTTTTAGCCGATATGGAGTATTACGCAGCATGTTTAAGCACTAATGGACAACTGTATATGAGTGGATTTTACAGTGAAGATATACCATTAATAGAGGCAGAAGCTAATAAAAATGGGTTAAATCTAATTTCTTCGAAACTTAAAAACAACTGGGCTGTTGTAAAAACTGTGAAGTTATAATACAAACAACCCTATGATTTCGAATTGAAATTCATAGGGTTAATTGTTTTATTGGGAATAACACACTTACATCTTCTTTGGTTTATTAACAGCACCTTTATCAAGCAAGTATTGTACATTTTTCAGTACCGCTTTGGCTGTTAAAGTAGCTCCAGTATATGCATCTAACTCTACATTCTTTGCATCTTTTAAACTCTTCCCATTCCATAAATTGAAGAAACCCATTCTTTCTAGCTTTACCACATATCCTATTGTTTCCCAGTGAGTTAATAACGAAACTTTTTGAACAACACCTTTCGAATTTGTAATTATCATTACAGGAGTGGTATTGTTATATCCAATCACATCTTTACAAAATGGCACGCTCGACATAGCATAACCCAACACTTTACTCTTATCATCTACAACCTTAAACCAATATTCGTTCAATTTATCAACTTTAGCAGCATTGGGATATATACTTTGTACAATTTCTTTGTTTGAAACTTCGGTAAGTACAGGAACTTGTTTCCGGCCTTTATTCTGTGCCGAAACTAATATACAAAAAGCTAAGGTTGCAACTAAAAAAAAATGTTTCATAAAAATCAATTATCTAATTATTTTGTTATTACTAATTCATTAATGATATTTTTGGATGGCGAATATTTTTCCAACACAAAAAGCATGTATCTGATATCCATCACAATACTGCGACTCAAATCGGGTGAGTATTTATAATCGGATGCCACACCTTCGGCCATTCTATCAAAATTCAGGCCAACTAAATGTCCTTTGGCATTGAGTACTGGGCTACCTGAATTGGCACTAGTAGTATGACAATTAGTTAGGAAACAAGTGTGTAGAGTGCCATTTGTACTATATTGACCAAAATCCTTTTTATCGTACAACTCGATAAATTTCTTAGGAATATAATAATCTGGATTACCTGGGTTTTTCATTCTTTTCTCAAAAAGGCCATCAATAGTAGTAAAGTACTTGTAATCAATTCCATCTGAAGGTGTACAACCCAACACACTACCATAAGTTAAACGTTGAGTGCGATTAGCGTCGGACGACATGGTTTTGCCTGCATTTTTTTCGACCACAGCATCAATATAAACGGTATAATATTTTGATTGTTCGGCATTTAATTTGGCCATTTGATTAGCAACTCTGGTAGTATAAACCTTGTAAAAACTGAGTGCTAATTCGTAAACCGGATCCGATGTGAGTGTTTTGATACTCGCACTATCCACATTATTCAAAAAAGCTAACATGCGATCGGAATGAGTAACTATTGATTTTTCGAAAGCAGCAGATGCATATTTATCAACATCGCCATTGAATGCTTTCAACGCATTTGTCATAGCTTCCGAGATAAATTTTGGGTCTACATTTTGGTAATACAAATAAAACATATTACGATACATTTCAAGGTCGATTTCGTAGTCCCAATCCTTGAAAAACTGTTCGGTTAATGGTATCAAGCGACTAACTTCGCCTTTTACGGCTGCTTGATTTACTTTTGAACGGCTAAACATCTGCACTAATTTTTCAAACTTCCCAGCAAATGGAACAACCTCAGCACCACTTAAACCAGCTTCGTTGAAATAAATATCGGCCACTTTATAAGGTTTTAAATCGTCGTAAATCTTACGCTGTATTTCAATAATATCGCCATACTTAGCTTTACGAGATGCATCGGCATTTATCCAATCCATCAATTCCTTTTCTTCAGCCACTTTTTGTGCTGTTAATTGCATTTTTTTAAGTCCATTTAGCTCACCTTTCCAACGTAAATAATTATTTGCAATGCTGTTAACACGCGAAGTGTAACGAAATTTAATTTCGGGGTTTGCTTCGAGTCCAGCATTGATAATGCGCAATTTTTCACCCCGTATTTTTGTTCGAGCTGGCAATTCCACATTTTCCATAAAATCGACAGCAAACGAAGGAATATACATTCTAGAACGAGCAGGATAGCCCATAGTCATTACATAATCGTTTTCCTTTACACCGGCGATGGATACTTTCAAAAAAGGATTTCCACTTAAAGCTTTGTTTTCTTTTTTGTATTTAGCTGGCTCATTTTTATCGTTTACATACACACGCAGTAACGAAAAATCGGCAGTGTGGCGTGGCCATGTCCAGTTATCGGCATCACCGGCAAATTTACCCAAAGCCATAGGTGGAGCTGCCACCATACGCACATCTTCGTAAACCCTATAAATGGATAAAATATATTGATTCCCACCCATAAAGGATGTTATTTTACCATCAAGCTTTTGTCCTTTTGTGTATTTGGAGATTAAAACTTTAGCCTTTTTGTTTATTATAGCTGATTCAGCATCAGCTTTGAGTGAATCTTTATCTACTTTCAAATCAGCTGTAACATCCACTAATTGAACTAATTGAATTATATTCATTCCACGACAATTGGTTTCCTCTTCAGGTTTTGTAGCCCAATATCCAAATTTCAAAAAATCCCTATTGGCATTCGAAAGTGCTTCGAGATAACGAATTATTGGATGGTAGTTAGTAACAACCAAGCCTCTGTCCGAAATAAAACTAGCCGAAGCAAAACTATCAAAAGCATTATCCTCGGTCGACAAACCCAACACGGCATCTTTGAGACAAACTTTGTTAATGCTGTAAATATCATCAGCAGAAAGTTTCAATCCTGCCTTTTTCATCTGCTTAATGTTTTGCGAAATATTTAAAGGCAACCACATACCTTCGTCGGCTTTTACTTGTCCTGAAAACAGAAAAATAATAACGAGTAGTTTTACAAATTTTTGAGTCATTTTTTATATTCTTATTTTGAAATTTTATCTATTTTGCTAATTATCAATTTGTAATGTCCAGCATTTTGAGCCTGAGATGACATTAATCGTACAACTCTTGCACGGGTAGCTACCAATTGCTCAGCCGCTACCGACGCCCAAACGGTTTCGTTTGCCTGACGAGGTTCGCCCTTTGTGCTGGTTGTAAAAAGTGGCTCTACCAATCCGCAAAGTTTGTCGACATAAGTAATTTGAATATGCCTGTCATAATTTGTCAGTTGACTTTTGGCAGTTTGATTCCAAATTTGAGTATCCACATCGTTGAAATATTCGTTAAGCGTATATGCATTTTGGGTGTAAAGTGCCTGATTTGCCACAATGCGCGAAAGAATGAAATTGCCCAACATGTTTCCAATTACTCCCGATTGCCATTTGGTAATTTCGTCGGTAGTTGTTCCGGTGAGTTGAACAATTTCGCGATTATTCAGCCAATCGCAATTTGTCATTTCGCTGATAATAAAGCGAATAGTTTCTTTTTGTTTGACACTTTCCACCGGAACAAAGTTGGTAGGATATTGTCCGTAAACACCTTTAAATTCGTAAGCACCACCCAAATACGAAAGTGTGAGGTTCGAAATTCGGAAATACAATTTCATCAATCCTTCCCATCGTTTTTGCAATAAATCAGTGTTATCGCCTTCGCTCATAGTCCATTTTACTAAATTTTTGGTAGTGAGTTTAATGTTTGCAATGCCGTATTGAGCAGACTT
>CAYXQZ010000024.1:0-4064 GCA_964466415.1 uncultured Paludibacter sp.
TGTTTACAACGTTGATTTCAACTTTTGAAGTGTTGGGAGTAGAAAAACCTGCAGGAGCAGCAGTTTCTAACTCGTACATTCCGTAACCATTTTCGCCTGTGTACACATAAATGTTTGCTTTTGTACCAACAACTTTTACGCTTGGCATTGCAGTACGATAAGTATTTGATGCAGCACCCATACCAGCCTGTGGAAATGTCCACAAACATTTCAAGCCAGCAAATGCTTTATTGGCATCAGCAAACTGATACAAACGAAAAGTTGAAGGTGGAACACCAGCTGTATTCGAAGCTGCCATTACAATAAAATACTTACCATTTACTTCAAATTCAGCTAAACCATTATGTCCTTGATTCATTGACCAAATTGTTTTTGGAGTAGCGGCAGGAGCAGTTACAGAATCTTTTATGCTATTAGGAAGTGTAGCTTTAAAACCATCTACCGTATTTCCATCTTTATCACACAATACAGGAAAAGTAGCATTACCATCTACATAAAAATAAGTTTCGTCAAGTGGAAATACTTGAGGAGCAGTACCTAAATTAGCTAATCCAGCAAAATCCTTTCCTGTAGCAACCGAAGCATCTAATTCAATTAAAGTTGGAGCAGCAACCACACCATTTGTTATTTTCCAACTATATACTTCCATAGCTGTTGCAGATGCATTTGCAGCTAAAATTAAAGCATTGGTTGTTACATTACCCCAAACTCCAAACGCATCGAAACGCATGGTTGTTGCTGTTGGATACAAAGATGCTAAATCTGCTTGATCAATTACCAATGTACCTGCACCAGTTGTTAAATCAACTTTCCAAATCTGAAAGCGTCCAGCATTTGAAGTAATTAAGTTGCCAAGTAATACATTTCCGGCATTATCAATTTTAATATCATTATGTGTAACTGTACCAGCAGAATAAGTACTATCCGCTGTATTCGCCTTATTTCTACCCAAATATGTAAAAAGATTTGATGCTAAAGTTATTGGTGTTTCGCGAGCACCAGTTTCTCCATTAACTACCACAATTTTTTTATTCGTTCTATCAATAAATAACATTTTTCCATCCTTTGCAGCCATACCACGAGCCGTAGCTGCTGGTGCAATTAAATCAATAGCCGCATTATAGTTATTTAATTTGTTCGAATACAACCATTTATTGGTTAATTGCATTTCGTTATTTACACCACGACGTGTGTACACTGCTGGGTCGACTGAAACTGCTGCCTGAGCAAGAAGTTCGCCACCTAAAACAACACTTAGTACAAGTGCCATTCCAAAAAGTAATTGTTTTTTCATGATTATTTAAATTTTAAAAGTGAATAAATAATTTAATTGATTATTTTATATGAAATTGTTTTTAAATTGGATTTTATAGTCAGAATATAAGCTCCTTTGGAGATGTTGGCATTACCCAATGAAATTATGTTTTGCCCATTTGTAATGTTTATCTCTTTGTTTAATAGCAAATTGCCAGTCAGGCCAATTAAAGACAATTGTGCATTAAATGTTTCATTTGATAAAATCACCAAATTAGTTGCTTGATTGTTGTTGGATCTAATAAAGCATTTTAAATTGGCTAAGTAATTTTCAGGAACTGCTGTTTGACCAGACAAAGCAACACTTGCAACATTCGAACTTTCGGTTAAGCCTGTACTAGTTAAAGCTTTCACTCGTATAAAATATGTTGCTGCAGTTAAAGCATCAAATGTTGTGCAATACGTATTCGCATCAACCGTTTTAAGCGTTGTTCCACGAGCAGGGAAAGTTGCATCTTTGGCAAGTTCAATACGGAAGCCGTTTGATGCCTGTTGCGCCCAGCAAACCTCAATACTTGTTCCGTTTAATGTAGCACCAGTTATTGGTTTTGTAAGTTGTGGAATTGGAATAAACGCATCCTGAGTAGTAAAAACTATCGTTTCGGAAGTTGCTTGTACAATACCATCCGACACGCTTACCCGTACAAAATAGTTAGTGCTCGACAGCAATAAGCCAGCCGACAAGGTTACCGAAGTATTGTTTGTAGTCTGTTTAAAAACTTGCTTGGCTACACTAAAATCGGCTGTAGTGGCAATTTCGATGTTGTACGAAGCTGTAGCACTTACGTTATCCCATGTAATTGTTGGTGTTAACGAAACGGCACTTGCATTGTTTGCTGGTGAAACGATGCCAAATTTATTGGTTGTAAATTTTTGACCTATTGACCATACATCCACTGCATTGGCTTTGCGGGTACGAACACGCCAGTAATAATCGGTATTGTCTTTCAGATTAGTTTGTAAGCCCGAAAAAAACTGTGGTTGAACTGTTTCGCGCGAGCATACTAAATCAGTAAATTGTGCGTCACGAGCCACCTGCCAAACATAACTATCGGCACCACTTACAGCATCCCACTTAAACAAACATGGTATAAGCGTTTGGGCATTATTTGTTGGAAAAGTAAGATTTGTGGCTATTGCTGTTGTTGTGTTTTCGCCCATAACACGCGCTGCAAATTCGTTTTTAAATCTGTCGACTACCGAAACGGCAATTTTATGAGTGGATGAATTTACAGTAGATGGCAATGTAAACTGCTTATTATAAGCCATTCCCAACAGGTATTTTGAACTTGCAAAAATTCCCGCATCATTTCTGTTTGCATTTGGAACTGCGTAAACTGCAAAAAGTACATTTGAGCCTGTGTAAGTCCATGTTAAGTTTTGTCCTGATACACTTAAGTTTTCAACGAGTGATTGATCCACCGATTTTTTCCATCCAATGGCAGGACATAAACTTTGTTGGGTAAATTTATTTTGAACTAAATATGCAGGAAAGCCAGCAGTATTTACCAATTTGTCGGTAGCATAAAACACAGAGCCCGGTGCATCGTTAATGTCGCTCGTGCGGTTAAAGTCGATTTGGAGCAGCACTTCAGAACCTGTGAAATTAGTTGCCGCAGGCGCACGCATGCTTTTCGAAAGTGTATTTTTACTCAAAGCAGTTAATTCAATGGTAGAAAAAGCACTGTTTTCTAATTGTTCATTTTCTAAACTAACAACTTTAGCAGCAGGAGCCGGCGAAGCTGCTGTTAATGCCGATATAGAATGACTTGAATAGAAATGTTTTCCAAACCGATTCGAAAGATTCGACCACCACGGTGCTAATTTTCCGTACGGATAAGCGCTGTAAGTTGTCCAATAAAGCTGTGGAGAAATATAATCTACCGTTCCTTCTTCGAGCCATGCCACAGGGTCGCAATAAATTTCGGCATACATATTTCCGGTTGTTCCCACACCTGTAGGAAGTGGCACACCACGCTGTGCAGCCACAGTGGCATCGGTAGTCCAAGTGCCAAAAGGCGAAACACCAAAAGTAACGTAGGGTTTTGTTTTTTGAATGGTATCATAAACTGCAGCTACCATGCGATTTACATTTTCGCGTCGCCAGTCACCTAAGTTTTTGTTTGTAGGTTTATAAAGAGCTTGTGTGGTAGCATCCAATGTGCTGTTAGTGCCACCATACGCATAAAAATAATCATCGAACACAATTCCGTCAACATCGTAATTGTTTACAATTTCGCCTACCACTTTTTTGATTTGTAAAACAACTTCGGGTAAGCCCGGATTCAGAATTTTTGCATAACTATCGTAAGCTAAAAGCCAACCTGGTTTAGTGTGATAATAATCCATCGCAGTTTCGCCATGAGTAGTTTGCGACGATGAATAACGGTATGGATTAAGCCACGCATGTAACTCAATGCCACGTTTGTGTGCTTCTTCAATGGCAAAAGCCAAGGGGTCGTAACCAGGATTTGCACCACGAACGCTCGACACAAACTGACTCCAAGGTTCGTACGACGATTGATACATGGCATCGCACATACTACGCACTTGCATAAAGGCAGTATTCATTTTGGCAGCTTTTAAACCATCCAAAATTTTTATTAAATCATTTTTTTGTTGCTGAATGGCTGCCTGACGTGCGGCATCGTTTGTGCCAGTAGCTGCAGGAACAGTTACCGAAGGCCAGTCGAGCCTCCACACCGTTGTAAGCCACGTAGCGCGCATTTCACGCTTAGGTGATTGAGCAG
>CAYXQZ010000024.1:4164-21257 GCA_964466415.1 uncultured Paludibacter sp.
TTAAAATAATTTCGATTTTGTTTTATTTACTGCTACGCCATACACTTCAACGCCTTCGATAACATGCTCAATAAAACCTGTAGCTGGGTTATAACGCATTAATCCCGATTTCACAGTAGCATCCGCAGAGCGTAGTCCGAAATAAACTGCACCTGTATTTTCATCAAGAGCCAACTGACAAATTCCGATAAATTCACCTGCTGATCCTTCGCCTTTACCCGCTTCGGTAATTGGTGTAACGGTTTTTCCGTTTGCCAGTTTAAGTTTGTAAGGAGTAAGATGGTCGCGTGATTTGATGGCTTCGAGCTGCGCAATGGTACAACGGTATAAGCCTTCGTAACCTGTATCGAATACCGTAAAATAAATCACCTGATTTTTAGCATCCCAAACAAAAGATTTTGGCGACATACCTTCGAGAACTACACCCGAGGCAGGTAATACTCCATTTCCTGTAATTTGTTCTTTTAAAATATCAGCATCAGTAAAGCGGAAGATTCCATTACCATTAAAAGTTTTACACCAATACCAAATACTGTTAATTTTCCCGAAACCAGCGTTCATTGCACCAAAGCTTAAACCCTGTCCATAATACCCAAGAGTTGCATTTTGAACATAATAGGGGAAGTCAGCACGTACAAGTGAGCGATTTCTCTCGGTTAAATTTATGGCGCATATCCCAGTATTACGGTCTGCAAAAAACAATTTTGTACCTTCGATATATCCATAAAATGGATCGCTAAATGCTTGTCCTGAATTAGTTAGCATCGTCTCAACTTTACTCCCACTGCGCGAAACTACCGAAATGCGTCCATCTCCCTGATTACCATCTGCATCGTTCACATACGTAAATTGTCGTCCAGCATCCAAAATATAGAGCGAAGTATCATTGAAAAGAATGTTTAATGGTTTTTGACCAGATTTTACACCTAAATCATAGGGGTTGATTTTCATTCCAACGGGTGGATTTGAAGCTAATTTCAACGCCATGATATTGCCAGTTTTTACGGCGTAATATAATGTTGGCACAGCCTGATTGTACGCAACTGGTACGTTTATAGCTCCATCTTCTAAAACTCTACCACCAAGTTTAACTTGCAAAATTACTTTTTGTGAACCTACATGACTAAACTTTAGCTTGCCGGGGTTTTTACCAGTAAATGAAGTTAATGGAGCACCTGCTTCATTCAAAGTGCCATCCGGAAAAATCCATTTGTATTCTTCGTTTAGAGCTTCAGGATTGGGAAGTTCCATGTTTATTTCTATGGAAGTGCTTAATACTTCGCATATTAAACCCGGAATAGGTTTGAGCGACATAATTGGTTTTATATCACTAACTAAAATTTTCTCAGTTAAATATCCGCTACCATCAACCGTAAGTTTTACAAAATAAGTTCCTGCAACCGAGTATTTATGGGTTGCTGTTTTACCTGTTTTAATCGTACCATCTCCAAAATCCCAAGTGCATTCGCCTTGAGCTGCCGAAGTGCTTACAAATGAGATATTAGCACCTACATAGTAATCGAGTTTATAAGTTGCATCTGCTACCGAATACTCAAATGCCACATCTTTACTTGGTAAATCCTCAACCAACGGCAATAAGTCGGCACAACTACTAAAAAGAGTAGAAGCCAATAGAATAGATAAACTAAATTTTAAAATATTTTTCGTTCTCATTTTTCTAAAATTAACTGATTAGTTTAATGTGATATCGCTGTTTAACGAAAGTCCAGCAACTCCTTTTTTATCAAAGCATTTTATCAAAGCATTTAATTTGTACGATCTTGAGTATTCAACATCATAGGCATTGGTCGATTTATTTAAAATTAAATCGGAAAATGGAATATTTTGATAAATATCAATAATAGCTTGTGGCACAGGAGTATTTCCTTGTGTGTCTTTTGGGAAGTGATAGTTATAACCACCAGTAAGGTCGTTCTTGGTTGAGTCCATATAAATTTTAAAATTAGGAACCAAGTTTAAACCTAAGTACATTTTCTGAAAATCAGTTACTTTCATCAATTTAAATAAGCTATCCTTGAACTGTGTTATAAATGCTTGGCCAAAATACTTCAACATTTTATCGTTTTCGTAGGTAGTAGGTTTAATCCATGTTGTGGCTGCAAGTGTATTACTTGTAGGGAAGCTTGCTTTAAACGAATAGGCACTTAACGAATCAGACCAATTTGCAGTTTGATGTGTAAATTCAATTATTTTCTGCGAAATACGTTTCTGACTTGATTTAGTAGATGCAATACTGTAAACAAATGAAGTTGTCCACGGACAGCTCACTGTTTTCGATTCGTCTTCGGTGAGATTATACCACACTTCCAACTTATCAACTTCTTCTTTACCAGTGGTATAATACTGTACAGTAAATGGCACATTACTTCCAGCGGTTACAGTACTGCTTCCAACTTCCCAATATACATGTGGAGCCATATTTCCAATTAAAACAACTTCATCCATGGGGTCGTTTATATCGCTACAAGCAGCAAATACTGTTGTCAATATCAATATTGAACTATAAATATATTTTTTCATAAAAATTGCTTTGTTTATAGGTAAGCTATTTCTTCTAAATTTATTTTTTTTTGACGAGGCATGCCTCGTCTCTACTTCCACTCTGTTTGGTCAGCTGCTGTTACTTTCGAATTGTTTTTTACAGCCCAAATCATTCGTTTACGTAACCAATCGGGATTTTTATAAGCGCCAAGTCGTTCCAATTCTTTACGGTTGTATTTATCTTCCGTTTCAGGGTCGTAATTGAGTCGGGTTATCCACGCATTAGGCGATAGTTTTGCTTCGGCACCAAAATTAGCTGGTGTATTCCAATAAGCGTCGTATAAATTATAAGGACGAGTTAAGGAATACTCAACTAAATAATTTGAAAGAGCCACACCATTTGAGACACCATCGGGGCAGTTTTTTACAGTGTATACAAATACACCATCGTAAGCAATGCCGTTACTTTTGCTGCTGTAGTTATATCGACGAACATCTGTCCATAATTCAGGTTGCATATACATGGCCACATATTTTTGCTGCATTAAATCACCAATTGTAAATAGAGCATCACCGGGCAGTTTTATTTCAAAAAATTTATCGTAATACGTTTTATATGGAGCAGTAGTTTTATTCACACCTAATCTGTCCATGTTTTTATTAACCGCAGTAACTGTAGTAGCATAAGCTGATGGTTTGTCGCCCTTCCAATATTGCGCTTCGGCTTTCATAAACAAGAGTTCTTCCTCGGACATGAGCATGATATATCCATTGTTTTTCGAATATGGGTTTTTACCTGTACCAGCATAAAGATCAGGATAGTAGTTAACTTTCATCGAAGACACTATTCCAATATTATTTTCGATATGTCGAAGTACCTGCAAACTCTTGTCGTCAATACGAGGTGTCATAAGCTCAACGGCTCTAGGGTCGAGTGCAAGACCTCTTGAAGCACGGTTATTTTGATACGAACCCAAAAGTGCATATACCAAGAATTTAGATGGTATTGATTCAGCTAATAAATTTTCGCGACCTTGTGCCCAACCTAAATTTAATTTTGGTTGCGCTGGTCCCCATGGACAGTTTTTTTCGGTTGAGCCACCATCGTATCTGTAAAGTACATCTTGGTACGAAGGATCCGTTAATGCTGCATCAACGGCTGTAATTATTTGGTCGCAAGTTTCAGGAGTGTTGTCCCAATTGGGTAATTTACGCAATAATATTCGAGCTTTTAGCGCTTTTGTAAATGCACGCCACTTGCCCAAATCGCCACTGAAAATTCGATCCATTTTAGCAGTAATAGTTTTATTATTAGCATTTTCAATCCATGCAGGATCGTCGTACAAAGCTATTAATTCATTTACTTCTTGATTCATCCAAGCGTACACATCTACTTGCTTATCGTACGATGGCGAATTTGACTTATATACTTGTGAGTGAGGCATATCGCCAAAAGCATCGGTAGTAAGCAAAGTTGAATGTAAACGAATGGTGCGTGCTATCAGAATAAAATTCTTCGAATCAATTTCTTCGGCAGCAGCTATTAAAGCATTTACATTTACTCCAATATCGTAATAATGACGACGCCATTGTGGGTGTCGGTTCATCGAAAGCATTTCCCAACCACTTTTATATGCAAAGGCACCAGTCTGACTACGTCCACCTGTAGTTAATGCTTGAGATAAATACATGCCATATTCAGCATGGTCGTAGCAAATTTGCGAAGCGTAAAAAACCACTAAAGGCAATGACTGATCTACTGTCACAGTTGTTGGGTTATCCAAACTTGTATTTACATCAAGCCACTCTTGGCAGCCTGTTAATAACATAGCTCCTGCAACTATCAGTAGTAATGTATAAAATTTTACTGTTTTCATTGGTTTGTTTTGAATAGAATTAGAAGTTTGCATTGAGTGTAAAGTTAATTCCTCTGGTATTTGGAACAGGATAGTTGTCAATTCCCATACTACCAGTACCTCCAGCCGAAGTGTTAGCATTGGTTTGAGGGTCAGCTCCTGTATATTTTGTTATTAAAAACAAATTACTACCAGTTAATGAACAACTTAAGCCTTTAATACTGCTCGTTTTTTTCAAAAGTTTGGATAAATTATACGATAAAGTAACATAGCTTAATCGAATGTAGGATCCATCTTCAATAAAATTGGAACTAACACCCGCAAACGATTCGGTAATAGTCCGATAGTCCAATACTATAGGTGTTTTATTTTGTATAAATGTGCCATCGGCTTGTTCCACAACTCCATCCCACACTATTTGGCGACCTCTATAAAATTCCAAACTCTTGTGCTGACCTGCCGACCACAATCCTCTGCCAGTCACATTCACTAAATCGCCACCCTTTCGTCCATCGAGTAAGAAACTTAACGATGCATCTTTGTATTTAAATGTAGAGGAAAGTCCAAGTAGAAAATCGGGTTCACGATTACCAATAATGACACTTTTTGTTGGATTAATTTTGGGTTTTCCATCTTCGCCAACAATCACTTTACCTTCAGGAGTTCTTAAATAGTCTTTGCCAGAAATAGCAGTTGTTGAGCCATTTAAATACGCAGTTGGAAATATATCGCCATACTGAGTTCCTTGTATTTCAACAATATCGTCGGGTAATTTTACTACTTTTCCTCTGTTCAATCCAAAGTTCAGGTTGGCAGTCCAACTGTAGTTTTTCTTTTTGAGTAATTGTTGTTCTAATGTCCATTCCACACCATAATTCTTAATGTTTCCTTCGTTACGTGTCTGAAGTATATAACCCGAAGCTGGCGAAACGCGCACTGTTACAATCTGATTATCAACTTGAGTGGAATAATATGCTATGTCCAGTTTTGTTTTATTGTCGAAAAAACGCAAATCAAATCCAACTTCCCAAGAGTTCGAAATCTCAGGTAAAAGGTTGCTTGCTACCGATTTGGATGGGTCAGCTCCGTAACCTCCATCGGGCAAAGTTGGGTATTGTGTAAATTTACGATCGAACAAAAACGGAGGAGCATCTTTACCTACACGTGCCCAGTTGCCACGCAATTTACCATAGGTCAGGTAATCCGATTGAATTTTAAAAAGTTCGGTAAAAATAACACCGCCTGTAACCGATGGATAATAGTATGGATTGTATTTTTGTTCAATGGTCGATGACCAGTCCCAGCGAGAAGTAACACTTAAATTTGCCAAACCTTTGTAATCAATTTTAAACTCTCCAAAAATGCCAGCATTTCTGCGTTTCGAATGTGCCAAAGTAGCATCTTGTACTTTAACAACTTCATCAACATTGGACATGCTATAAATGCCTGGAATAATAAAATTGCGACCATCCATGGAGGCCGATAACCCATCTCTCATTTTAATTTCCGAACCAGCAAGCAGTTCAAGATTAAAGTCTTTGGCTACCTGATACTTATAATTAGCAATGAAAGAAGCTGTTAGCAATCTACTATTGCTATTGCTATAAGCATAATTTCCAAACAAATCCTTGTCGACACTTCCAATTTTCTCAGCATTGAAAAATGGCACAGAATTATAATTTTTATAATAATTTGTAAGTGCCACGCCATAAAGTGTGGCATTTGCAAAATCTTTTTCCAAAGGAGCATTAGGCAATATCACCGAATCGTCGAATCTTGGAACCGAATAACCATCGTAGGTATAATTGCTTTGATCATAACTCAATCGGCCAGTTAAATCCAGATTTTTAATGGGTTTGTAAGTTAAACTACCTTGCATTAAATTACGCGATGAACGATTTACACCATTATCTTTCATACGCGACCACAAAGGACTGATAGGAGAATCTTCTTTGGCTGTTTCGCTTAAATACCTAAAACGTGGCCAACCGTTTTGTTCATAATCCATTATGTCGTCATTAATTGGCCAAGTATAAATCGACGAAATTCCTCCGGCACCTCTATAAGTTGAATTCAAAATGTCGACCGACATATTTGCAGTTAAATTGGTAGTTATATTGTAATTGCCTTTAAGTTTAATTCCAAAGCGTGTTAGATAATCATTAGGTACGATGCCTTTATTACTTGAATAGTTTGCCGAAGCCATTGATTGAAACTTATCGGTACCACCGCTAATTCTAAGATCATATTTTTGATATATACCGTTCTGAAGGTAATTTTCGATATTATTGTATTTCTTTTCGTCGTCGCCTAACAATGGACCCCAACCGCCTCCGGTCAATGGTTTGTAAAATCCTAACGAACCTGGCCCAAAAAGTTGTTGTATTTGTGGTAATCGAACTGGATTATCAACTTGTAGACCCGCACTTATATCGGCTGACACTTTACCAACTGCACCTTGTTTGGTAGTGACCATAATAACTCCATTTGCCGCTTCTTGTCCGTAAAGAGCAGCGGCAGCGGCACCTTTAAGCACGGTTACATTTTCAATATCGTTTGGATTTATCAAAGCTGCACTCGAACCTCCACCCGATATCGGCATTCCGTCAACAATAAATAATGGCTCGTTACTCTGCGAACTATTAATCGACGAAATTCCACGTAAAACGATTTGCGTGCCTGAATTTGGAGAACCTCCAGCATTGGTTACACTTACTCCTGAGACTTTTCCTTGGAGTGAATTTACAAAATTAGCCGATTTGCTATCGGTTAAGGACTCTGATCCTATGGTTTGTACCGCAAAATTCAATTTTTTCTTTTCTTGTTTCACGCCCATGGCGGTTACTACCACTTCGTCCATGGCTACAGCACCAGATGACATGATGATATTTAGAACTTTTTCGGCGCCAACTTTGCGCTCTGTCTTGTCCATGCCTACGTAGCTTATCACCAAAGTAGCTCCCGTTGATACTGAAAGGTTATAAACACCATCGAAATTGGTTATTGTGCCGTTCGAAGTTCCTTTTTCGACTACCGATGCTCCAATAATTGGCAAACCATCTTCCTTGGAAGTTACAGTTCCTGTAATTGATGTTTTTTGAGCAAGTGCCGACTGATAAATCAGAACGAAACCTAAGACAAATAAAATGATTTTCTTCATAAATATTTAGCTATTATGTAAAATACACATTATATAAAACCGCATTATTAAATATATTGTTTAATCGACTGCAAAGTAAATGATTTTTTTTGAACCTGCAAACGTTTGCGTAAATGTTTTAAAACATATAGTCGAGCCGTTTATTTATAAATGGACTGATATTATAAGATTTCCAAAAACAACAAACAGACTAATGTATGTGCTAAAACATTGATTAATGTATTAAAATAGAAGATTATATAATTATTTTCGGAAATTAATGGCGTAAATTTATTGTTTTTTGAACAAGAAAAAAAAATGTCTTGATAATCAAATCTCAAATTTTAAAAATATAATTATTTATATTGCAATTATGTGGATAATCAGTTAATAAATTTATTATTTGAATTATTAGTATATATTTGCAAATTATTTAAAACATGTTCGAGGATATAAAATATAGCCCCCAAAATAATATAGTCACTTACAATTATACAGTATACACCTTATATACAGTTAATTAAAATTTATGAAAAACTATAAAACTAAATCACTGGCATCAATAGTATTTGTAATGACATGCTTAAATTTAAGTGCAATTACATACAATGCAAACGATAGCAACAAAATATTTCATACTTTCGATAGTTTATATTTGGTAGCCAAAATGAATTATTCGCCTGATGCTAGGACATCAATATTTGACATCAAATGTTCAACTTTTAATAACATATTAATTATTACAGGTAAAACCAACAACATAGATGCAATAACTTTTTTAAAAACCAAATTAACCAACAATAATATTGAATTTATGGATAGCATAAAAATGTTACCTGGCGAAAACTTACAAGAAAAAATTTATGCCGTAGTTAACAATTCGGTTTCCAATCACCGTACAAAACCTTCCAATTCAGCCGAATTAACAACACAAGCATTATTAGGAATGCCTTTAAATATATTGGATAAAAAAACATATTGGTATAAAGTACAAACACCTGATAATTATATAGCTTGGGTGGATAATGGTGCAATTAATCTTATGACAAAATCCGAAATAAACGAATGGCTTACTTGTAAAAAAATTGTTTACTATAAGCTTACAGGTTATAGTTACGAAAAGCCAAACGAAAATTCGCAAATAGTAACAGATTTGGTTATTTGTAATGTGCTGAAATATTTGGGAACAGAAGGTAAGTTTATTTTAGTAGCCTACCCTGATGGTCGAAAAGCATATATAAAAAAGACAGAATGTATTGATTATGAAGCCTGGCTAAACATGAAAACTCCTACGGCTGATGATATAATTAATACAGCGAAGCGATTTATGGGCTTACCTTATTTGTGGGGTGGAACTTCGGCTAAAGCACTTGATTGTTCTGGATTAACTAAAACAACTTTCTTAATTCATGCTGTAAATTTACAACGTGATGCCTCTCAACAAGTAAATTATGGTGAAAATTTATCAATAAACAATAGCATTGAAACGCTTCAAAAAGGCGATTTGCTTTTTTTTGGAGATAAAAAGTCCGACATTTCCAAAGGCTTAGTTACACATGTAGCCTTATATATGGGAAATCAAAAATTCATTCATGCTTCGGGCAGTGTTTCTGTAAACAGTTTTAACAAAAACGACATTTATTTTAGTCAATATAGATTGAATATGTTTTTGACCTCCAAAGATTACATAACAAAAATTGGTAGTAAAGGCATAGAGAAAATTAAAGATTGTGAATTGTATCAAATCCGTAAGTGAAACAATATACTCATTTTATATGCATACCAATAGACGTAATTTCCTAAAATTTACTGGACTTTCATTGGGGTTATCACTGCTTGATTCAAAAACAATTGCATCAACTATGTTTAACGTCAAAAGTCACAATCCAAAAAGCAAAATGAAACTTTCATTTCGTCCATACGACCTGCAATTAAAACATGTTTTTACAGTTGCATCAAATTCGCGCACAACAACACCTGTAGTTTTAACACAAATAGAATACGAAGGAATTACTGGGTATGGCGAGGCTTCAATGCCTCCTTATTTAGGCGAAACACATGAGTCTGTTCTGAAATTTTTAAACAAAGTAGATTTATCTAACTTTAATGATCCGTTTCGTATGGACGAAATATTGGAATATGTTGATGCAATTGACACCAAAAACATGGCAGCAAAGGCATCAATTGATATTGCATTGCACGACCTAATTGGCAAAATACTCAAACAACCGAATTATAAAATTTGGGGACTTACAAAAGAAAATGCACCCAACACCTCATTTACAATAGGAATTGATACAATGGATATAGTAAAAGAAAAAACCAAAGAGGCAGGCAATGATTTCAAAATCCTGAAAGTTAAACTCGGACGCGACAACGATAAAGATATGATTGCAGCTATACGTTCGGTAAGCAATATTCCTTTATGCGTAGATGTAAATCAGGGTTGGAAAGATAAAAATATGGCTTTGGATATGATACATTGGCTAAAAGAACAAAACGTGGTTTTTGTAGAACAGCCTATGCCAAAAGAAAATATTGATGATATGGCATGGCTTACTCAGCATAGCCCTTTACCAACTATAGCCGATGAGTTTTTGCAAAGAATTCCAGATGTAAAACGCGCTTATCAGGTGTATTCGGGCATCAATATAAAACTTATGAAATGCGGAGGAATGCGTGATGCTTACAAAATGATTGAAATTGCTCGAGCATTGGATATGAAAGTAATGATAGGTTGCATGACAGAAACTTCGTGTGCCGTTTCGGCCGCAGCACAATTATCGCCTATGGTTGACTGGGCAGATTTAGATGGCAATCTTTTAATAAAAAATGATGTTTATGAAGGGGTGAAAATTAAGGAAGGTAAGGTAATTTTAAATAATAAACCTGGAATAGGTATAATAAAAAACTCAGCAAAATTGTAGCTAGGCTAATTGTATAAAAATGTCATAATGAGATAATAATTGACATTAAGTTGCTACAGATAAGCTCTGGAATGTATTTACGATGTAATATGAGTCTAAATCTATCATTTTGATGTAATTTCATGACCTTATGTCGTTTAATAGAGATTCCCTTTTACGCACCATTCATTAAAATCATATCTTGTTATTATACAGTTATTTAAAAATAAATCTTAATTTATATTACTAGTATTTGTATTTAATCAAATTTAATTTTCTATATTTGCAGCCGTTGCAAACGATTGCATTGATAAAACAAACACGATATTCAATAATTTAAATGAGCTTTTACAAAAGATATCTATTATAACAATTGTGAATTCATTTTTCTAAAACTATATAATAACCCAAAATCAATTTTAAAAATCATGAAGATCAATCAAAGAAAATCGACAAATTTTATTTGTCAATTCAAAAAAATTGAGACATTTAGGCTGATTCTATTAGCATTTATGTTGACATTTGGTTTTGTTTTTGCATCGGATGCCTATGGTAAAACAGTGGCTGCCAATTTGGAAACTCAACAAAACAACACAAAAGTTCAAGGTGTTGTTAAAGACAACAATGGTGAAGCATTAATTGGTGTAAGCATTGTAATTAAAGGAACAAATGTTGGAACGATAACCGATGCCAATGGAAAATTCAGTTTAAATATTGAATCTACAAATTCAATTTTAGTTTTTAGCTATGTTGGCTACAAAAATCAAAATCTAACAGCCAACAAAAATGTATTAAACGTTATCATGGAAGAAGACTCCAAGTCAATGCAAGAAATTGTAGTTGTAGGTTACGGTACACAAAAAAAGGAAAATTTATCTGGAGCAGTGAGTACGGTTGACATCAACAAATCACTTTCGAGCCGCCCCATTGCCGATGTCGGTCGTGGATTACAAGGCTCGGTTCCCGGACTAACCGTAATAGTTGGTAATGGTGAAGTTGGCTCTGACGCTGTAATGAAAATCAGGGGACAAATTGGGTCACTTTACGGCGGATCAGCACCACTTATTTTGTTAGACAATGTTGAAATACCAAGTATTCAATTAGTAAATCCAAGCGACATTGAGTCAATATCAGTATTAAAAGATGCAGCTTCAACCTCTATTTATGGTTCAAGGGGTGCATTTGGTGTTATTTTAATTACTTCGAAAAAAGGAACAAGTACCGAATCGATGAATGTTCAGTATTCAACCAATTACTCTTGGCAAAATGCTGCCAAGGCAATGAATATGGGAACTATAGACGCACTTGAATATTCTGTATTAGCAGCAGAGCGTGCCAGCGCTACCAAAGCAGGTGCATTTTGGCAGGTGGACAGGGCAAGTTACGAAAAATCGAAGCTTTGGTTGCAAAACTATGGAAGCACTGTAAAACCTGGCGACCCAATGCTATATGGACGCGACTGGTATTACGATGTGCCAAATACCAGCAAAATGGGTGTTCGTATGTACGATCCTTACGATTACATGATTCGCGAATGGGCGCCATCAAAAAACCATAACATGACTGTTAGTGGCAAAAGTGGTAAAACATCCTATAATATTGGACTCGATTACCTAAATCAATCAGGTATGATGAAACCGGCTAAAAAAGACGAATTTACAAAATACAACGCTTCGGTAAAAATTAGTACAGAAGTAAATAAATATTTAACCTTACATGCTGGTTTACTATTTTCGAACCGCAGCAAAGAATATGCTTACGTTACAACAGGAGCTGACCCTTGGCTATACCTTTACCGTTGGAGCTCGCTACAACCACTTACAACCGAAGGTGGTGATCAGTTAAGAGGTGCAGCTGGTGAAGCAACGGCTGCAAATACAGCTAAGCAAGAATGGAATTATAATAATGTAAATGTTGGTGCTACTCTTAATATCACAAAAAATTGGAATGTTGAAGCTGACTTTACATTCTCAAATCAAGAGTTTACTTGGTTGCGCCCAGGTACTCGTTTTACTTTGCGTGACGCTTGGAGCGCACCTATTAAAGATGTAGATGCTGCAGGCAATCAACTTTATGTAAACGAAGCTGGTCAGTATGTAGGTTCTACCGAAACAGGAGCAATGGCAGCTTATCGTTTAGCCAAAACAACTTATACTGGTATTGGTTCTGCACCTGATCATATTTATCGTAGTGCCGAGAACACAAAACAACGTACAACCAATATCTATTCGACCTACAATTTGAAATTTGGTGGTGGCAATGAACATGCCATGAAATTTATGGCTGGTATGAATATGGTATCTTACGACATGGTTTATAGTTGGGCTCAAAAAGCGTCATTAATGGTTTATGATAATCCTCAGTTCGACTTAGCAACAGGCACTCAAACATCGGGTGGTGATGCTGGTTGGAGTTCACAAATTGGATTCTTCGGACGTGTGAATTACGCTTACATGGACAAGTATTTATTCGAAGCCAATATCCGCAGAGATGCTGCTAATAAATTCCCTACCCACTTAATGTGGCGTTGGTTCCCTTCATTCTCAGCTGGTTGGCGTGTAACCGAAGAAGAATTTATGAAACCTCTAAATCCATACATCTCTACTTTGAAGCTGAGAGGATCGTGGGGAACAATTGGCGACCAAACAATACCTTCGAGTTTATACAAGGCTCGTCTTGGTTCATACACTGGCACATGGCTCAATGGAGAGGTTAAATACAATGCATTTACCAATCCACCGTTAGTGCAACCTGATATTATGTGGCAAGATATCAATACCTTAGATATAGGTTTGGATATGCGGTTATTAAAAGACAAAATTGGAATATCGTTCGATTGGTTTAAACGCACCAACCAAAACATGTTGGTTGCAGGAGCTGCCGCACCTATTACACTGGGCTCTGGTTCACCTGTAGGCAACTTTGGCGAATTAACAACCACAGGTTGGGAACTTGCCGTTGATTTCAATCATAGATTCAGAGGTGGCTTAGGCTTGAGCGTTATGGCATCGCTATCTGATGCAACAACCGTGGTTACCAAATACCAACAAGGAGCATTAAAAACAGTATCAAACGCATTCTTCGAAGGAAAACGTTATGGTGACATTTACGGCTACACCACTGATAGACTGTACCAAATGGATGATTTTGAATTGGATGGAGCTGGCAAACTACAATTGATAACACTTACTGCTGCCGAAACAACAGTAGCAGGTAATGTGGGTAAAAAAGCATATAAATTAAAAACTATTGACGGAGTAAAACCAATATATCAAGTTTATCTCCAAAATGCTTCGAACTTCTATTTTGGACCTGGCGATGTAAAATTTGCTGATCTAAATAATGATGCCGAAATCAATAATGGTTCAAACATTATTGATAATATGGGCGATTTGAGTGTAATCGGTAATTCTACACCACGTTTTCAATACTCATTCCGTTTGAGTGCCGATTATAAAGGCATAGATGCTACCGTATTATTGCAGGGTGTTGGCGAAATGAATATCTGGGGCGACGGCTCGTTGGCTATTGCTGGTTATCATTCGTCGGATGGTGGTATGCCACAAACCATTGCAGGTGACTTTTGGAAAGAAGATCGTATAGATGCATTTTACCCAAGACCATTCAACAATGCTGGTTCAGGAATTACAAATAACATGCAGATTCAATCGCGTTACTTGCTCGACATGTCGTACTTACGTGTTAAAAACATGACTTTAGGCTACACATTGCCAGCTGCCATTACGAAGAATATCTTAATTTCGAAGGCACGCTTTTATGTAAGTTTGGAAAACTTCTTTACATTCGACAACTTACGTGGATTACCGCTTGACCCAGAAGCAATAGCTGGACAAAATCCAGGCATGTCAGGTTCGGCCGATGGTAGTTACAACTTAGGTCGTGTAGGCTTAGGCACTCCTATGTTTAAAAGTTTTTCAGTTGGCACACAAATTAGTTTCTAACCATTTAAAATTTAATTCATTATGAAAACGAAAATATTAATTTTATCAATATTTACACTGCTTATTTTAAGCTTTTCGAGTTGCGAAAATCTGCTCGACAGACCACCACTGACCCAAATTGAAGATGAAAAGTATTGGGTTTCAGAATCAAATCTCAGATTATTTGCCAACGAAAATTACACCTATTTTTTTCCTGGCTATAACACAGCATTTGGTGTTGATTACGCTCCATTGAGAGGATATACATTCTCCGACGATTTTGCTAACACAAACAAACAAGCTCTTTTCGAAACCAGTGTACCTACATCAAGGGGCTCAAATTCGACTACTGCTGCATGGCTTAGCACTTATCAAGGTCCTACATGGAGTTTTTATTGGATACGTAAAGCCAACCTTATGATGAATAGAATGAATACTGACATGACTGGCATTTTGACAGCCGATCAGTTCAAACATTGGTATGGTGTTGCAAAGTTTTTTAAAGCAATGGAATATAGCCGTTTGGTTGCCACCTTTGGTGATGTCCCTTATTTCGATAAGTATTTTACAAATTTGGATACGGATATTATGTTCAAAGACAGAACACCACGTGCAGAGGTGATGGACTCAGTTTACGATAATTTTGTATATGCTTTAAATAACGTGAGAGCTGACGACGGTACTATGAATGTAAATAAGTACGTAGTTGCAGGATTTATTTCGCGCTGGATGTTATTCGAAGGTACATGGCAAAAATACCACAAAAACGACAATGTACGTGCAAAAAAATACTTAGAATTGGCTGCTCAGGCTGGTGACATTGTAATGGCAAGTAATAAATATTCAATTAGCTCCGACTTCCGTACGCTTTTTGGATCGGAGAATTTATCAGCCAACAAAGAGTGTATTCTTTATCGCAATTACAGTGCAGCACAAACAGTTACACACGCCATTGCTTCGTATTCTAACTGTACCGAAGCCCAAGCAGTAGCGCCCAATTTAGCATTGGTAAAATCGTTTATTTGCAAAGATGGTAAAGTGTGGCAAAACTCCACCGTGGCAAAAGCTGACTCGTTTAACTTGGCAAATTTAGTAAAAACTCGTGACCCACGTTTCGAAGCTACTTTTTGGAATTTACCTCGCAGTCAGTCAGCAACATTGCTTTATGCTTGTAAATTTATCGACCGCGATGGAGCCCGAATTGGTTCAACCGGTGTAGGCATCCCTACAAAATACAGCAGCAGCACTAACACAAATGGCTATCCTGTAATGCGTTACTCCGAAGTATTGTTAAATTGGATCGAAGCAAAAGCTGAAATTGCTACTCTTGGAGGCGCAGCAGTTGTTCAAGCCGATATTGATAAATCGATAAACGTAATTCGTAACAGACCGCTGGATGCCGAAGCAACATCGAAAGGAATAACTAAAACAACTGCCATGTCGCTAACAGCACTTCCGGTTGACCCTGCAAGAGACACCGACGTACCCGAACTAATTTGGGAAATTCGCCGCGAACGTCGCATGGAATTTGTTTTTGAGCATTCAAGATTGTTGGATATCAAACGCTGGAAAAAAATTAATTATATGAATGGAGCAACAAATCCTGATATGCTGCTAGGCATTTGGGTTGATTTTCCAAAAGAAATGTCGAGCTTTTTAGTTGCTGCAAAAGTTGGAAAACTTAAAGTGAAAAAAGGTGACGGTACTGTTGTTACTTATGACGGAACAAATAAACCAGCCATGGTTGGTTTCTATTTACCCGAAGGAGTGGCTGATAGAGATGCATTTACTGATAAAGTTTATTTGGCTCCAATAGGTAAAGATCAAATAGATCTTTATGCAGGGAATGGAAAAACACTAACACAAACATTACTTTGGTAATGGTTCCTTAAAACTAAAAAACCTCCTTTTGAAGAAAAAGGAGGTTTTTTAGTTTACTGTATAAATACCTACAAATTCATTTCCAGAAATGGAAACTCAGGATTTTTGAAACCTGCTGAACGATAAAGCTTTTCGCCTGCTAAAGAGGTATATAATGCCAGTTTTGATACTCCTAGTAGTTTAGCTTCGGCAATTAATTGTTTTAATATTAGGGATGAAATACCTTGTTTACGAGCTTCGGGAATGGTGTACATGTTTAAAATGTCGCCTTCGAGATACGATGAACAATTAAAATCGCCAGGAATTGCTTTTAGTATTATTGCTCCGTATGAAAGCGTAATATGCTTATATTTTGCCACAAGTGCAATAAAGTTATTGCCTTCAATGCCATTTTTGATAAAAACTTTTAATTCCGCTTTGAGTTTTTCTTGACTTGTAATGTCATGTACACCTTGCATTTCGGTTAAATAATTGACGCGATGTAGTATCATTTCATCTACATCACATATTGTAACTCGTTTAATGCTAATATCTTGTAAGTTAATATACATGGAATTATAATTGGCGATTAATTTTAAAATGGACGGGCAGCAATAATTCCTATTTGATTTATGTTATCGAATTATAGTCATTGAATCCGATTTTAAGGCTTTGAAACTAATTAGAGTTTAGAACGATAAGCATCCACTGCTTTTTTAACCGAACCATGAATTAACAAAATATTTTTGGCTTGTTCGTATTCCAGTTCAATTTCCTCCATAATCATTCTAGTGCCTCTATCAACAAGTTTAGCATTGGAAAGTTGCATGTTTACCATTTTATTTCCTTTTACTCTACCCATTTTAATCATGGTTGTTGTTGTTATCAT
>CAYXQZ010000024.1:21357-25390 GCA_964466415.1 uncultured Paludibacter sp.
CCATTTTATTTCCTTTTACTCTACCCATTTTAATCATGGTTGTTGTTGTTATCATGTTCAGTATCAGCTTTTGAGCCGTGCCTGATTTTAAACGCGTACTTCCGGTTACAAATTCGGGTCCTACAATAGCTTCTATTTTTATCTCAGCTTCTTGTGCTATTGGTGAATTGGGATTGCACGATATCGATGCTGTTAAAATACCATTTGCTCGCGCATTGCGTAACGCACCAATTACATAAGGCGTTGTGCCCGAGGCGGCTATGCCAACTACTATGTCGTTTTTATTAATGTTTCTTTCCAACAACTCTTCCCAGCCTCGCTCCAGATTATCTTCGGCATTTTCAACCGGATTGCGTAGCGCTACATCGCCACCCGCAATTAATCCAACTACTAACTGAGGTGGCATTCCAAAGGTTGGAGGTATTTCTGAAGCGTCCAAAACGCCCAATCTACCACTTGTACCTGCGCCCATATAAAATATTCGACCTCCCTGTTTCATCCGAGCTACAATTTTCTCAACCAATTCTTCAATTTGCGGCAAGGCCTTGGAAACCGCCATGGGCACTCTCAAATCCTCTTCGTTCATTTCTGCAAGCAGCTCCCCTACCGACTTTTTGTCTAAATCGGAATGCAGAGAAGTCTGTTCCGTAATTTTTATAAAGTCCTGGTTTGTATTTTTATATTCCATTATCAATTTGATTATTTGCAATTTAATGTTTAAACACTTAGTTCACTCCGAAAACACAGAGATTACGGAGCTAAATATCTAATTAACAACATATATTCCCTTTCATTATCATCACATCGCCACATCATGATATTTTATCAATCCCTCCATTGGGCTTTTCATTATTTTTCCAATCTTTACTCCACATTGCTCAGCAGCCGATTCGAGTACCTCTTTTAAATGGAAAGCAACCGAACCTACAAACGATGTTTCGAGCTCCTGATAAGGATATTGTTGTACATTGCGCTCAAAAAAATCTACAAAACTTTTATATACAACATTGTAAATCTCCTTTTGGTTTATGTTTTCGGAAAGAAAAGGAGTGAATTGTGCCAAATACCGATTTGGGAATGGTTTTTTGTAAACATTCTCCATAATTGTGGCTGGCGTAAGTTCGTATTTTTCGAAAAACGCATTTTTAGTCTTTTCCGAGACTTGATTTTTAAGACAATCGGCTACAAATATTTTCGACAATACAGCGCCACTACCCTCATCACCAAGCATATAACCTAAAGGCGACACATTGCTTACTATTTCATTACCATTGTAATGGCATGAGTTAGATCCAGTTCCTAAAATGCAAGCAACTCCCTCATTGTTAAGCAATAACCCACGCGCAGCTCCAAGCAAATCACTTTGTACTTCGATAAGTGTATTCGCAAAAACATGACCTAACGCATTAATAACCATAGCTTTTTTTTCAGGAAAAGAACAACCAGCTCCGTAGAAATAAATATTATCAATAAGCAAATTTTGTATTTGAGGTGCTAAATTTTGTTCAATTTCAAACCTTATTTCACTATCTGTTTGGTAAAAAGGATTAATTCCTTTGGTGAAAATACGTTGAATAATTTTGCTATTTTCAACCAAACACCAGTCTGTTTTTGTGGAGCCACTATCGGCAATAAGTATCATTTATTGTTTTCTTTTTTGATAAAAATTTAATTTGACCCTGCAAAATAACATAAAATGATTGACTTGACCAAAATATTATTGAATTTTCTGCAAACGTTTGCGTAAAATTTGAATATTTCAAAAATTTCACTACTTTTGCAGCATGTTTTAAATGTTATAATAAAATTTGCATAACAAGATGAGAACAAATTTAAGCTCACAAATCACATTGACTCGTATACCTAAAAAGTATTATCAACCAGAGGATGTGTTTGAACTATCGCGTGTTACACGTTTTGAAAAGATTCCTACAGAGGTTTTTGATAACGAAAATATTGGCTCAATACATGTAGCTCACGAAATTGCATCGTTAATTAAAGAAAAAGAACTTGCTCACGAAAAATGTGTAATAGGACTTACCAATGGAAAAACGCATGTTGGCGTATTTAATGAATTGGTACGTTTACATAAAAACGAGAATCTGAGTTTCGAGAATGTTGTTTTTGTAAATCTTTTCGAATTTTATCCACTTACATCACCAACCAAAGGCTGCTTAGGCAAACTGAAAGAACTTTTATTCAACCACATCAATGTTTTGCCCCAAAATATTCACACATTGGATGTTACAGTTGATAAATCGGACATTATTGAAGAATGTAAGCGTTACGAAGAAAAAATAAAGGAGCTTGGTGGTATCGATTTTCAATTGCTAGGCATAGGTAGGTCGGGTAACATTGGTATCAACGAGCCTGGGTCACAAATGAATTCGGCAACTCGCTTGATTTTACTCGACAACTTATCGAAAAAAGATGCATCTGAACTTTTCGGGAAAATTGATTTAGTTCCCATAAGCGCCATTACCTTGGGAATTGGCACAATATTAAAAGCCAAACGAGTTGTTTTACTAGCTTGGGGCGAACATAAATCTACTGTAATTAAAAAAACGATAGAAGGCCAAATGGACGATACCATGCCTGCTTCGTACCTACAATCGCACACCAACGCTAAAGTTTGCCTTGACTTATCATCAGCCAGTGAATTGACACGATTGAGCCAACCATGGTTGGTAACTTCATGCGATTGGGATGATAAATTGATTCGCCGAGCTATTGTTTGGCTTTGTCAAAAGATTAATAAACCCATTCTTAAACTTACCAATAAGGATTATAACGACAATGGGTTGAGTGAATTGTTGGCAGTATATGGATCAGCTTACAATGTAAATATTAAGATATTCAACGACTTACAACATACAATTACCGGTTGGCCTGGAGGTAAACCCAATGCCGACGATACTAATCGTCCGGAACGTGCTTTGCCTTACCCAAAAAATGTGCTTATTTTCAGTCCGCACCCCGATGATGATGTAATTTCGATGGGCGGAACTTTTAAGCGCCTTGTTGACCAACATCACAATGTACATGTGGCCTATCAAACATCAGGCAATATTGCTGTAGCCGACGAGGAGGTGATTCGCTTTTTGGCTTTTCTCAAAGGATTTAAGGAAATGTTTGACACTGAAAATTCTGTTTTGGAAGAAAAATACACCGAATTTAAAGATTTTTTATTGAAAGATAAAAAGAAAGGCGATTTGGATACACGTGAAATATTGAATCTAAAAGGACTTATTCGTCGTGGTGAGGCCAAAGCAGCTTGTAGATACATAAATTTACCATCAAAAAACATACATTTTCTGAATCTTCCGTTTTACGAAACGGGCACCGTTAAAAAAGGGGCAATCAGTAGAGCCGATGTGGATATTATTAAAGCATTAATTGCTGAATTAAAACCACATCAAATTTATGTGGCAGGTGACCTTGCCGACCCACATGGAACGCATAAAGTATGCTTGGATGCTGCATTGGCTGCAATCGACGAGCTTAAAGAAGAAACATTCATGCAGGATTGCAGAGTTTGGATGTATCGTGGAGCATGGAAAGAATGGGAAATTGATCACATTGAAATGGCAGTGCCAATAAGTCCCGAAGAATTGCGCAACAAACGCAACTCCATACTTCGCCACCAATCGCAAATGGAAAGTGCACCGTTTATGGGTAACGACGAACGCCTATTTTGGCAACGTTCCGAAGACCGCAACCGAGCTACAGCCGAACTTTATTCGCAACTCGGTTTGGCTTCGTATGAAGCAATTGAGGCTTTTGTGCAATATAGGTTTTAAAAGACGACAACGAATGTGATGATGAGATGATGTGGTGATAAAATGATAAAGTAATAAATAGAATTTTCAAATTAAAAAATAATCCCAGCACAAAATAGCCACTCCCTCTCCACCTGGAGAGGGTTGGGGTGAGGTCAGGTTAGGATGAGGTATAAAAACACACAAAGATATGAAATCAATCAACTGTTTTTTAGCATATAAAGATGCAGAACAAGCCCAAACAACAGTAAATA
>CAYXQZ010000024.1:25490-28413 GCA_964466415.1 uncultured Paludibacter sp.
ATCAACTGTTTTTTAGCATATAAAGATGCAGAACAAGCCCAAACAACAGTAAATAATTTATTGGCATCAGAATTAGTAAAAAGCATTTACTTATTAGCAACTGAGCCTGAAATTCAAGAAATTGTAGGTTGCGAAATAATTCAGATTGACTCGCTACAAAGTACAGCAACCATGCGCAAAATTGCTGAAAAAGCCGATGCTGAATTTGCTTTAATTTATACCAAATATACTAGTTTGGAATTAGGACAATATGCCCTCGAACGTTTCAGTGGCATTGCTAGAGCAACACAAGCAGGGATGGTCTATGCTGATTATTACCAAATTGCCGATGGCGTACGTTCAAATTTGCCCGTAATTGATTATCAGGAAGGTTCGTTGCGCGACGATTTTAATTTTGGGTCACTGCTTTTTTACAATGCCAAAAGCTTGCGAAAAGCGGTAGAAAAGATGAAAGTTGATTATCAGTTTGCCGGATTGTACGATTTACGCTTAAAAGTATCGCGCAAAGCAGAGCTATTTCATATCAACGAATACCTCTATGCAGAGGTTGAAACCGACACACGTAAAAGTGGCGAGAAACTTTTTGATTATGTTGACCCAAAAAATCGAGCTGTTCAAATTGAAATGGAAGCTGCTTGTACAGCTCATCTAAAGAAAATTGGTGCATTATTGGAACCACAATTTACACAAATTGAATTCGATAAGGGTGAATTTCCAGTGGAAGCATCCGTTATTATTCCAGTGCGCAACCGTGTAAAAACAATCGATGACGCTATTCGCTCCGTACTTTCACAAAAAGCAAGTTTTGCATTTAACTTGATTGTGGTTGATAATTTTTCGACCGATGGCACTTCTGAAATAATCGACGAAATAGCAAAGACTGATAACCGACTTATTCACATCACCCCTGACAGAAGCGATTTGGGAATTGGAGGATGCTGGAATGCAGGTGTTGATTCTCCATTGTGCGGTAAATTTGCTGTTCAGTTAGATAGTGACGATATTTACGAAAACGAAAGCACTTTACAGAAAATTGTAGATGCATTTTACGCTCAAAACTGCGCTATGGTCATCGGATCGTACACCATGACTAACTTCAAAATGGAAACCATCCCTCCAGGACTTATCGATCACAAAGAGTGGACTCCTGAAAACGGACGAAACAATGCATTGCGCATCAATGGATTAGGTGCTCCACGTGCATTTTACACACCTGTTTTGCGCGAAATAAAAGTACCTAACACCAGCTATGGCGAAGATTATGCTTTAGGCTTGGCTATCAGTCGCGAGTATCAAATTGGTCGAATTTACGATTCCATTTATATGTGTCGCCGCTGGGACGAAAACTCCGATTCCGCACTCGATGTGGTAAAAATGAACGGACATAATTTTTACAAAGATAAAATTAGAACGATTGAGTTGAAGGCGAGAAAAGGAAAGAAATAAATGGGAATGATTTTTGTTGCAAAAATCATTTTAATTTAAAACTTTTAACTATGAAGAAAAATGCTATTTTTCAGCTCATTTTGTGTTTGATTTTACCGTCGGTTCTTTCAGCCCAAGAGTACAAAAATTTCGATTTAAACACGTATTACACGCCGGATATTAAACGTAGTACACTAGGTATAAATGGCTCAGGTAATGGGGAATTCTCTAGTCAAATGCTCAATACTAACAATCGTAAATTCCAATCAGGATTAGGTAGTTCATTTACAAATTATCTAAACACCCGAAAGCAAATCAGAGAAATTAGTGCATACTTTAATTTTAATGGTTCAAACAATGTAGATAACAATCTTATATCTGAAATTCGTTCGAAAACAACAAACTTCAATAACCTGATTGGGATTAATGCAGATTATAATTTTTACAACACAAAAAATCGATTCATTTTAGTAAAAGGTGCAGCAAGTTCTCAATTTGCCAATTCAGCAGCTAAGAGCTATGATTCTATTCAAAAAATTAATTCTTTTAATTCAACTAATTTCAACAATCATGTTTTTGTACAAATTGGATTTGGATGTGGCAGAATAGAAAATGTTAGTGATGCACAACATGCATTGTTTCTTATTAAGGATTTATCAAATAAGGATATTCTTAATAGATATTTAAGCAGTAATGAAATCAATGAATTGTCTAAAACGATGACAAAAATAAAAAACAAAAGATTTCTTGACTCAAGATTAAAACTAATAGATGAGATTAATACAATTGATTCGTTTTTTGTTCAAAATGGATTTATAAACAAGTCAAATGCAAAATTTCTCACAACATTGTATGATAATTGGCTTTATGGAAATTCGTATCTTCGTGAAGCAGGTCAAAAAATTGAATTAACAGGGAGCTATTATTTATCAACATTTAATAGCAGTATTGAGAAACACAATACTTTTTCAACAGTTGAGAATATCAAATCAAACAACGATGATAATTATCAAAACATCCTGATTAATCTTAGATATTTAAGTGAAAAACCGTTTCAACAGAGGTGGCAACATTCATTTTATTCTAGTGCAGGTTATAATTTCAACCAAAATAATTTGCTTTATAAAAATTTAATTGACAATACAAATATTACTAACGCACTTAAATACCAAGGAATTAAAATTGAATCTAAATACAAGTTGGGATATTACCCAACCACACGAACACACCTATATGCATCTGCATGTCAGACATTTGACTACATAACACACAGAAATAGTTCATATAATACTTTATATAGTGAACCTTTAATTAGTAATACTGAATTTCAAATGGCTGCAAATTATTATGTATCTCCAAATGTTCGATTAAATGCTTCAGCCAATCTAACGAATACATTAACAATTTACGATATCTTTAAAAATCCAAACACATATAATTCGATTAATGGTAATTTCGCAATTGCTCTTATTTATTTTATTTTTTAAATGAACAAACT
>CAYXQZ010000025.1:0-1141 GCA_964466415.1 uncultured Paludibacter sp.
AAAAAAGTAAAGACTTTAAAAATATAAAACTATGCAAATCAAAAAAGCTCTGATAACTGTGGCAGGCCCTGACCAGCGAAATTTGGCACTGCAAACCCTTGTTGACCGTGATGGAATGCGGAAAACCGTATTAGAAATTCTTATCAACGAAGTTCAACAAGCGGGTATTGAAGAAATAGGAATTGTTATTCAATCGTCCGATTTAGAAGTATATAAATCCATTGTGAACAACGACTCTCAAATTCAATTTATTTTGCAGGATAAACCCCGAGGGTATGGGTATGCTATTTTATGTGGTGCTTCTTTTGTTGGTAACGATTATTTTTTGCATTTGGTAGGCGATCATTTGTATGTAAACCGTTCAGAAAAACCATGTGCTAAACATATTGTGGAGATAGCCGTAAAAAATAAATCATCGGTATCGGCGGTAACGTCAACACGCGAAAGCCTGATTCCGAATTATGGTACAGTGGGTGGTCACCGGATTCACCCTACCAACGACCTTTATCAGATTGACAAAGTCATAGAAAAACCAACTCCTACATTAGCCGAACAAAAGTTGATCATTCCCGGACTACGTGCAGGGCATTATCTTTGCTTTTTGGGAATGCATGTTTTATCGCCTACAATTATGGAGCTTCTCCAACAAAAATCGGACGAAACAGGCGATTCCAGATTCGGATTAAGCGAAGCATTAAATGAACTTGCAACCAAAGAACAATACTTAGCGCTCGAGAAAAATGACTTGCGATTTGATATTGGCTCAACGTACGGTTTGCTAAAAGCTCAGTTGGCTCTTGGTTTAAATGGCATCGATAGAGATTTAATTCAATCGGAATTGTTGGAATTTTTTGCGATTCAGAATACTAGTCTTAAGTAAGGTAATATTAATTAACTGATAAATCAATTACCAATCTATGAGTGAATTAATCCATATAATTACATCAACTGATCCGGCTGTCAAAAATAAGTCCTTAGACGATTTTTGCAAAAATGCGTCATTGGAAACCTTGATGGAGCAAACCTATAGTCTTGAAAATTTCCGCAAACAGGAAACAAATCTATATTATCGTGTTAGAGCATTATTCTTTCTATACGCCATTCACCGCTTCTACATTCCTATTCAGCATAAAGTAAGCAC
>CAYXQZ010000025.1:1241-6157 GCA_964466415.1 uncultured Paludibacter sp.
TTATTTCAAAAAGATGAAAGTACAGGTCTTTATCCTTGTCTGCACGAATCAACACCGGTGCGCATGGATCTGAGCCACAGTGGTTGGAGCGATATCTTTTTCCTTGGAATGGATTATCCCGAAGGTGCTAAGGTGCTCAATATTTCCATCGACCTTTGTATTTTAAATCAGGTGGCGAATTCCAAACCCAAACCTCCCATTGAAACCTGGTTCAGGGTGATTGACGAACCCGTAATCCGACTTACCAGTATCGATTTGGCTACTTTTGCCGATATTACCGACCTGAATGATATTTTCGATTTTGCCAAAGATTATCTTGGATTGCTGAAAGCAGCCATTATTGCTTCGGGTATTGTACCTCCGGGCATGGAAGGTGCTGGTTTACCATTGAGTCATCTGTTGGAGAAAATGGTGGGCAAAGGTCGCGGCATTGAGATTGCCAGCAAGGTGAATAATATCCCGAAAGGTTCCCGACTGGCTGTTTCAACCAATTTATTGGCGTCACTTATTTCGCTTTGTATGCGGGCAACAGGTCAGACCGAGAAGTTGGCAGGATCGTTGCAGGAAGAAGAACGCCGTTTAGTGGCAGCAAAAGCTATTTTGGGAGAATGGATTGGTGGTTCGGGTGGTGGCTGGCAGGATTCGGGCGGCGTATGGCCGGGCATGAAACTTATTAAAGGTGTGGAAGCACAAGCCAATGATCCTGAATATGGAATCAGCAAAGGACGTTTGCTGCCAAAGCATACCGTGTTGGAAAGAGATAGCGTTAGTGCCGAAATACGTCAGAAATTGCAGGATAGTTTGGTAATTGTTCATGGTGGTATGGCTCAGGATGTGGGACCGATACTGGAAATGGTAACCGAAAAATACCTGCTTCGTTCCAAAAAAGAATGGGAAGCACGACAAAATGCTATCAGCTATTTTGAAGAAGTAGTTGAAAAACTGAAAGCCGGTGATATCAAAGGCATTGCCGAATTTACGCATAAAAATTTCAACGGACCGATTCAGCAGATTATTCCGTGGGCAACCAATCTTTATACCGAAAGTATTATATCCACTGTTAAAACTGAATTCGGAGATAAATTCTGGGGATTTTGGATGATGGGCGGCATGTCCGGTGGTGGTATGGGTTTTATTTTCGACCCTTCAGCCAAACAAATGGCACAGGAACGGTTACAGCAGAATATGTCGGCCATAAAAAAGAAACACGAACATGCCATTCCGTTTGCCATGGAGCCTGTGGTGTATGATTTCAAAATCAATGAAAACGGAACTTTTGCTAATCTCACAGTTGGTGAAGAAGCGTTGATGAACGAGGAATATTATACCCTATTATTACCCAAACTTTTAAAAAGAGATTTGAATGAACTGACTAATTGCCAACGAAATGAACTGGCTATACTCAGTAAAACATATAAGTCGGGCAAACAGTACAACGGCTTTATTAATAATCTTTTCGAACGTATTATTCCTCAAAAGCAGGAAGATCAGGATTTGCAAAAACCGCTCAATAGCCTGCTCGAGGATTTCGGTTTCAACCCAAATCAGCATCAGCAGATAAAAAGCGACTTGAAAATGGGACGTATCGGATTATCAAAAAACAGAATTCCGATAAATTCAACCATTGAGGATATTCCACAATCTGAACTTCCAACCCAACAGGATATTGATAATAAGGAACTTACCGAGATTGGCTTGAAAGCCTTGCAAAATAAAGAGTTAGCTATTGTAACACTGGCAGGTGGAGCAGGAAGTCGTTGGACAAAAGGTGCCGGAGTGGTAAAATCGTTGAATCCATTTATCGGATTTGCCGGAAAACACCGAAATTTTGTGGAAATCCATTTGGCAAAAACAGAAAAGACAAATGCAGATTACAACACCTCGTTACAACATATTTTCACGACCAGCTACCTGACTCAGAAACCCATTGCTGGATTTTTGGAACCTTATATACAACAAAAGAAAAGAATTGTTGTGTCGCAAGGAAAAGTAATTGGATTGCGATTAATTCCAACTGAACGCGACTTGCGATTTATGTGGGAAGAAATGCCACAGCAGCTGCTTGATGAACAGGCACAGAAAATGCAACAAAGCCTGCGTGCTGCACTTATTAACTGGGCAAAGACCAATGGCGAAGGCGAAGATTATCGCGATAATTTGCCATCGCAGTGCATTCATCCGGTAGGGCATTGGTACGAAATACCTAATCTTTTCCTCAATGGAACCTTGCAGCAATTGATTCAGGAGAATCCGAATCTGAAGCATTTGTTGGTTCATAATATTGATACCCTCGGAGCAAATGCCAATCCGGCTATGTTGGGGTATCATATTCAGCAAAACAAGGGAATGACCATCGAAGTTATCAGCCGAAAACTGGATGACCGTGGCGGTGGTCTGGCTAAAGTAAATGGTCAAACCCGACTGATTGAAGGACTTGCACTTCCTGACGAGAAGCAGGAATTCAACCTCAGCTATTATAATACCAATACTTTCTGGATTAATATTGATGAGTTGCTACATGCTTTCGGGTTGAACAGAAATGACCTGACTAACTCGGTAAAAGTAGAAGAGCAGATTTATAAAATGGCTTCCAGAATGCCAACTTATGTCATTATCAAGGATGTGAAAAAGCGTTGGGGAAAAGGTCAGGAAGATGTTTTTCCGGTCACACAGTTCGAAAAACTCTGGGGCGACATGACTGCCATACCTGAGTTAAGCTGTGGTTATATTAACGTTGAACGAAACCGTGGCCAACAATTAAAAGAAGTTGGTCAACTCGATGGTTGGTTACGTGATGGTTCAAAAGACTATATAGGTAGTATTTGCAAATGGAGCAATTTGTCTGGAGAATAGACTGGAAGCTAAAATATTGTTGGCTTTGGAATTTGTATAGGTTTTATTGTGGGTTGGGAGGGTTGGTGATAAAAAATCAGGCAAAAGAGCAAAGAACAAAGAGCAAAGAAGGGGGAAATAATACGAAACCACAATAGGCACATTAGAAAAACATTGAGACGTCATGCCACTTTGTGATTTGCTTAAAATACAAATGCCTGTAAATCATTGATTTTACAGGCATTTGAGTAGTTTTGATTTTGTAATTGTGGAGCTGGAGGGAGTCGAACCCTCGTCCAAACAAGGAAATAATACGCTTTCTACATGTTTATCTTCGCTTAGGTTTTCGAGTGCCAACAAGACCGAAGCCACCAATTGCCACCTTATCCTTTTTGTTTCATCGCGCCTCCAAGGCTAAACGCAACTATCTTCGATTTATCCACATTTCCGATTCATTAGCCTCGAAGCGACGGCCTTTGGGAAATGTCTCGTTCTGGTACCTAGTACCTGAATTAAGCTAATCTACTGTGATTCGATTAAGCAGCAAGAGCGTAGTTTTCTTCGCCAGTTATGATTTTAAGAACCGAGATTTACGAGCCGCTTTCTCAATGCTCGACATGCTTACATACCCTTTCTACCTGCTGTCAAAACCAAACAGCCCCAAGTTTAATTATTAGCTTACAGCTAATAATTAGAGTGCAAAGATAGTGTATTTAATTGAAATCTTCTTGTACAATATGCAAAAAAAAAGATTATCAAAATTAGATAATCTTTTTTTTATTGATTTTATTGTTCCCAAATATCTTGCTCAATATTCATAAGTTCATATTCAATTCGGAGTTGCTCACGACGAATATCTACAGGATTGCTATAGGTTTGTAAAAACATTTTATCAAACATATTGCTATCGCCTAACAAATAAGAGTAATACAACCGTTGTGAAAAGAAATCATCGAATGTAATACGTTGGTTTTCATTGCCATTAGGAATAATAAGTTGTTTGGCCAAATAGGGGCGAAGCTCATCATACAAATACCAACAAACTACTGAATTTTGGAAGAAATTCCATATACCTTCGCCAGTTTTATTAGTTCCCAATACATTCATATTAGTCACATTAGTTTCGTTATAAATGTATATTGGGGCTATTGCAATTACCTTTGTATACATTTTCGAATAATGCTTATTGAAGAAAACAATTTCTTGAACAATATATTTTAATTGCCTACCAGCATAATCAGCATAAGCATAACTACTAATCTCAGGCTTGTTCGTAATTTTATTGTTAACTACTAAAGGCGTTTTTCTGATTTTGGTATTTGCAGAGTCCCAATCGCAAATCACATAAAAATCAGATAATTTGTCTTTACAAATTGGTTCCTTATCCCAAAAAGGTTGAATGTCAAACTCCTTTTTTTCATAAGGTTTAAGTGTATCATTCACAGTGGCTTCAAGAATTACTCTAAATAAGCTTTTATACTTTTCAGTTGGTGTAATTGGAAAATATACCTGACTGTTTTGTTTTTCGCGCATATCCAAAATACGATATACAATACGTGACCATACAATATCGTCTCTACGATGATTAACTACAGCAATGGTATCTGCTAGCGACTTCATTTCTGTTGTTTGAAGAGCTACACGGCCACTTTTATCAAAAAAAGGCAATACCTCTTCTTTGTTTTGAGCATTTATTACACTAAGTGCAACACACACAAAAATGTAAACTAAATTGAATTTCTTCATAACTTATACTAATTATAATTATGCTAATCTAAATACCATTGATCCAAGATTCTGATTATAACCATCAGGACCTATTGCAACTATATTGCTGATAATTAGATTTCTGCCTTTCGTAAGTTTATTTAAAAAGTTTTGATCAAGTTTCGTGCCACTTACATTTGCAGTTGGTAAACCGTCTACAATCATTGTAAATGAAACAATACGGAAATTAGCTTTTACAAGCTCATCTTTACCATAGCTGGCTATCATAGTGGCACTTCTTAATTCATCCAACGACATTAAACCACCTTGTGTTTGACTTCCTTCTTTATCAACTAAATATGCAGTTGGTTTAGGTA
>CAYXQZ010000025.1:6257-27902 GCA_964466415.1 uncultured Paludibacter sp.
CCACCTTGTGTTTGACTTCCTTCTTTATCAACTAAATATGCAGTTGGTTTAGGTAATTTTTTTATTCTAAACTTACCTGAGCCCATAGCTTTTACAGCTTTATCAACTTTGGCCGAAACCGATATTGTTAATTCACCCTCACTCATGGTGGTTATTTCATATTTACCAGGTCCTCTTTGCACTGATTTGCCTCCAGCAACAGCAAGTATAATGTTCTCAGGTGCAATTCCAGGTACTGATACGCTAAAGTTATTAACAATACCTCTATAAACTACATTTAAATCGGAGTTCGATATGGTTGCCGAAGGTTGACTTACCATATATTCACCTTCAAAAGGATAAGGTTTAACACCATCACTCCCTTGAACTTTAATCACTCCACTAAATTTTTTTAACCCTAAACTATTAGCTGTAACTGAATATTCACCATCATTTATTTTTGATCCGCCAACTAATATATCTGGTTTTAATGTTTTATCATAAGCTGCTAAAACAATTTTTGCTTTATATTTATCACCAAGAAATACAAATTTCGATTCTGGAATTACAAATGCATCAATTTGGTTTACACGATAATCGGAAGCATCTGTCATTCCTCTATAATATTGAACAAGCTCAGCTTCGGCTGCACGAATATCGTTTTGATATTTAGTTAGCATGGTAATTACTGCCGATACAGGCATTAACTCAAACATGGACGATTCCCAAGTTTTGTCAATTGCCATACGTTCTGTTGAGAAAATTTTCGAATATAATTCTTGCTTTTGAGCATTACCTTCGTAAGCAACAAATATTTTTTTACTATAATCGTCAATTTTCGATTTTAATATTTTTCCATGTCCACCGTTAATAGCATAAATACCTGCTGCATCTAAATTATCACGTCCTTCAATTTTACGAGCTTTAGGGTCGGCTTTTTCTTTATCTGCAATTTTAACTACCTGAACTTTAAAGTTCTCAATATAACTAAACAAATCATCTGATTCTTTTTGTACTGATTTTGCTTTTGTCAACCATTCTCCTACTTTTGTAGGGTTTTTCCGGTTTAATCCTTCAAAATCTTCATATAAAGCTGTATTTCTTTTTTCAGCTGTCTCAATTGAAGTGTGTAAACTGTTGTCGACCAACGTAAAACCATTTAATATATCGCTCGATACATTCAATGCTAACATAGCTGTTAGCACCAAATACATCATTCCTATCATTTTTTGCCTCGGGGTTTCCGGACAGTTTTTAGCTCCACTCATTCTTTATCAAATGTATTTGAAATATTTAAACTTTTAGTTTAAAGCATTTAGCATATTGCCATATACTTGATTCAAGTCTTTCACTTGTTTTGCTAGTTTTTCAGTACCTGATTTAAATAAATCGGATTGAACTGAAGCAAACTCAGTTGAATTTTTAATTTTGGTAAGTTCAGAATTTACTGCACCTAAGTTTGTGTCCAGAGCACGTAGAGTATCCGATTGTTTGATTAAACTTTCCGATTGAGATTGGATATTCTTAATTTGAATTTCGTAAATCGAATTTATCGAAGCTAAATTTTTATTTATATCGTCAACTTTAGCAGCATAAACTTTGGTGTTTTTATCAACAGCTTGTATACCATCGGCAATGCTTTTGTAAGCTGTTTCCAACCGAGCTGAAGCAGTAGTTAATACATCTTGTGAGCCAATAAATTTGCCAGTTGCTTCAGATGCAGTATCAATATTTTTAACCAAATTCTCAGTTGATTTTGCAACATTTCCTATGCTCGACAATTGTGTAGCTGTGGTTGATAAGTTTTTAATACCATCGGATAGTTTTTTAACATCATCGTCGCTTAATGAAGCCGAATATGACAAACCAACTTTAGGAGCACTTGTATTTACAGCTGCTTTTGCAATACTCTCGCCTTCAAAGTCGTATACTTTACTCCAGTCATAATCTTTATGAGGTTTGTCAAATGCACCTAAAGCAAATAAAACTGCTTCAACAGTCATACCTACTCCTAGCATAAAACCACCCCATTCGGTATGAAGAATTTTACCCATTGCACCAACAATTACAACCGAAGCTCCAAGGCTATAAAGTATTCCAATGAAACGCTTCATTCCTGGCGCATTCCATATTTGGTCAAATTTTGTTTGATTTTCTGACATAATCTAGTTTTCTAAATATTATTTGTTCTAAATTTTTATTCTAATTCTAATTTTTTAATCGCCATTAAATGAGCGTACACAACGGAATCCAATATATGGTCGACTTTCATATTGGTATTCATACGTACGAACACCGCATTGAAGATAATAACCTATATCTTTCCACGATCCACCTTTTATAACTTTACGTTTTAATACATTCGAATCATCTTGTTTTGCACTGTATTGGAAGTTTGGATTCATATCGGCTACCAACGAACTTTGAGCATTGATATAAGCAGTTGATGTCCATTCCGATACATTACCAGCCATATCGAACAATCCAAAATCATTGGGCATGAACGAAGCTACTTTCATAGTTGTTGCGCCTGTATCGTCGGTATAACTACCTCTAGTAGGTTTAAAATTGGCTAAATAACATCCTTTTGAATCGCGGAGGTAATTTCCACCCCAAGGAAACATAGCCAAACGACGTGTACCACGTGCTGCATATTCCCATTCGGCTTCGGTAGGTAATCTATAATCCTGACCACCAATTGAATTAGCATTGTTAAATAATTGTGTTCTCCAACTACAAAATGCTTGTGCTTGTTCCCATGTTACACCTACTACAGGATAGTTGGTAAATCCGGGGTGTGAAAAGTACATACGCATTTTTGGGTCATTGTAAGAGTATTGAAAGTCGCGAATCCACATTACGGTATCAGGATATACTTTTACAATTTTCATCGAAATTAAGTCCTTACGTGTAATTAACGGACGGTTTATAGTAGAGTCAATAATATATCCTACTTCATTTACATACGATGTATCAACACGTGCAATGGCACCTTTAGGATATGCTCCAGTATTAACATTTAATTTATTTCCAGCAAGAGCTGCTTGATCGTAATTTATCCATTCGTATTTGTAAGTTAGTTTTCCTGGGTCAAGTTGTGGTTTTGAACTTACATCGTTGCTGTTTTGGTAATTAAGCGAAGTGATAATGCGTTTGTAGGTAGTATCCTGTGATCCCCATGGGATTTTTGTTCTCCAATTTAATTGTACCATTTTTAATTGTTGTGGCGACAATTGATCAAATGGATTGTTTTTGTCATTGTAAATGGTATATTTCTGACGCTCTTTTACATTTAGCGATGGGTCTTCAATAAAAAAGCGCATTGTAATAGAATCGCGAACCCAGCCAACAAATTGTTTATATTCATCATTTGTAATTTCAGTTTCGTCCATCCAAAATGCATCAACAGTAACATTTATCGATTTATCTTTTACAACGCTAAATGGCGATTGATCATTAGCACCCATAATAAAGGAGCCTCGTTTAATGAAAACCATTCCATACGGATTAGCCTCAACAAATCCCTTGTTAAACATATTTCGTTTCGAAACACCTACAAGTTCTCCAATAGGTTTAGCAGCAATTATAATTATTGCAACTAATGCTAAAATTATCAGATTTTTTTTCATACGTACAATATTTGATATTTAAAAAACATTTAAAATAAAATTACAGATATCTTATACTTTTATATTTTGAACTTTGTTTCGAAAAAACGTATTCAAAACTATAGGAAACTAACAATTCAAATGAACCTAAAGTTGCATTAATCATCTTATTTGTTGGTACATCATAAGAAATACTTGCTGCTAATCCTCCATTTATAGTTGCTCCAGCCATTAAAACAATTGAATTAAAAGGCCTTAACGTAAATCCGCCCCAAAACTTATTATCATATTCTACTCTCGAACTCAAATCAAATTGCCAGATATTAAAATCAGATTTAACTAAGAACGATGGTTTTAATATGTATTTTTTGTTTTCCAACGTATAATTCATTCCAGCAGTTAATTGCATTAAACTTTGGCTATTGAATTCATACATTTCACCCCATTTAATAGTGGGTTCATTTAAGTGCAGCATGGATACACCAGCATACCATTTAGCAGTTGAATACCATATCCCAAGATCGACATTTAATCCATTACCACTCACTTTTGATTGTGGTATGTCATCATCTCCAGTTAAACTATGGTATTCGCCTATCGAGATTTTGTCATTAATTAAACTATCTCCTGAAAACCCTATTGTTGCTAAACCTATATTTGTTCCAATACTTAAACGCCCATCGCCTAATTTTGTTTTATAAGCATATTGAATCTGCATTGATTGATTTGAAAACCATCCAAATTCATCTTTCAATAAACTTAAACCAAAACCATGTTTCTTGTTTCCAATTTTTAAGGGTGAATTAATAGTGAAGTATGTAGTTGAACCCGCGATAGGCATGCCTAACATATTAACTCTATGTTGTCCCACAATTTCGATTAAATCGCTTTCGCCTGCCGCTGCAGGGTTTAATGCATTATTATGCAACATATATTGACTTAATTGTGCATCGAACTGTGAAAAAAGTGTTGCGCTAACAAATACAAAAATTCCTATTAATATTTTTTTCATTCAAAATTCTGAATCGATTTTTTATTTGCAACCATTATAATTTCAAAAAAATCAAATTGACTCCAGTAATCTAAACTTCAAAATTCTCGAAAAATTGCATACTCAGCTTAACTTTTTGAGTTTTTTACTCAATATTCCTCCTCATTAAAGAAAAAATCTTCTTTACTAGGATAATCTGGCCAAATATCTTCAATACTTTCGTAAATTTCGCCTTCGTCTTCAATTTCTTGTAAATTTTCAATAACCTCAAGTGGTGCGCCCGAACGCATAGCATAATCTATTAATTCATCTTTGGTCGCAGGCCAAGGTGCGTCTTCAATTTTTGATGCTAATTCCAATGTCCAATACATAATCAACAATTAAATTAAGATATTTTGATAATCGCTTTATTTTCGTGCAAAAATAGAAATTTTTTTTATTAATCAACGCTATTCCACAATATTTCTTTTGCTCCAATCTTTAAAGAAATATAACGCGCTAAGGTGAAAAAATAGTCCGATAGCCTATTTGTGTATATAATTACATGATTATCAATAGTATAAAATTTCGAAACTTCCACAATTCTTCTTTCTGCTCTTCGTGAAATTGTTCGACAAATATGACAAAAACTTGCTTCAATACAGCCTCCAGGAAGAATAAATGCCCTTAGTTCGGGCAAATCCGCGTTCATTTTATCAATTTCTTGTTCAATTTTCTCAATATCTTTGCTCCTTATTATCGAAACTTCAGCAATTTTTGTCATATTTGTGTCGGTTGCAAGGTACGAACCTATAACAAAAAGCCGATGTTGGATTGTTTCCAAAGTCTTCAATTCGGATGATAATGCATCATAACTTGCCAGCAATCCTAGAAACGAATTTAGCTCGTCGATTGTGCCATACGCTTCAATTCGGACATCTGATTTTGATACACGGGTTCCACCTATAAGTCCAGTTTCGCCTTGATCTCCTGTTTTTGTATATATCTTCATTTTTTGAGTTTAAATTTTAAATAAATATTATTATTTATGATTAGAAAAGCATTTTGTAATTTTTCTTGGTTAAATCGGGATTAAAAAAACAAATACCTATCTGAAATAAATCGATAGTTGACGTTACTTGTTTTTTTGCTTTTATCACTTGCCATGCTTGTTTCATTTCGTTCGACCAATATATATCGTCGAAAATGACAACTGCATTTTTACTCAATTTGGGCACAATAATTTCAAAATATTTTAATGTTGCATTGTAATTATGATTCGCATCGATAAATACAAAATCGATTTCATTGAATTCATTTAAAGCAGTATGAATTGTATTGTCGATATTTCCGGTTATTATTTTTATGTTTTGTAAATTTAAATTATTGAAAGTATCCATTGCAATATTTGCTGTTTGTTCGCAACCTTCTAAAGTAATACAATGAGATTTACTTGAAGTTGATGCAATATAAGCTGTTGAAATACCCAAGGATGTGCCTAATTCAAGCAAATTATTTAGTTTTAAGTAGTTAATGGTTCTAAAAATCAATTGACCATACTTAGGTTGAATAAGCGATGAATGAGCAATTTTAGATACTTTTTTAGCATTACTGGAGCCAGTTCCAAAATCTTTCGTATTAATTATCCTGTTGTCAACCAGTATATTATGCCTTATGTTTTCAATTTTCTTGTAAACGTAAAACTCGTTTTTTTCGAGTAATACATAGTTCGTAAATTGAAACAAATAAGGGGAATGTACGCCAAATCCCTTCGAATTTCGAGCAGTAAGTAGGTGAATAAAATAATAGTATATGCGATAGATTACTTGCATGTTTTTAAAAACTATATAATCGTAATATTTCGTTCTTTACATAGCTCCAAAGCCATTTCGCGTAATCTGAATTTCTGAATTTTACCACTTCCGGTTAATGGATATTCGCTTACAAAAAAGATATAACGCGGAATCTTGAAACGTGCAATTTTATCTTTACAAAACGCACGAACATCCTCTTCAACAATGGCTGAGCCTTGATGTGGGATGATAAATACGCCTACATCTTCACCATATTTTTGTGATGCAATAGCCACTACTTGAGCATCTTTAACGCCAGGCATGTGATATAGAAATTCTTCAATTTCGCGTGGTGAAATGTTTTCACCTCCTCGTATTATCATATCTTTAATGCGTCCTGTAATTCGATAATTGCCATTAGCATCTTTGATACCTAAATCGCCCGAATGTAAGAAACCATTTTTATCAATAACTTGTTTAGTGGCTTCAGGGTTTTTATAATATCCTTTCATTACATTATAACCTCTGCAACACATTTCTCCTTGAACACCTTCTGCACATTTTTCGCCAGTAATGGGATCTATTACAGCTACTTCTACAAATTCATACTCACTACCTACAGTTGTGCAACGAGTTTCGAAAGAGTCCGAAATACGTGTTTGTGTCATGCCAGGCGACGTTTCGGTTAATCCGTAAACACTTGTTATGGTCATGTTCATTTTGTCGCTTACTTGCCGCATAAGCTCTATCGGACACAGTGCTCCGGCCATAATACCCGTTCGAAGCGATGTCATATCGAACAAATCAAACATGGGGTGATTAATTTCGGATATAAACATGGTAGGAACTCCATATAAAACGGTGCAACGTTCTTTGTGTATGGAGGCCAAAGTTACTAATGGATCAAATTTCTCAACCATTACCATTGTACATCCATTTGTAAGGCAATTCATTACGGCTAATACAACTCCAAAGCAATGGAAAAGCGGTACACATACACATAATTTATCGCTGGGTATAAAATCCATATGCAAACCTGTGAAGTAGCCATTGTTAGCAATATTGTGATGCGAAAGCATAACGCCTTTGGGAAAACCAGTTGTGCCTGAAGTATATTGAATATTTACTACATCGTGACAATTAATGGATTTTTTTAGGTCATTTAATTGATCTTTCGAGTGATTACTTCCCAATAATAAAATTTCAGAAGTATTATACATTCCTCTGTGTTTTTCCTGTCCGATAAAAATAATATTCTTTAAAATAGGAAAACGTGTAGAATTTAAATTGGCTCTTTGAGCAGTTTTTAATTCAGGAACTAAACCATTGATAATACTTATAAAATCGTTACCCGCAATGCCTTCGGTTAAGCATATAGTATGCATATCCGAGTCTTCAATTACGAAAGCTAATTCATGAGCTTTATAATTGGTATTCAGTGTAATAACAACAGCGCCTAACTTGGAACAAGCAAAGAAATAGCTTAACCAATCGGGGACATTTTGTGCCCAAATACCAACATGCGAACCTTTTACAACTCCAATTGATAACAGGCCATTCGCAATGTTATTTACTCTTGTGTCGAACTCACTCCAACTAAAACGCAATTGACGATCGGGATAAACAATAAAATCGTTTTGAGGAGTTTGAGATGCCCAAAATTCGAGCCATTCACCTAGTGTTTTATCTAATAACTGCATAACTTCAGATACAAACAGTTAAAGTGGAGTGTATACTACAGCAAGTATTTTTGCTGTTTGATTATTGGCCGAGCAAACTACATGCTCTACAATTGAATCGTAATATATACTATCGCCTTGATGAAGTATATGCGTATTAATGCCATAAATTACTTTAATAGAACCATTTAGTACATATAAAAATTCTTCACCTTCGTGCGACGACAATACGGTTTCGTTTGATGTAGAAGGTTTAATATCAATTAAAAAAGGCTCCATATTACGTCCAGATTTATTTCCGGCAAGTGAATAAAAGTCCAAATGAGAATTTTTCTCGGATAATTGACTCGAAAAAGAAACTGGTTGATTAATATCGTCATGGCGTTGAATAACAGGACCTAATTGATCCGAATCGTCTAAAAATGTACCCGGACGAACACCCAAGCCTCGTGCTATCTTAATTAAGGGAGCTAATGATGGAATTTTTTCACTAATCAAAATAATATTAATAGCTTCTTCGGTTAAGCCCGATCGGAGTGATAAATCTTTTACGCTCACATTGCGGTCGTGCATCAACGATTTTATTTTTTCACTTACTAGAATATTACTCATATCAATATAATTTTAAAATTAAACATGTCAAAAAAAAAATTTACCTAATCGACAAACTTTTTGAATATAATGCACTGTCAGTTAGGTTTTCGATAGCAATTTTTAAATCTTCATCCGTTTTTAACGAAAACTCTATTTCACCTTTTTGATAATAATAGCGTTTTATAATTTCGAGACTTAATAATTCAATGATGTCTTTTTTATTATCTTCGATATTAAGTTGAATATCAGGCTTTAATTTGGTTTCAAGCGCCTTTAATTCATTATCAGCATATTTTTCAATTCCTTCGGATTTGGCTAGTTCCAAAAACTCTTTATACATTTTTTCGGACTCAGTGGTATATGTGAATTTTTTTTCAACTAAGAAATTTTTAAAATCCTGAAAATCTTTGTCTTCCAACTTAAATTCGCTTGGTTTAGCTATATTTTGATGATTCACTACATATTGATTTACAAAATCAAAATATAAATTCTGTGCAAAAATATAATAAGCAATGTTTAATTTCCGGTTATCAGTGGTTTTAATATCCGGAACAATACCACCACCATCGCGCACTTTACGACCGTTGCGAGTAGTAAACTCAGTAGTTAAGCTATCGGGTACGCGTCCTACACTTCCATCTTCGTTACGATGACTGTAATCAATTGCCTGAATGCATCTTCCACTCGGGATATAGTATTTTGCTGTAGTTACTTTTAAATGACCACCATAACCTAGCGGACGAATATTTTGCACTAATCCTTTTCCAAAAGTTCGTTCACCAATAATAACTCCTCTATCTAAATCTTGAATAGCACCTGCAAGTATTTCGGAAGCAGATGCCGATGAACGATTCACTAAAACCGCAATTTTTAAATTTGGAAATGCAGGTTCAGTCGGCGTTTTGTATGAACGTTCTGTAAATTTACTTTTACCTTTTGTATGAACTACATCACTTCCTTTGGGCACAAAATATCCAATAATTTTTACAGCTTCATCAATTAAACCTCCACCATTGTTTCGAATATCAATAATTAACGATTCAATTTGCTGATTTTTAATTAGTTCCGATACATTGCTTTTTAACTCAGTGGCCGATTTATCGGTAAAATCAGTAAGTTGCACATACCCAATTTTTGGTGCTATTAATGCTGAATAACTTACGGGATTTACTTGAATTTTTTCACGTAAAAAAGTTTTCTCAATTGGTTTACTTTCGCCAATTCTTTTCAGTTTTATTTTTATGGTTGTATTTGGTGTACCTTTAAGTTTAGCGCTCACTTGGCTCACCGATAAACCCGATGTGCTTTTTCCATCAATTTCGAGAATAATATCACCTGCACGAACATCATTGCGTTGAGCAGGCATTCCTTCATAAGGTTCCGAAACATAGATATTTGAATTGATTTTTGTAATAAGTGCCCCAATACCAGCATATTCGCCAGTTGTCATAAATTTCAAATCGTCAGTTTCCTTTTCAGGAATATATACGGTATATGGATCGAGGCGCGAAAGCATTTCGTTGATAGCATTTGAGGCCATTTTATCATAGTTCAAAGTATCAACATAAAAGGCATCCAGCTCACGAAAAACCGAATTAAAAATGGATAAATTTTTACTTATTCTAAATGTACGCGTATCTGACGTATTTGTCTTATTTTGAGCATTTAAAAAAATACAAATACTTATAAACCCAATTAATAAAGGCGTTCTTTTCATTATTAAATATTGAAATTAAAATTTATAGCTTATTTTTTTGAACGTTTGTATGTTTTTGCCCATTCCATTACATTTGCAGGTGGTCTTTCGTTGAGTAATTCTTTTTTCATAAAGTCCATATAAGGTGCTACATGACTATAAAACATTTTCCAGCCAGCACACAAATAATTTAATCCTGGCTCACCATCTTTTGTAAATGCAAATCTATTTTTTGGACATTCGCCATTGCAAGCAAACAAAAACTCACATTCCATACACTGTCGAGGAAGTTTGTCGCGTTTATCAGTTCCAAATTTTAGTTGTTTTTCAGAATACATCATGGATGACAATGAATCGGTATTTATGTTTCCAAGCTTGTATTCAGGAAATACATAATGGTCGCACGAGTACACGTCGCCATTAAACTCCATAACGCCGGCATGCCCACAATGCTTTGCAAGCGTACATACACCAGGTTGTTCGCCTACCCAGTTTGCCAATGTGGAATCAAACATTTGAATGTAAAACGTGCCCACATCTTCTTTTATCCATTCGTCGAATAAGCCGCAAAGGAATTTACCCCACTGAAGTGGCGACACAGAAAATTCGGCTAATTCAGCTTCTTTTTCTCCGGGATGTGTTAGTTTTAAGCCGTTACCTTGAACATTAATGCGTTCAACTATAGGAGCAAACTGAATGTATTTAATATCAATTTCTTTAAAAAACTTGTAAAATTCAACTGGATAATCGGCATTATACTCATTAACTACGGCCATGGCATTAAATTCAACTCCATGCTTTTTGAGTAGATTAATGCCTTTCATAACTTTTACAAAAGTTGGTAATCCACCTTTATTGCGTCGGTATTCGTCGTGGAAATCTTGTGGGCCATCAATAGAAATACCAATTAAAAAATTGTTTTCTTTGAAAAACTCACACCAAGCATCTGTCAGCATGGTTCCATTGGTTTGAAGCACATTGTCGATCTGACGACCATTACCATATTTTTTTTGAAGTTCAAGCGCTTTTTTATAAAAACTAATTGGTCGTAGAAGTGCCTCACCACCATGCCAAGTAAATAAAACCTCTGGTTGAGTTTGCGAATTTAGATATTCTTCGGTAAATTTTTCGAGCAATATTTCACTCATCATTTGTCCTTGAGCAGTAGTGTAAAGATGCTCTTTTTCAAGGTAATAACAGTAAGTGCAGTTTAAGTTACATGCCGAACCAACAGGTTTAAGCATTACATACATGGGTTTTGCAAAAGGTGCAAAAGTATTGTTCATTTTATCGATTATGTTTGTTTTACAATTTATATTGACCTACAAATATAATTAAATTCGACACTTTTTCTTTGTGTTTTAACTTTAAAAACTTTTATTTTGAATCTATTCAGTTATTGAGTTACAAATAGTTTGTCGAAATTATTAGCAAGTATCGTTTTTACTTCTTCCATATTTATTTCCATATTAAGTTCATTTTGGAGTGAAGTAACGCCTTTGTCGATAAATCCACATGGGTTAATGTGTTTAAAATAAGTCAGATCAGTATTTATATTTAATGCAAAACCATGCATGGTAACAAATCGAGAACTACGGACTCCAATAGCACATATTTTTCGACACGATGGCATTCCAACATTTAACCATACTCCTGTTGCTCCATCAAGTCGGGTCGATTCAATATCATAGTGCTTAAGCGTATTGATAATGGCTTCTTCAATCAGAAAAATGTATTGTTTTAATCCAATATTAAAATTGGCTAAATCAAATATTGGATAACCAACTATCTGACCTGGACCATGGTAGGTAATATCGCCACCTCTATTTGTTTTTACAAATTGCGCATCGGCAGCCTGCAACTGAATGTAATTTAGGAGCATATTTTGTTCGTCGCCACTTTTGCCAAGTGTGTATACGTGAGGATGTTCGCAAAAAACAAGTGTGTTGGTTGTTTGCTTATTATCTAATTTGAGTTGTATGGTTTGTTTGAAAATTTCTTCTTGTTTGTTCCAAGCTTCGTTGTATTCAATTAATCCCCAGTCGGTTGTGTGTATCATTTTGATGATGTGATAATCTGATAATGTGATGATATGATGATTATGGAAATTTTACTTGATGAATTTTTCCCATTAAACTTTTAATTTTGGCTTGCCGGCGAAGCATGTAGCCCGATGGATTTCCAATTTTGAATTTGCGTGGATTTGGTAAACTTGCTGCTATTAATGCGGCTTGTGATTTAGTGAGTTTTGCTGCGTTTTTATCAAAATATTTTTGCGAAGCAGCTTCAACTCCATATACGCCATCGCCTGTTTCAATTACATTGAGGTAAACTTCCATTATTCGTTCTTTTGACCAAATAAGCTCTATAAGTACTGTAAAATAGGCTTCAAGCCCTTTACGGAAATACGATCGATTTGGCCATAAAAATACATTTTTGGCTGTTTGTTGCGATATTGTACTTCCACCTCTAATTCGTTTACTTCTATTGTTGTGTTTTATGGCTTTGCCTATATCGTTGAACGAAAAACCATAATGTGTTTTAAATAAATTGTCCTCAGAGGCAACTACTGCTTGAATCATATTGGGCGAAATTTGATCAATAGAAACCCATTTCTTTTCGTTGTGGGGCATTTCTCCATCAATTACTGCTTCTACGCTTCGGATTATCATTAAAGGAGTAAGATATACGGGGATAAAACGAGCTATAATAACCCAACTAATACTGCCAACAAAAAAAACAATAAATAAAGTTCGTATAAAACGCCATAAACGAGCGCCGAATTTTGATTTTCCTTTAGCCATAATTATTTATTAATCAATTTTTTAATTGCAATTTCAGCGTTATCAAATTTAAATTTAAAACCGAATTTTAAAAGGGTTTCGGGATGAAAATTAACCGAATCGAGCAATAACTCGGGTTCGGTATTTAAGAAAATACAAGCTATTTTGATAGCAAAAGCCGGTGCCGGAATTCCAAGTTTACAACCAATTGCCTGACGCATTTGCTTCATAAAATCAGCATTGGATAGGGGAGAAGGCGATGTTGCATTAATAGCATCTTTAATGGATTCATTTTGGATTGAAAACTCTATTATTCTAAAATAATCTTCGATATGAATCCAACTAAAAATTTGCTTTCCTGTACCAACTTTTCCACCTAAGCCAAGCATTGTTATGTGTTTAAGTGGCTCAAAAGCACCTCCGTTATTACCTAACACAACTGACGTGCGCAATGCCAGTTGGCGCGTATTAGCAAGTTTGAAATCGAAAAATGTTTTTTCCCATTGTTCAACTGTTTTGGCTAAAAAACTATCCCCTTTCTGGTAGTTCGATTCTGTGTGACATGTTTCAATATTGGGTTTATATATAGCTGAAGCGCTTGCATTAATCCACAAGACAGGTGCTTTTTTGCATTTCTGAATTGCTTGTCCTAATTTATTCGTTGTGTCAATTCGTGATTTCAAGATTAACTCTTTATTGGCAGAAGTATGTTTGCAATTAATTGATTTACCAGCCAAATTAATTAAAATATCCGTATTTTCGAGCGCTTTTATTAACGACGATTCGTTCCAATTTACATGTTCACTATTGCGTGAAATAATATTTACGCTATATCCCATTTCGACAAATCGATTTGAAATATACGAACCAATAAAACCTGTTCCGCCCGCAATTAAAACATTCATAATCAAAACTTTTAGTGTGATAAATAATTTATTTATCGTGAAACAAATATAATTGAAAAAAATGAAATAAAAAAACTCTGTCAATATTAATATCAACAGAGTTTTATTATAAAAGTCATAAATAAGCTATTTATTCGTAAGCACCCATTTTAAGCATATTTACTTCGCGTTCGTTCAAGAAACGGTATTTACCACGTGGCAAACTTTTTTTGGTTAAACCTGCAAAATAAACACGGTCAAGGCGAATTACTTTGTATCCGATTTTTTCGAAAATACGGCGTACAACTCTATTTTGTCCCGAATGAATTTCAATTCCAATTTGTTTTGGGTCGCCATCTTTCACGTATTCGAGCGAGTCGGCAGCAATTTTACCATCTTCAAGATCAACACCAGCCAAAATTAATTCGAAATCAGATGTTTCGAGTGGTTTGTCAAGAGCCACATGATAAATTTTCTTTTTATCATATTTTGGGTGTGTTAATTTGGATGCTAAATCACCATCGTTGGTAAGTAAAATAACACCTGTAGTATTTCTGTCTAATCGGCCAACTGGATAAATACGCTCGCTACAAGCATTCTTAACCAAATCAAGCACTGTCATTCTATCATGTGTATCCTCCGAAGTAGTTACACAATCTTTTGGTTTGTTTAAAAGAATATATACTTTCTTTTCGGAACGAACTTGCTGATTGTGGAAAAGTACTTTATCGGTGTGCATTACCTTTGTTCCAAGTTCACTAACTACCTCACCATTAACGGATATAACTCCAGCTTGGATAAATTCGTCAGCTTCGCGACGAGAACATATACCTGCATTTGCCAAAAATTTATTCAAACGAATTGGCTTGCTAAGATCAATATAAGTCTTTTTAAACTCAGTTTGCTTTTTGTTGCTATATTTTGAATTTGGATCGTAATTGTTGTCACGGTTACGTGTTGGTTTGCGAAACTTAACACCATCATTTTGATTGTCGAAACGATATTCAACGAATTCGGTCAATTGACCATCGTTGGAGCTTTTAATGCTAAATTTTCTTTCGCTATTTGGATTGTATTCACCTTCGCCTGTTGTAGCTGTACGTGGCTTGAAGCGCGGTCTAGTTGATTCAGTTGGACGGTTTCCATAAGGTTTGCGTTCGCAAAATTGAGGTCTATCACTACTATTACCATACGATTTGCGCTCGCCAAATTGTGGACGGTCGCTACTGTTACCATACGGTTTGCGTTCGCCAAATTGTGGTCTATCACTGCTATTTCCGTAAGGTTTGCGCTCGCCAAATTGAGGTCTATCACCACGGTTTTCGTAAGGTTTACGTTCGCCAAATTGAGGTCTATCACCACGGTTTTCGTAAGGTTTGCGTTCGCCAAATTGTGGTCGGTCGCCTCTGTTTTCGTAAGGTTTGCGTTCGCCGTAGCTATTACCACCTCCACCTTTTAGTTCAAATTTTCTTTTTTCGCCAGTCGATTCTGTTTTTCCGTCGCGATTTTCGTACGGTTTTTTATAATCGCTGGTACTTTTGTTATCGAATCGGTTAAAATTGCGATTATCGCTGTCTCCTGAAAATTTTGCGGCTCCTCTCGAGCCCTTTAAAATCGATTTCACATCGCGTTTTTCAGACGGTTTACCATCACGGCTGGCAGGTTTCGACTGCCATTTTTCATTGCTGTTCATTATAGAATATTCTGATTAAATAAATTAGGCTACAAATTTCGGAAAAAAACCCGAAATATCAATCATTTCGAGATGCTTTTTCGTACTTAATAACATTAATTGAATGAATAATGTTGAAAAACATCTGTTTTTGATATAATTATTTCGGAATGGAAGTTTTTTGATGCTAAAACTACGAAATATAAAGTGAGAATAAAGTATCAGAACTTTAATTATCAATAATTTAAAAATTCAATTGAAGTTAAGTCGATAATTCTAAAGATTTTTGTTTGTAAAAAGTTTGTCATATTGTCTAAAATAACTATCTTTGCACCGCTTTTGGCGAAAATGGCGGGATAGCTCAGTTGGTTAGAGCGTCGGATTCATAACCCGGAGGTCACGAGTTCAACTCTCGTTCCCGCTACAAAATGAAAAAAGGAAATTCAAATTTGAATTTCCTTTTTTCTTATTTATGCGGTACTGCAAAGGCTTTGCCTGTCATTTCTGAGACTTCTACAATCCAGACTTTTACATTGTGGATGGCGGGTTTTGAATAGCTAAAATGGTTGGTGGTATAATGCCCCATAAATTTATTCATTACTTGAATTTTTTCTTCATCGCTTTCGATAAAACGAACTTTTCCTTTGCAAATTACACTTTTGGCTCGCATACGATAGCTGCAGGCCACTTCTTTGTGTTGATATACCAAATCTCCATCGGTACAAAACACCACACAAACAGTATTATTATGTTGAATGTTAGTAAGATGTGTACCAGTAGGAGCGGAGTGAAGTATAATTTTATCATCGCTATACGCAAAATTCATAGGTACGCTGTATGGCGAACCATCAGCTCCAACGGTGCTTAAAACACAGTGTTTGCATGTAAGAATGATTTCTTCTAGTTCTGTTTTATTGTCGATAGTAATTGTCTTCATTTTATTTAAAAATCATATTTTACGCAAAAATATTAAATAAAATCCGAATTACAATCCAATTATCTCAAAATGAATATTTTTTAATTATCTTTGCCTTTGAAATTTTTAAAATTTAAAATTATGAACAAAAAAATCATTTCAGTATTGTGTGTGCTATTTATCTCAATTTCAATGTTTTCGCAAGTTGACAAAATTGTAGGTCGCTGGAAAACTATCGACGATAAAGATGGTTCAACAAAGTCAATTGTATTAATTTTTAAATCTACCAATGGCAAGTATTATGGTAAAGTGGAGAAACTTTTTAAAAATCCAGATAAAAAATGTACCGAATGCGAAGGCGCAAATAAAGATAAAGCCGTATTGGGTATGATGGTAGTAAATGGAATGAAAGAGAATGAAGGATCGCTTACTGGAGGAACTATTTTGGACCCAAATAATGGAAAAGTATACCGTTGCAGCATGACGTATGATGCTAAAACAGGTAATTTGGATGTGCGTGGTTCACTGGATAAGTTTGGGATGATAGGTAGAACACAAGTTTGGGTTCGCGAGAAATAATTGAATTGCAAAATTTTGATATTAAATTTGGTTAAATTCAAAATTTTAACTCATAATATGTTGTACAACATAAAAATTGACATTATCTTTGCACCGTGTTTTTCATGGTATTAGATTTAAAGGTTAATTATTAAGATTGGGTTGTCGTGAGACAACCTTTCTTTTTTTAGAAGAACAAAGAACCAAGATTCAAGACATTGAGACAAGATAAATACAAAAACACGAATCACAATTCACAATTCCCATGCAAACAACCATTCAACGCATTACTACAAGTTCAAAAAGTGCATTACCAAAATCGGCAAAAACGGTTTGGTGGTTACTCAAAATAATTTTACCAATCAGTTTTTTAGTTAGTCTATTACAATACTTAGGTATTATTACCATTATTGCATCGTATTTAGCACCCGTTTTTTCGGTAGTTGGCTTGCCTGGCGAGTCGGCTATTGTGTTCATTTCGAGCATATTTCTAACGTTATATGCTCCCATTGCCATAATTGCTACATTATCGCTTGACCTACGCGAAGTAACCATTTTGGCTTTAATGTGCCTCATTTCGCATAATTTGTTTGTGGAGACTGCTATTCAAAAAAAAACTGGTTCATCGGCAATTATTATGTTTCTGTTGCGAATATTCAGTTCATTTATAGCTGCATATCTGCTTAATAAATTACTGCCAACTAATTTAGGTGTTAATACTGTATCGGAACAAGCAATAGTTTATGCAAATTTTGGTCAAATGTTATTTGCTTGGATTCAAGGAGCGGCTTGGCTAGTATTAAAAATAACACTGATTGTAACCGGCCTGCTTATTTTGCAAAATATTTTGAAAGAGTTTAAAATCATTGATTCCATTTCAAAACCATTTTCGCCAATTATGAAAATTATGGGTTTATCGCCCGATAGCTCTTTTTTGTGGTTTATAGCACAGATTGTGGGTTTAACTTACGGTTCTGTGGTTATGATTGAGGAGGTTGAACGAGGTGAAATTGCAGCTGCTGACGCTGATTTATTGAACTATCATATTGCAATTAATCATTCATTGCTCGAAGATACTTTGCTTTTTGTTGCTATAGGTGTGCCAGCAGTATGGATTACCTTCCCGCGAATTTTGTTGGCAATTATAGCAGTTTGGACTGTCAGAATATTTCGAAAATCGGCATAACAAGTATTATTAAGGTTAAAATTTAATATTTCCGAGGTTTTACATTGTTAATTTCCAAACAATTCGCTAATTTTGCACAAAATGTAAAAAATCGTGCTATGTCGAAGAAAATATCGAACACAAAAAAAATGCTTATTGAAGTTGCTCGCGAACTTTTTGCCCAACATGGCAAAAAGGAAGTTACAATGAATGATATAGCTGAAGCATCGAAAAAAGGACGCAGAACACTTTACACTTATTTTAATAACAAAGAAGAGATATACAAAGCGGTAATTGATAGGGAATTACAAACAGTTTTGGATAGGTTAACTAAAGTCTCGGTCGAAGATAAGGAACCTGATGTGAAACTTACAAATCATATACTTACGCATTTAGATGCCATTAAAGATGTTGTTACTCGAAATGGATCGTTACGAGCCGATTTTTTTCATGATATTTACGAAGTGGAGCGTACCCGTCGGAAAATTGATATTAAAGAAATTCTAATTCTTAAAAAAATATTGGCCGATGGCGTTGAAAAAAAGGTTTTTAAACGCATGGATTTAGATTTGTCATCGATGATTATTTTTTATGCTATCAAAGGTTTAGAAGTTCCTTATATTCGTCAAAATATAAGTGATAGTTTTGAAAAAAATAAAAATAGTATTGTTGAGTTTGTTTTTCAAGGCATAAAACGTCAGAAAAATGAACATCATTAAGTTTTTTTAGTTTTAAATTATTATATAATTGAATAATAGTCGTTTATATCAGTATTAAAGCTGAAATAAACGACTTTTTTATTTGTTTTAATAAAAGAATACAATGTGTAATTACGGAATTATTTCTTTAATTGAACGAAATGTTGTATCTTTGCACCGCAATACAACTTAAAAATAATTATGGCATTTGTAAACAACACTATGATAGTTCGACGCATTTTAATGTCGAAAATTATTTCATTGTTTAAAGAAGATAGACTTTTAGAAGAAATTGACCGTATTCCACTTGAATTATCCCCCAGGAATGCACAAGCAAGAGGTCGTTGCTGTATTCACAAAGAAAGAGCCGTTATTAAGTATAAAATGCTCCCAATTCTAGGCTATCGTGTCGACGAAGAGGAGGATGAACTCACACCACTATCGGTATATGCCAAAAACGCACTACAGCGTAAACAGACTTCCAAATCAATTCTAACTGTTGTTGACGAGGCTTGTACAGCTTGTGTTAAAGCAAATTATGTTGTAACCAATCTTTGTAAAGGATGTGTTGCTCGGTCGTGTGTAATGAATTGCCCTAAAGATGCAATTTCGGTTCTGGATAATGGACAAGCACTCATAAATCCTTCGAAATGTATTAACTGCGGTATTTGTAAAGAAGCATGTATGTATCATTCAATTGTTTACATACCAGTTCCTTGCGAAGAAGTTTGCCCCGTTAAAGCCATACAAAAAGACGAAAATGGCATTGAACATATCGACGAAGATAAATGTATTTATTGCGGAAAATGTATCAATGCATGCCCTTTTGGATCTATTTACGAAATATCTCAACTTATTGATATTCTGTCGGATATAAAGCGTGGAGAACAGCTAGTAGCCATTATGGCACCTTCCATTATGTCGCAATTTAATAATACGATTGAACAAATAGCAGCTGCTGTTGAACAAATTGGATTTGTTGAAGCCATAGAAGTTGCACATGGTGCTATGGAAACTACACGTAGGGAAGGAGAGGAGCTGATGGAGAAATTGGAGGAAGGACAACAATTTATGACAACTTCGTGTTGTCCGTCCTATATTGAATTGGTAAACAAACATTTACCTGACATGAAACCTTATGTGTCGCATACTGGATCGCCTATGTATTATACAATTGAAATGGCCAAGGAGAAATATCCGGAAGCTAAAATTGTATTTGTTGGTCCATGTGTTGGAAAGCGGAAAGAAGTAATGGATCATCCTGATATTGATTATATGCTTACTTTCGAAGAAATTGAAACATTGTTTTCAGGATTATCAATTGATATTGAATCAGTTGTAACAAAAGAACGTGATGTGGCTCCTCTCGAAGGACGCGGTTTTGCTCGTGCTGGTGGGGTAATCGCAGCTGTGCAATCGCTTTATCCTAATGTTGCCGTTAAGCCAATTTTGGTAGCCAATTTAAATAAGAAAAATGTAGGTTTACTCAGAGCATATAGTAAAGGCAAGGCGCCTGGAAACTTTATTGAAGTGATGGCTTGCGAAGGAGGTTGTATTTCGGGACCATGCGGAAAAATTGATTACGGTCAAGCTCAAAAGCTATTTAAAAAAGCAATGGGTGAGGTTTAGTAATTGCTTTGAGAAATACTTTTTTATCGCAACTTATTTCGATTGAAATGTGGCCCAGCAATCTTGGCAAAAAACAGACATGAAATACCGGCAATAAATCCACCTGCTAAGTAAGCGAGCGACAAACCACCGCCCGAATCGGCTAGCCAACCACCTGATATTAAGCCAAGTCCAATGCCAATATCCCAGCTAGTCATATAAGTAGAACTTGCAGTGGCTCTGCGGTTGTTTGGTGCAAGATTCACAAAAAGTGTGTTGTAAGCAGGGAAAATCAAGCCGTATCCTACGCCCATAAGTAACGACACAACATAAAACATAATTAATACAATATGGTTATTATCAATTACTTTTAATGCTGCAAGCATTACAAACGAAAGTAAACTGAGTGCAGTGCCCCAAGTAATTACAGGAACCAGTTTACCTTGATCAACCAAACGACCACTAAAGAATCGCGAAATAGTTAAACCCACAGCCATAAACGAAAAAAACAGGCCAATTCCACTCTTAATTCCTATTTCGCGACCGTACAAAGCAATATAAGTTACAATCATACCATAGGGAATGCCCATAAGCAAAAGTGCGAATCCTGCATTAAAACCTTTGAAAAGAAAAAAGCGATCCCAAGCTATAGGCTGCGAAGTTTTCGACGATTTATTTTCGGCTTTAATCATCGAAGCAAAAATAAAACCAACCAATCCACTACCAATAGCTGTGTAAAAAATCACATCATAACTGTAATAATCGTGCAGGTAAAGTCCAGTCATGGGCCCTACAGCCATAGCTATGGTATTGGCAACTCCAAAAAAACCTAATCCTTCGCCACGTCGTTCGGCAGGGGTTACGTCTACTATTAGACTATTGCCGGCTGTAGTTACAAACCCAAATGTAAAACCATGTAAAACTCTGAAAAACAAAAATAAGCCAACTGAATTTGCCAAAGGATAACCTACAAATGTAACCACAAAAAGAAAAAATGCAGCTAAATAGATTGGTTTGCGATACACCATATCGAGCACAAAAC
>CAYXQZ010000026.1:0-7241 GCA_964466415.1 uncultured Paludibacter sp.
CAAAACTCGTCCTTGTAAATGCCCCGAAAGCATGCGCGGATTAATCATGCGCAAGTGTGTTGCGCGGTTTATTCTTGCTAAGTATTCCGGCTCTTTGTCGGTACAGGCCAGTATATAATCGTCCAGAGTCATGTGTTATTTGTAAATGAGTGTGCTGAACTTGGTAGGGTCAAAAATCTCTTGCGCTATTTCCTGCAATTGTTCAGCGCTTATGGCGTGAATCATTTCGCGAACTTTTTCCAATTCGTCAACCTTTCCGTATCGCAGAAAGCTTTTGCCGAGACTCAGCGCTAAATTTTCTTTGTTTTCCGAAGCTATAGCCATTTGACCCATAAGTTGCAGTTTGTATTTTTTGAGAGCCGATTCGCTAATTTTTTGAGTGCGAAGTCTTTCTAATTCGTTGTAAACCAACTGCTCGCATCGTGCGGCATTGTCGGGGTCGCAGCCAAAGTAGATAGTCCACATGCCTGTATCGGTAAATGGTTGGAAACTCGATTCTACATTGTAAACCAATCCATGTTTTTCGCGAAGCGAAAGATTGAGTAAACTATTCATGCCTGGTCCACCTAAAATATTATTGAGGAGGTATAATCCCATACGTTTTGGGTTATACAAATTGTAGGCAATATTCCCAAGCATAAAATGCACTTGGTGGGTGTTTTTCTCTATTGTTTTACGTGCGGGAGTATATGCTCCTGGAGCTATGCGGACTTGTTTCTCTGTTTGAGAGTTTGTAGTTTCCAGGTGTTTTATTGCCCAACGTTTCAGTTGTTCCCAATTTAAATTACCACTTACAAACAGAACCATTTCGGTTGGTAAATAGTTGCGGCGTGTAAAATCAACTGATTTTTCGGTGGTTAATTTTTCAAGAATTTGTGGACTTCCGAGTATGTTATGAGCCAAATTATGACCTTGGAATAGTAGCTCTTCAAAATCGTCGTAGATAAGTTCGGACGGACTGTCGTTGTACGATTGAATTTCGTCGATAATGATGACCACCTCCTTGTCGATTTCTTTTTGCGGAAAAACAGAATGAAGCGTTATATCGGCCAACAATTCAATGGCACGTTCAGTGTATTCGTTGAGTACAGTTGCAAAAACAACTGTTTCTTCCTTTGAAGTGAACGCATTTAATTCGCCACCAACATGTTCCAATCTGTTGATAATATGTCCCGAACGGCGTTTGGAAGTACCTTTAAAGAGCATGTGCTCAATAAAATGAGCCATGCCTTGTTCGTTGTCGGCTTCGTCGCGCGAACCTGTGTTAATAACTATACCACAGTAGGTTACAGCACAATTATCAGGTTTAAAAATAACTCTCAAACCGTTTGATAGGATATGTGTTGAGTACGTTGGTTTTTGTTGGGAAGTTGACATGTGTTGTTTTTTATTTTGCTTTTGCTAAAACTTCCACCGCTTTAAGTACGGTGCTATCATCTTTGTAAAAAAGCGGATAAAAACCTTCGTCGCCCAACACATTTCGGGTTATGTATGATGTGATTTGACTTTCAATTAATTTTCTTGATATGTTAATTTGTTTTGGGTTTGGAGCAAGTCCTTTTTTGGCTGCAAAAGCAGTAAACTCATTTAATAATGCCTGTTTACTTAAGTGTGCATTCATGGCTTGCCATGTTTTAATGGAACTCAACATTTTACGGTTCGCATCGGTATACTTAAATGCAAATTGATATAAATAACCGTAGTTTAAGGCTTGATTTAGGTATGGTGTGTATGCTGTGGTATCGCGTGCAACAAAAATATCGGGCATAATGCCACCACCGCCATATACAGTTCTACCTTTCAAGGTTTTATATTTTTTTGTTTTAGCCTCTTTTATGCTGTCTTTGCTGTCGAACTCGCCATGTAAATAGCGGTTCATAATATCATTTTCATAATCTTCGGCTTTTCCTTTAACGTAGGGTTTTTGAATGCTACGTCCCGAAGGAGTATAATAACGAGCTACTGTAAGTCGGAGTGCCGACCCATCGGATAATTCGTATTGTTGCTGTACCAAACCTTTACCAAACGAACGCCGACCAATAATTGTTCCTCGGTCATTATCTTGAATTGCGCCAGCAAAAATTTCGCTAGCCGATGCCGAAAACTCGTCGATTAACACAACAACTGGAGCATTTATGCAACTTCCTTTTCCGTCGGCATTAGCTTCAAATCGTTTGTAAGCTTTACCTTCGGAATAAACAATTAATTGCCCTTTGGCTAAAAATTCGTTTATCATATTTATGGCCTGATCCATAAGTCCGCCACTATTCTCGCGCAAGTCAATAATGTATTTTTTAGCACCTTTAGCACGCAGATTGGCAATGGCATTCAAAAACTCGGTATAAGTAGTTTCGGCAAATTTATTTACTTTTATAAAACCAACTCCAGGAGTGATTATATAGGCTATATCAACCGAATTTACAGGAATTTTACCACGTGTTACCGTGTATTTCAAAACCTCTTTAGTGCCAAAGCGTTTTACGCCAATTTTTACTTTCGTGTCTTTTTTGCCACGAAGTTTTTTCATTACTTTTTCGTTGTTTATCTTTTTGCCTGTAAACAAGGTATCGTTAACCATTATTATACGGTCGCCAGCGAGCAATCCTACTTTTTCCGAAGGTCCACCACTGATAACCGATACAATCATAATGGTATCGTTTTGTATATTAAATTGTACACCTATGCCACTAAAGCTGCCTTCGAGCTGACTATTTACCGCTTCGAGGTCGGATGCAGGTACGTAAACCGAATGCGGGTCGAGTTTGGTTATTAAGTCCTCAACAGCCGCTTCACTCATAGCATGTATGTCGGTTGAATCAACATATTTTCCATCTATCATCGAAAGCACTTCTTCGAGTTTATTACCATTAATGCCCGACAAAATTCCACGTAACGAATTGGCATTGCGCAAGTTTGAACGCGACGAGAGCATATTACCTAATACTAACCCCACAACTAAGGTTACAAAAACCAATAATACTAAAAACAGATTTTTTTTGTTCATAAAAATTTAATTTCGTGTTTGGAGCGTAAAGATACGAGTTTCATTTTAATACCCCAAAATCTTTAACATTGACTTATAACTCTGTTCTTTGGCAAAAAGTTTTGTGAAATACTCTCCATCTTCATCTTTATCAATAATTACCAGTTTTGGGGCCGGAATAAGGCAGTGTTGAATGCCACCGAAACCGCTTAACGATTCTTGATAGGCACCCGTATGGAAGAATCCGATATATTGTTCGCGCTCTTCTTGCATTTTAGGGAGGAAAATGGCATTAGAGTGAACCTCAGCATTATAAAAATCCTCACTATCGCAAGTTAATCCACCTAAGTTGACTCGTTCGTATTCCGAATCCCAATTGTTGATAGCCAAAAATACAAAACGCTGATTGATTGCCCACGTATCGGGTAAGGTTGTCATAAACGAGCTGTCAATCATATTCCACAGTTCTCGGTCGTTTTGTTTCTTCTGATTTACAATGGAATAAAGCATTGCGCCACTTTCGCCAACGGTATACGAGCCAAACTCAGTAAATATATGTGGTTCAGGTACTCCGTTTTGTTTGCAAATAGTTTTAATCTGAGCTACAATTTCTTCGGCTATGTATTCGTAATCGTAACTCATATCCAAATGCGTTTGAATTGGGAAGCCTCCACCAATGTTTAGACTATCTAACTCAGGGCATTTCTTTTTCAGTTCGCAATATAAGTTCACTGCTTTGTTCAATTCATTCCAATAGTAAGCAGTATCCTTTACGCCCGTATTTATAAAGAAATGAAGCATTTTAAGTTCAACTTGCGGGTTGTTAGCTATGTTTTTAAGATAATATGGAATAATATCTTTGTAACGAATGCCTAATCGCGAAGTATAAAAGTCGAATTTTGGTTCTTCTTCGGCTGCAATACGTATGCCTACTTTAAACTTTAATTCGAAGTCTTTCAATAGAATATCAAGTTCAAATTTATTGTCGAGAATTGGTACTACATTGGTAAATCCAGAGCGCATAAGGTTCTGAATATTTTCAACATATTGTGGACGTTTAAACCCGTTGCAAATTACATAAGTATCTGGTTTGAGTAATTCTTGCTCATGCAAGGATTCCATAATATTAATGTCGAATGCCGACGAAGTCTCCAGGTGAACACCGTTTTTAAGTACTTCTTCCATAACAAACGAGAAATGTGAGCTTTTTGTACAATAGCAATAATTATAATCGCCATTGTAATCCACTTTGGCCATTGCTACATTAAACATGCGCCGTGCCTTTTGAATATTCATGCCAATTTTTGGTAAATAGGCAATACGCAAGGGAGTGCCGTACTGTTTTATAATGTCCATTAAAGGTACATCAAACCATTCAAGTTCATTTTCAACTACATCAAATTCTTCGTTCGGAAATTCAAATGTTTGTTCAATTAGATCTTTATATTTGTTCTTCATATTGGGAATTATAAATGGGTGAGAAAAAGTTTTATTGTATGTGTTTAATTATAAGATATTTAAAATATAATTTATTGTTTCAAATGATGTTGTTTCTATTTTAATTAATATATGAAAATAGGTTGTATTTATTTGTTTTAAATAATCCAACTCATTTGGATTGAATAAATTTAAACAATCTAACTGACTTAGATTGTTTAAATTTACGAAAATGGACTGCAAAAATAGTAATTAATTCAATAATAGTATCATTTTCAACTTAATTAAATGGATTTAATAGATTGTTTTAGATGAATTGCTTACGATGATATTAAGTAGATGGGTTTTAAAAGCATTGTAATTTTTTGATTGCTTTAGCCATTGTGTTATTAATTCCGTATATTTGCGTATAAATCTATACGTTTTTGCATGAGTTGTGTTCGAAATATAATAGGGATTTTGGTTTTATTTCCAAAACTTTGGTTGGCGCTTCGCTATCAAAGAAAAACAACATCTAAACTTCTAAAGCAATTAAGTGACCAGCTCAACCGCCATAATTCACAGCGTTTACTGTTGTATGGGCTTTATATTCCTGTTTTTATTGGCACATCTTACTCCATATTACGTGGTCGGAAACTTAGCTTTGATGAACGTGCAGCAATCACATATTTGGGTAGCATGACGGGTTTATTCGATGATTTGTTTGATTCGGGAAAAAATACTGACGATGCCATTCGTGCACTTATTCACAAAACTAAACCTTTTGAGTCGTTATCTGAATTAGATCAAATACTACTACAGCTTTTCGATTTGTTTAAATCTCATATTCAGGATGAAAGTGATATTGAAAAGCTTGTATCTCAAGTTTTCGAATCGCAAGTGAGTAGTCGTAAACAACACTCTCCATTGCTCACAAACAGCGAAATTAAAGAAATTACATTTAATAAAGGTGGTTATACCATGCAGCTTTACAGACGAGCTTTTTCAGGAAATGTGAGTGAGACCGAAGATGTACTTTTTTTCAATATTGGAGCAATCGGTCAACTCGAGAATGATATTTTTGATATTTTCAAAGATTTAACGGAAGGAATTTCTACGCTTGCTACCAATACCAATTCCATTCAAAGCCTACGAGACATATATGTTGATTTGCAGCAGCAAATTTATTTTCAAATTGAAAATCTAGACTACAAAAAAGCGGATAAACGTGCCTTTAAACGTATTTTTGCTTTGATTGCAGCTCGGGGTTTGGTGGCTTTAGATAATTTGGAACTACTTAATTGTAGAACTGGATTAGCATTTAATCCCAAAAACTTTACACGTAAAGAGCTAATTTGTGATATGGAAAAGCCAAAAAATTGGGTTAAACTACTTCATTATGCTTCGAAATGCAGTAAAAAGTAGTATTTTTGTGACTTAAATAAATTTTCAAACATTACATGGCAAAAAATAAAAAACCGCATCCAATTTTCACCAACATAACCATTACGGATATTGCTGCCGAAGGCAAAGCTATTGCTCGTGTAAACGATATTGTTGTTTTTGTGCCTCATGTTGTGCCGGGCGATGTGGTTGATTTGCAGGTTACGCGCAAGAAAAGTAGTTTTATGGAGGCGCGTCCTATATTTTTTCATAGCTATTCGCCCAACCGTACCAAAGCTGTTTGCGAACATTACGGTATTTGCGGTGGTTGCAAATGGCAAACACTCCCTTATGCCGAACAAATCCGATTTAAACAAAAGCAAGTTGTTGATAGTCTGACTCGTATAGGCAAAATAGATTTGCCCGAAATAACACCTATTCTAGGTTCAAAACGTACTGAATTTTACCGTAATAAATTGGAATTCACGTTTTCGAACAAACGCTGGCGCACCAACGAAGAAATAGCCGAAGAAAAAGTGTTCGACACCATGAATGCCGTAGGATTTCATATTCCAGGTGCTTTTGATAAAGTGTTGGATATTAATAAATGTTGGCTACAGACCGAAGATTCGAATGCAATACGCAATGAAGTACGCCGCTATGCTCTGGAAAAAGGCTTAACTTTTTTCGATTTACGTGCTCAGGAAGGTTTTTTGCGCACGCTAATGATACGCACTACTTCTACAGGCGAGTTGATGGTGATTATGATTTTCTACTACGAAGACATTGAAGCTCAGAATGCACTTTTAGAACATATTGCTACTGAATTTCCACAAATAACATCCTTGCTTTACGTAATAAATTCAAAAGCCAACGATACGATAACCGATCAGGAAATATTGGTTTACAAAGGTGCTGAATGTATTTATGAGCAAATGGAAGGTTTGAAATTTAAAATTGGACCAAAATCATTTTATCAAACCAATTCGGAACAAGCTTACGAACTTTACAAAGTGGCGCGAAACTTTGCGGGACTCACCGGCAACGAATTGGTTTACGATTTATATACAGGAACGGGGACTATTGCTAACTTTGTTTCGCATCAAGCCAAAAAAGTGATTGGAATTGAATATGTGCCCGAAGCTATTGAGGATGCCAAGGTGAATTCGGCTATCAATAATATTGATAATACCTTGTTTTTTGCTGGCGACATGAAAGATATATTAAATGCCGCTTTTATCGAAACGCATGGTAAACCCGATGTAATTATTACCGATCCACCACGTGCTGGTATGCACGACGATGTGATTAATGCCATACGTTTTGCAGCTCCCGAACGCATAGTGTATGTAAGTTGCAATCCCGCCACACAAGCGCGCGACCTTAGTTTGCTCGATGCTGATTACAAAGTTAGCGCTGTGCAACCTGTGGATATGTTTCCGCATACACATCATGTGGA
>CAYXQZ010000026.1:7341-9886 GCA_964466415.1 uncultured Paludibacter sp.
GTAAATCCCGATGGAGTGGATTATGTGGCCATGCCTTGGTGGCGTGTGTTTTTAATTCAATTTTTAAATATTGCGGGACTTGGACCAATCTTTGGTGCTATTATGGGTGTTATGTTTGGTTCTGCATCGTTTTTGTGGATTGTGCTCGGAACTATTTTTGCTGGTGGAGTTCACGATTATTTATCAGGAATGATGTCGGTACGCGCCAATGGGGCTAGTCAGTCCGAATTGGTAGGCATGCACATGGGCAGTGGTGTGAAACAATTTATGCGCGGGTTCTCACTTATTTTAATGGTGCTTGTAGGAGCAGTATTTGTATCGGGACCAGCAGGTTTATTGGCCAAACTTACTCCTGATACTATTAATGTAACATGGTGGGCTATTATTGTTTTTGCATATTATATTTTGGCTACACTTTTACCTATCGATAAAATTATTGGTAAAATTTATCCCGTTTTCGGATTTGCCTTGCTTTTTATGGCTGTAGGTATTATGGGAGCCATGATTGTTAACAACGCACCTATTCCTGAATTTACCGAAGGTTTTGCTAATCTTCATCCATCAAAATTGCCTATTTTCCCCATTATGTTCGTTTCCATTGCTTGTGGAGCCATATCGGGTTTTCATGCTACACAATCGCCACTTATGGCACGCTGTATTGAGAATGAGAAACTTGGTCGACGCGTTTTTTATGGAAGTATGGTGGCCGAAGGTATTGTAGCACTTATTTGGGCAGCTGCGGCTTCGAGTTTTTATGGCTCCATTCAAGGATTACAAGAACATGTGGCATCGCTCGGAGATGTAAATGCACCGGCTCAAATTGTTGATCAGATATCCAAATCGTGGCTTGGACCAGTTGGTGGTGTTTTGGCATTGTTGGGAGTAATTGCAGCTCCACTTACTTCGGGCGATACAGCCTTGCGTTCAGCTCGTTTGATTGCTGCCGATTTTCTGAAATTCGACCAAAAACCAATGAGCAAACGATTGATTATTTCGATACCACTTTTTGTGTTGACATTTCTGATTTTGCAAATGGATTTCAATATACTTTGGCGCTATTTTGCTTGGTGTAATCAAACCTTGGCTGTATTTACATTGTGGGCAATAACTATTTATCTATCCAAAGAAAAACGCTTTTATGGTATTTCGTTGCTGCCAGCTATGTTTATGACTGCCGTTACAACTAGTTATATACTAATGGCTCCCGAAGGATTTCATTTATCGGAAATGGTATCGATAATAAGCGGTATAGTTATAGCAATAGCAGCTTTTGGCTACTTTATGTTAAAGCGGAAATAGTAATTGCATCGACAAATTGTAAATTTAAAAACAACATATTTGCAAATAAAATTTTACAACATCTTTCATTTTTCAAAGTAATTTCGTTCCTTTACATGCTGATAAATCAGTTTTGTAACTAAAAATTAATAATATGGCAATTGAAATACAAGAGGTTAAGACAAAAAGCGAGTTGAAGAAATTTATATGGTTTGGAATAAATCTGTATAAGGATTGCGAATTTGCAGCACCTCCTTTAATGATGGACGACTTATTGAATTTATCAAAAGGAAATCCGGCACTAGAGTTTTGCGAAACCGCTTATTATGTTGCTAAAAAGGAAGGTAAAATTGTTGGTCGTATTGCTTGTATAATCAATCCGGTAGGTAACGATACTTGGAAAGAGAAAAAAGCACGATTCGGTTGGGTCGATTTTATCGACGATAAAGAAGTTTCAAAAGCATTGTTCGATAAAGCTTCAGCTTGGGCAAAAAGCAAAGGAATGCATGAACTAAATGGACCTTTAGGTTTTACCGATTTCGATCCTGAAGGTTTGTTAGTGTCGGGTTACGATCAGGTTGGTACACTTGCTACTATATATAATTACCCGTATTATGTGCAACATATTGAGGATTATGGCTTTGTAAAAGATATTGATTGGAATGAATATTTGATAACCATACCGGAGGAATTTCCTGAAAAGTTTTTCAGAATTGCCGAAATTGTAAAACAAAAATACAACCTTCGCTCGTTACATTTTAAATCGCGTAAAGAGGTGGTTGATAATTATTCACTTAAAATATTCGATTTGCTCAATCTTTGTTATCAACATTTATATGGATTTACAAAACTGAACGAAAAACAAATTGCATTTTATATTAAGTTGTATTTCAGCTTTTTCCGACTCGATACCATTTCAATAGTGGTGGATGAAAAAGATGATGTAGTGGCGCTTGGAATTGCCATGCCAAGTTTTACAAAAGCTTTGCAAAAAGCCAAAGGGCACTTATTTCCGCTAGGTTGGTATTATATGTTGAGGGCATTAAACAAAAACACGATAGTTGATTTATATCTTATGGCCGTTCACCCCGATTATCAAAACAAAGGAGTGAATTCAATCATGTTTGCCGATATTATGCCAAATGCAGCCAAAAATGGATATAAGTTTGCAGAATCGAATCCAGAATTGGAAACAAATACCAAAATGTCGTCGCAGTGGGGTAGTTTCGAAAACGTTAACCACAAACGTCGTAGAGCGTATGTGAAA
>CAYXQZ010000026.1:9986-12042 GCA_964466415.1 uncultured Paludibacter sp.
TATGACTCGTAAGTTTGATTTTTTAGTAATAGGAAGTGGTTTGGCAGGAATTAGTTTTGCCATTAAAGCTTCGCGTTATGGAAAAGTGGCTCTTATTAGCAAAGCAAAACTCGACGAAACAAACACAGCTTATGCACAGGGCGGCATTGCTGCTGTAACATACAAGCCTGATAGTTTCGAAAAGCACATTCAAGATACAATTATAGCTGGCGACGGACATTGTGATGAAGCTGCCGTTCGAAAGGTGATTCAAGAAGCACCTGCTCAAATTGATGATTTGTTGGAATGGGGAGTTAATTTCGATAAAAAAGAGGATGGTCATTTTGATTTACACAAAGAAGGCGGACATTCCGAATTTCGAATTTTGCATCACAAAGACAATACAGGTTTTGAGATGCAACAAAGTTTGATTCGGAAAATTGCTGATAACAAAAACATCGAAATTTTTGAAAATCATTTTGCTATCGAAATTCTTACGCAACATCATTTGGGTGAGGTGGTTACGCAGCATACACCCAATATCGAATGTTACGGAGCGTATGTATTGAATGAGGAAACTAATCATATTCATAAATTCTTAGCCAAAATCACACTTCTAGCTACGGGTGGTATTGGTAGTGTTTATGCCACCACTACTAATCCCGAAATAGCCACTGGTGATGGTATAGCTATGGTTCATCGTGCACGAGGCGTTATTCAGGATATGGAGTTTGTTCAGTTTCATCCAACGGGGCTTTATAATCCAGGCGAACGACCAACATTTTTGATAACCGAAGCCATACGTGGCTATGGAGCAGTATTACGTTGTAAAGATGGGCGTGAGTTTATGCAAAAATACGACGAGCGTGGGTCATTAGCTCCGCGTGATATTGTGGCACGCGCCATCGACAACGAAATGAAAATTCGTGGACATCAGTTCGTGTATTTGGATGTGACGCACAAAAATGCCGACGAAACAAAAGAGCATTTTCCGAATATTTACAAAAAATGTTTATCACTCGGCATCGATATTACCAAAGATGTGATACCAGTTTCGCCAACTCAGCATTATCTTTGTGGTGGCATAGTAATTGATGAACATTCCCGTACAACCATAAAAAGTTTATATGCTGCCGGTGAATGTACATGTACTGGTTTGCATGGGGCTAATAGGTTGGCTTCTAATTCATTGCTCGAAGCATTAGTATATTCGGATGCGGCTGTAAAACATGCTACAACTGTATTAAATAGTATTAGTTTTAACGAATTTATTCCTGATTGGAACGATGATGGTACAAAACTACCCGAAGAGATGGTTTTGATTACTCAGAGTTTTAGAGAAGTGGAACAAATAATGAGCACGTATGTAGGAATTGTTCGTTCGAATTTACGTTTGAAACGAGCCATGAGTAGGTTGGAAATTCTTTTTCGCGAAACAGAAGATTTGTTTGATCGTTCGGTTGTATCACGCGAAATATGTGAATTGCGAAATGTTATCAGCGTAGCGTATCTGATAATTAAACATGCACTTCGCCGCAAAGAAAGTCGCGGATTGCATTACACTATCGATTACCCGAAACGAATGAAAAGCGATAAATAATAATAAACAGATGAAGACTAGTATATTTATATTTAGCTTTTTGCTTTTTGTTATGACCTTTACGGCTCAAAACAAAAGCAATGCTGATCATCGTCCTATGGTGATTAAAGGCGATGCTGGTTGGACAAAATCTGATAACGAAAACCAACAAGTAAACAATACACAAATAATAGCTGATGGCATAATTTTCAGTTCAAATCAGCAAGGCATTTTTATTACACTGCCAAAATCAACAGGCAATGTTAAACTTTTTTCGCTAACAGGCGAAGTTGTTTGGTCGGGAAATTTGGTGCAAGGACGCTTTTTTATACCCACTCGGCCAGGTATTTATTTTCTGAAAGTAAATAACAAAAGCTACAAAGTGGTGTGTAAATGATGTGATATGGTGATGGATGATATGACGATCCCGATACATCGGGACAAGTTGTGATGATTTGACAATTACCTTATAACTTTACAACCTTATAACTTTACAAC
>CAYXQZ010000026.1:12142-18654 GCA_964466415.1 uncultured Paludibacter sp.
ACCTTATAACTTTACAACCTTATAACTTTACAACTTTAAAAACTTTACAAACAAAATAACTCTTTATGATTAAGCACATTGTTATGTTTAAATTGGCCGAACAGGCCGAAGGTCGCACAAAAGCAGAGAATGCTTTGTATATTAAAAGCGAATTAGAAAATTTAAAAAACATTATTCCACAAATTAAAATGATAAAAGTGGGTATTTGCACTCCTGAAGCCCCTGAAGGAAGTTATGATGTAGCCCTTGTTTCTGAATTCGAAAACATGGAAGAACTCAATACTTACCAAATTCACCCAGAGCACAAACGAGTGGCTGCTTATATTGGCAAAGTGCGCACCGAGCGTGCTTGTGTCGACTACGAGATGTAGTTATGTGGAAAGATTTTTTTTATTTTTCGAAGGGACAGCGTACTGGTATTATTGTGCTTTTAATTTTAATTGTTGTGACAATAGCTGCCTGTTACTTATGGCCTGTTTTTACACCTGCACCTGTAAATACAGATGATGTTTTTTTATCCGAAGCCGAAAGTTTTGAGCGCAACTTAGTGTCGCGTGATAGTTTGCGCAAGGCTGAATGGGATAATAAATATCAGCGTGACTTTGAGAAAAAAGAACCCACAATTAAAGCTCCCGATACGTATAGCCTATTCCGATTCGATCCCAATAAAGTCGATTCGGCCGCTTTTGTGCGCTTAGGGCTCAAACCATTTATTGCATCGAACATCTTGAAATTCAGGGCTAAAGGGGGTATTTTTCGAACTGTCGACAGTTTTTCGAAAGTGTATGGTATTTTGCCTGAAAAATTCAAGGAATTAGAGCCTTATATTGCTATTGCCGAACCAAAACCAACAGCAAAAGATAGTCTGAAAACCAAAAGTGTAGCTAAGCAAAAAAACCATATTGTAGAACTTAACTCAGCTGATACTACTGAGCTTATGCAAGTATATGGAATTGGACGTGGATATGCTAAAGCTATTGTACGTTTTCGCCAGCAAACTGGTGGCTTTGTTTCAGTTGAACAATTACGCGAATTGTTTGGCATGACAGATGCAAATTTTGATAAGATTAGTCCTAATTGTACTGTAAATCAGCAATTGGTACGAAAAATTGCTATCAATAACGCATCGGTCGAAAAACTGAATGCACATCCTTATCTCAATTTTTACGAGTCCAAAGCCATTTACGAATTTCGCCGGCGAAAAGGCAAGTTAAATGCCGCCAGTGAGCTTTCAGTACTTTCCGAAATTAAACCCGAAACACTTCGCAAAATTACACCCTATCTCAGTTTCGAATAAAACTACATTTCGCTTTCGAACACTATTCTTTGATAATGAAGAGCAAAAAAAGACGTCTCTCTCATTATTGCATTGAATTTCAGCAATATAGTTTTTAGGCATGCTAATTGTAAATGTTACAGCAAAATAATTAGTTATGAAAACTCCATTGAAAATATATAAGCTTGTAGCAATTTTTATTATAGCGCTTATAGCAGTTAGTTGTACATCCGGAATCGACGAAATAGATGAAGCAGCTCTTGTGGCCAATTCCAAAGAACAAGCCAGTCAGAATACCAAACTCATCAACCTAACGGTAGTAATAAACGATACGTTTGGCGGTAAATTTTTATACAAAATTGAAGTTTTCGACTCAAACCCAACAGTTAATACGGCCGTTTTGTTAAAGTCAGGACTTGGAAGTAAAGACATTTATTATAGTTCCAGCGTAAAAGTGCCTGAAGTCAGCAAAACGCTTTATGTTCGGCAAACCGATCCTACAAAAATTCAAACCATTAAAGCTGTAGATATAAGTACAGTAACCGGTGAGGTGATTTGCGATTTCACAAAATAAAGATTAAAAGTAAAACGATAATAAGTCCCCACGAATTTTTAAATTCAGTGGGGCTTTTTTTTGTTGTAAAAATTGAGTATTATTTTTATCTTTGTGCACTTATAGTGTTTGTAATTATTAATGTCAAATTTTTAACAAAGAATTTCCAGATGAAAAAAAATCTTTTCTTTTTCGCAGTTTTATGTTTGTTTATAGTGAGTTGCAAAAACACCGACGAAGTTGACTCGCCCGAAATGTACAAGTATGTGAATGAATGGCTCCATGATAATATGACGGCTGTGTATTATTGGAATACAGAGTTGCCTTATTACAAAAGTTCAACAGATAAGCCAAGCGTGTATTTTAAAAGTTTAATTAATAAGGAGGATAGATTTTCGGCAATTTTTGAAAGCTACGAGAAGATTAAAAACGAGCTGAATGGTGTTATTGCTTCTGAAGTAGGTTTTGAATTTAAATTGTTTCGTGAGACTGATTCGAACGAAAATGTGGTGGCTCTAGTGCTTTACACCAAGCCAGGTACACCAGCTCGTACACTTGGAATTAAGCGTGGCGATATTATTCGTCGGATTAACAATCAGCAAATGACCATGACTAACTATCGTACAGTAATTGCTTCGTTGAGCGATGTAACCCCATCGGTGAGTATTACCTTTAGTGATTATACAAACAATATATTTACTGACAAAACACCTGTTGTGGTTAATAAAGTAAATGGCTACAACGAGAATCCAGTGTTTTTGGATACAGTTTATACCTTTCAGACCAAAAAGATAGGTTACTTAGTTTATAACTTTTTTACAAACGACCCTGGCGATAAAACAATGAAATATGATTTGGAATTGAACGCTGCCATTGGTCAATTTAAGCAACAAAATATCACGGACTTGGTTGTTGATTTGCGCTATAATCATGGCGGAATGATGTCGTCGGCCATAAATTTTGCTAGTATGTTGGTACCTAATCTGACAACAAACAAAGTGTTTTCGTATACCGAATATAACCGTAATTACACCGATTATTTTAATAGTTCCAGTTTTAAAAGTCAATATCCGAACGAGAACCCATTTTCTGATAATTTTGCTACAACCATCGATTTACCATCGCCTAAAACGGACAAAATTCCTGTTCAAAATATTGGAAATAGCTTGCAACGCATTTATTTTTTAATAGGCGATGGTACTGCCTCGGCTAGCGAAATGGTGATTAACGGGATTAAGCCATTTTTACCTTGTATACTTGTGGGTGATACTACAGTAGGTAAAAATGTAGGCTCTACACTGATTAACGATGAGAAGAACACTAAAAACCAGTGGGCGTTTATGCCTATAGTTCTACGCTATTTTAATAAAGATCGTCAGAGCGATTTTACAAAAGGTTTTGTGCCTAATTACTATATTGAGGATGATTTTAAACACCAGTTGGGCGATATTAACGAAGCCTTGTTAGCAAAAGCAATAAGTCAGATTACGGGTATTGCTCAAGCTACGGCAGCCAAAGCACCAATTGTGCAACAAGCTTGGAAACAGGAATTACCATATAAAACTGAACGTCATTTTTTAATAGTGAAAAACAAAGCTACCGATTTGTATATAAACCGCACTAAATAAACTAAACAAATGAATAAATTAATCGTAATAGTTGGGTTGTTAATATCCTGTCATGTAACTATAAACGCGCAAAACAATCAATCGCTATCACAGCCAACAACACAGCCCGTATTGCTAGCCGATACGCATGCCGAAAGTTTGGAACAGGCAACTAAATTATTGGCAAATAAACCTGTTTCAGTTACTAAAATTGTGACAGACCTTACTTCCAAACAAACAAAAAGTATTCTGAAAATTGAAACTTGTAGGGATAAAAATCGGGTAAAAATTGAAAAAAGTATAGCTAAGCTTAAAAAGGAATTGGCACTAAAGAAAAGTGAAGGTAGCATAAATGCTGCCGAAATAGCCAAAGTAAATACGAAAATTTCGAAACTAGCCATTGATTTTCAGAAAACTAACCGGAAGGCAGTTGATAAGATATGTACTAAACTTACCGAAAAACAAAAAGAGACCTTGAGTTGTTTTAAATAATCAATTTTGATAATCCGATTACTTAAATGCAAAAAAGGTATTATCAGTGCTTGTTTTGTGAGAAAAAATACGGATATTTGTAGATTGTAAAAACAGTATAAATATACAACATTAATAAAAAATAATATGAGCGACATTCGTCAATTAGAGCCTAAAGCGCTTTGGAATCATTTTTATAGTTTAACACAAGTACCACGTCCTTCGGGCAAAAAAGAACCAATAGGTACTTTTCTCGAAAATTTTGGTAAATCACTAGGTCTCGAAACACTCCGCGATGAAATAGGCAATGTGTTGGTTCGTAAACCTGCAACTCCAGGTATGGAAGACCGCAAGGCTGTAGTATTGCAAGCACACATGGATATGGTGCCTCAGAAAAACTCGGGCATTGCCCACAATTTCGAAACCGACCCTATCGAAGCCTATATTGATGGCGACTGGGTAACTGCCAAAGACACTACGCTCGGAGCCGATAATGGTATGGGTATATCGGCAGCAATGGCAGTGCTTGCATCGAACGATATTGCACATCCAGCTATCGAAATGTTTATAACCGTGGACGAAGAAACAGGTATGCATGGTGCTTTTGGATTAGAGCCAGGGTTTTTGAAAGGTGATATTTTGATGAATTTGGATTCGGAAGATGAAGGTGAATTGTATGTGGGTTGTGCGGGTGGTTTGGATGCAAACATATCGTTTGCCTACAACGAAGTGGAAATTCCCGAAGGCGATGTGGCTGTAAAAGTAACGTTGAAAGGTCTTAAAGGTGGACACTCAGGTGTGGATATTCATTTGCAACGTGCCAATGCCAATAAACTCATGTTCCGTTTTTTGAAACTAGCTGTGGCCGAATGCCAAGCTCGCTTAGCTAGTATTGAAGGTGGAAGTTTGCGTAATGCCATTCCTCGCGAAGCATTTGCAGTGCTAACTGTTCCTGGCGATGCTGTGGATGATATTATGGATTTAATCGACGAAATGGAAACGCTTTTTGTAGAAGAGTTTGCTGGAGTTGAAAACAATATTTCGCTAACTGCTGAGGAAATTGCTTTGCCTAGTGGATTAATTCCCGAAGAAATTCAAGACGACCTTATAAATGGCGTTACGGCTTGTTTTAATGGCGTTTACCGTTTTATCCCCGAATTGCCAACTGTAGTTGAAACATCCAATAATTTGGCCATTATTAAATCAAACGGACAGAAAATTGAATTACGTTCGTTACTCCGTAGCTCAGTAGATTCGCGCAAGTCTGAACTAGCATCTATTATCGAAAGTAATTTTGCATTGGCAGGTGCAAAAGTTGAATTTGTAGGTGGATATCCTGGTTGGAAACCAAACTTGGATTCGCCAATATTAAAAGCGATGTTGAAAATTTATGAAGACAAATATGGCAAAACGCCCAAAATCATGATTATTCATGCTGGACTCGAATGTGGCATTTTAGGAACACATTATCCTAATATGGATATGATTTCGTTTGGTCCAACCATTCGTTACCCACATTCGCCCGACGAAAAAGTAAACATAGCCACCGTACAACTTTTCTGGGATTATTTGGTTGAAACGCTAAAAAATATACCTGTAAAATAATGATTGTTTCGTGTTTCAGGTTTCGTGTTTCTTGTTCTATTCAGCAATGAAACGCGAAACTCGGAACGCGAAACTCGGAACACAAAACGCATATGAACAAACTTCTCCTATTAGCAGCTTTTAGCCTAGGTGCTTTTGCTGCATCTGCTGCCAACAAAGATACGACCGCTGTCGATACTACATTTCGTTTTACAACGATAAAAGAAAACAAGATAACGCCTGTGAAAAATCAGGCAAGTTCAGGAACCTGCTGGAGCTTTTCGGCTATTGGTTTTTTCGAAGCTGAATTGCTTCGAATGGGAAAGCCTGAGGTTGACCTTTCGGAAATGTTTGTGGTGCACAAATCATATTCAGACAAAGCCGACAAATTTGTACGTATGAATGGAACTTCGAACTTTGCGGGTGGAGGTTCATTTTACGACGTAATGTATACGCTTAAAAACCAAGGTATAGTGCCCGATTCGTTGATGAATGGGTACAACTATGGTGAAGATAAACACCGTCATGGTGAACTCGATGCTTTGACTCGTGCTTATGTGGATGTGATTGTGAAAAATCCAAACAAAAGACTTTCTACAGCATGGAAGGCTGGTTTCGATGGCATTTTGGATGCTTATTTGGGTAAAATTCCAACGGAATTTACGTTGAAAGGTAAAAAATATTCGCCCATTAGTTATGCTCAATCACTCGGATTGAATATGGACGATTATGTTTCGCTTACATCATTTACACATCATCCTTTTTATAGCAAATTTGTAATCGAAATTCCCGATAACTGGCGTTGGGAAGAATCGTACAACTTGCCATTGGACGAATTTAAAGCCGTATTCGATAATGCAATCGACAAAGGTTACACCATAGCCTGGGGCTCGGATGTGAGCGAAAAAGGCTTTACACGCAATGGCGTGGCTGTAAATCCTGAGGTAAAACTTACTAATCTTCCGGGTACCGACCAAGCTAAATGGCTAGGTATTACTCAAAAAGAAATGGAAGAAAAAAT
>CAYXQZ010000026.1:18754-27644 GCA_964466415.1 uncultured Paludibacter sp.
TGATGTGGTGATGTGGTGATATGATGATGAGATGATAGGATGATTTTGGTAGATACGTGGCATGCCGCGTCTAATTATAAAAAACAAATTATTGAAAATGAAGAAACTATTTTATTTTATCGTAATAACAATCTTGATTGCAAGTTGTAAACCTACAGCTTACAAAATCGAAGGTACAGTAAATGAACCAGCGTTAAATGGCAAATATGTGTTTATTAAAGAACGCATTAACCGTGTGTGGACAACCATTGATAGTGCCAAAATTGAGAACAAAAAGTTTGCTTTCGAAGGCGTTTGTGATAGTGCACGTGTAGTTTTTATTGCTGTTGAAAAGGCGGATGGAGAATTACTTCGCGAGCCATTTGTTTTCGAAAATGGTGATATTAAAATCCATATTGATAAATCGGGGGTAACTGCCGAAGGAACTGAACAGAATGAAGTGTTGCAAAAATACCTTATTCTGAAAAACAGCTATTATACCAAAGCAGAGGAGGTTTACAAAAGTTTTAACGATAGCACTGCAACTGAATCAGAAAAAGCAGCTATAGATGCTAAAATGGCTGAATTTGAGAACATAATTACCGCAAATGATATTCAATTTTCCACTGATTATGCTAATAGTATTGTAGGTAATTATGTTTTTGGTTCTTCGTTTTACAGTATGACCATTGAGCAAAAAGAAAAAATTGTACAACTAATGACTCCACAAACAAAAGCAATTCCACGCATGGCCGAGATTATTGCAGCTATTGATGTTGAAAAACAAACAAACAAAGGACAGAAATTTACCGAAATTGAACTGCCTGATATGCAAGGCCAAAAATTAGCTTTGTCGTCGTTAATAGGCAAGACCGATTTTGTGTTGATCGATTTTTGGGCATCGTGGTGTGGTCCTTGTATGAAATCGTTACCAGAATTAAAAGCACTTTATGCAAAACACAAAGGCGCAAAGCTCGAGATTTTGGGCGTTTCGCTCGACGATGACACCCTAGCGTGGAAAGAAACAGTTAACAAACAGCAAATCAATTGGAAACATATTTCGGACTTACAAGGTTGGAAAAGTGCAGGTGCCAATTTATATGCAGTTCGCTCAATTCCCGCTACAGTATTAATCGACAGAAATGGAGTAATTGTTGGTCGCAATTTAAAGTTGTCGGAGATTGAACAATATTTGAGTGCTGCTAAAAAATAAAAATGCTAAAAATCAATTTATTTTCAAAAAAAACAACGCAAATGTTTTTTAATCAGAATAAAAGCTATATATTTGCAGTCCGTTTTTAGAAACAAAAAATCAAACATATTTATTAACAAGTTAAAAACTTATCAAAATGACTAAAGCAGATATCGTAAACGAAATTGCTAAAAGCACAGGTCTTGACAAGGCTGATGTATTAAAAACAGTAGAAGCTTTCATGGAAGCAGTAAAAGATTCATTGTCGAAAAATGACAACGTATATTTAAGAGGATTCGGTAGCTTCATTGTAAAACAACGCGCTGAAAAAACTGCTCGCAACATCTCTAAAAACACTACTATCATCATTCCGGCTCACAGTATCCCATCGTTCAAACCAGCCAAGACTTTTGTTAGTTCAGTAAAATAATTTTTAAAATAAGAAAGAAAGATGCCAAGCGGTAAAAAAAGAAAAAGACATAAAATGTCGACACACAAGCGTAAAAAGAGACTACGTAAAAACAGACATAAAAAGAAATAGTCTTACATGGTCTTTGATACGTTAAAGTCCAAGAAAACAAACTTATAAGCTGTATCTTGGCTAATAAGTTTGTTTTTCTTTATAAAAACAACCCCCAAAATCATAAAATGTGAATAGCGAACTAGTAGTCGATGTACAACCATCCGAAATATCTATTGCGCTGCTCGAAGACAAACGACTTGTAGAACTGAATTATGAAGCACGCGAAGAGAGCTTCGCTGTTGGTAATATCTATTTGGGCAAAGTTCGTAAAATAATGCCTGGTCTGAATGCAGCTTTCGTAGATGTAGGACACGAAAAAGACGCTTTTCTTCACTATCTTGATTTAGGTTCGAATTTCAATACACTATACCAGTTTACAACGCAGATACTGAGCGACCGTAAAAAAGTACCTGCCATTCAGAAAATTAAACTGCAACCCGAAATTGACAAAAGCGGTGCTATAGGCGACATACTAAAGACTGGACAAGACATTCTGGTTCAGGTAGCAAAAGAGCCCATTTCAACCAAAGGTCCGCGCTTAACAGCCGAAATTTCGATAGCAGGACGATTTTTAGTTCTCATTCCCTTTGCCGATAAGGTTTCCGTATCATCGAAAATCAAAACGGATGAAGAAAAAATGAGACTGAAGCAATTGATACAAAGCATTAAACCAAAGGGATTTGGAGTAATTGTACGTACTGTTGCCGAAGATAAAAAAGTAGCCGAACTCGATAATGAGCTACGTATTTTGGTTAAACGCTGGGAAGAAGCGATAGTCAAAACACAACAAGCCAAAGGAGTTTCGCTAATTTTAGAAGAATTAGGTCGCACGGTGGGAATAATTAGAGATTTATTCAACACCAATTTTAAGCACATACATGTAAATAATGCAGATGTTGCTACTGAAATAAGGGATTATGTAGAACTTATTGCACCCGATCGCAAAGATATTGTTAAACTGTATAAAGAGGAAATACCGATTTTTGACGGATTTGGAGTTACCAAACAAATAAAATCGACTTTCGGACGTACAGTATCTTTCAAAAGCGGTGCATACCTTATTATTGAGCATACCGAAGCTTTGCATGTAATTGATGTAAACAGTGGAAATAGGTCGAAAGTAGGTAGTGGGCAAGAAGGTAACGCGTTGGATGTGAATCTGGCTGCTGCCGACGAAATTGCCCGACAACTTCGAATGAGAGATATGGGAGGTATTATTGTAGTCGATTTTATCGACATGCACGATAACGAAAACCGTCAGAAACTATACGATCGCATGCGCGACGCAATGGCTGGTGACCGTGCAAAACATAATATCCTGCCGCTCAGCAAATTCGGATTGATGCAAATGACGCGTCAGCGAGTACGACCCGTAACACATATCGACATTGAAGAAACATGTCCTACTTGTTTTGGAACAGGACATACCAAACCTTCCATTTTATTTGCCGATCAGTTGGAAAGTAAAATTGAAATGGTGGTTAAACAACTGAAGATAAAAGAGTTTACACTGCATTTACATCCTTATGTCGAATCGTTTATTTCGAAAGGATTCATCTCGATGAAATGGAAATGGCGTAGGAAATACGGTAGCGGATGCAAATTCTTAGCATCACAGCAACTTGGTTTTTTACAATATAAATTCTACGACAAAAAAGGTATTGAAATCAACCTGCAAGAAGAGTTTGAAAAGAAATCGTGAAGGTAAAAAGCCTGCTTCAAGATATTGAGGCAGGCTTTTTTTTAAAATTCTGTTTGCAATAGCATTGAAAAATTGCATTTTTGATTTTTTTGAATAGAGTAATTATTAAATTCATTGAAATTTTAAATTATTAACTGATTATGTGCATGTAGTTGTTAAAAATAGACTACATTTGCAAAATAAATTTCCTCATATCTTTCTTTACTCATTTAGTAATCATACTGTATCCGACTTATGTAAATGTTCAAATATAATATACCATTTTTTTAAAGACGAAAGTAACTCTACATCCCCTTTAGGGGCTTGGGGCGGCAAAAATTAATGTTATAACTGCCCCTATATCCCCTAAAGGGGACTTGAAGTTACAATTGATTTGTGAAATTATTATTTTTTACAAATGTGACATTATTTAATTCCTATTACTTATGTGCTTCTAAAATTTTGTTGGTAAAATAGTGCTAGTCAAATTTCAAACTTGAATATTTTTTAACTGAATAAAATGAAAAAGGTAGATGTTAATTCAAAAAGGAATCAACTAAAAACTGAAACCACAGATATCCATTTTCCGATAGTTGGAATAGGAGCATCGGCGGGTGGTTTGGAGGCGTTAGAGCAGTTTTTCGAAAATTTGCCTGTTGAAAGTGGAATGGCTTATGTTATAATTCAACATCTTGACCCCACCCACGTAAGTATAATGCCCGATTTACTACAACGCATTACGCCCATGAAGGTTTTGCAGGCTACCGATAGTTTATTGATAAAACCAAACCATGTTTACATTATTCCGCCAAACAAAAACATGTCCATCCTGAATGGAACTTTGCATTTGTTTAAACCCGTTGAAACAAGAGGATTGCGATTGCCTATCGATTATTTTTTTAGCTCGCTAGCCAATGATAGAAATGAGAAAAGTATAGGTGTTATTCTTTCCGGAATGGGCTCCGATGGCAGTATTGGTGTACGGAAAATTAAGGAAATGAATGGTATAGTTTTGGTACAAGAGCCCACCGATGCTAAGTTTGATGCTATGCCTCGAAGTGCTATAAATACTATAAATGTAGATGTAGTGGCACCAGCCAACGAACTACCTCAAAAGTTAATGGATATTCTTATGCATGCATCAAATATTAATGCTGATAAAATTTTGGATATAAAAGATTCAAGTAATCTCGATAAAATTATCATTTTACTCCGTGCACAAACTGGTCACGATTTTTCGCTTTATAAAAAAAACACCCTTTTTAGGCGCATCGAAAGGCGCATGAATGTACATCAAATAGATAAAATACATAATTACGTCCGCTTTTTGCAAGAAAACCCAACCGAAACGGATATACTTTTTAAAGAGTTGCTCATTGGAGTTACCAACTTTTTTAGGGATGTGACCGTATGGGATAAGTTTAAAACAAAAATGTTGCCTGAATTATTTGACAAATTTCCCAATGGGTATGTCTTTAGGGCATGGATAGCAGCATGTTCAACTGGCGAAGAAGCGTATACCTTGGCAATTATTTTTAAAGAAGCTTACGAAAAAGTAAAACACGAAAAGAAGTTTAGCTTACAAATTTTTGCTTCCGATTTGGAAATTGATGCCATAGAGCTAGCCCGAAAAGGTGAGTACTCATCTAATATTCAAGCCGATGTATCGCCCGAACGCCTTAACGAGTTTTTTACCGTTAATGGTACTGGTTTTAAAATTAACAAAACAATCCGCGAAATGGTTGTTTTTGCTCAACACAATGTAATTAAGGACGCACCATTTACCAAATTGGATATTCTTTCGTGCCGAAATATGCTTATTTATATGGAAGCCGAATTGCAGAAAAAACTGATGATTTTATTTCATTATAGTCTTAATCCAGGTGGTATTATGCTACTTGGAAGTGCCGAAAATGAAAGTTCTGGAAATGGTTTTTTTACTCTGCAGGATTCTAAATTGAAGTTTTTTAAACGTTCGGAATTACCAAATACAGTTCAATTATTAAATTTTCCCAGTTCATTTTCTCAAAAAAAAATACAATTGACCGAAATCCAAAGAAAACCGATGAAAGAAATTGAAAATATTCAAAACCTAGCCGATAAATTGTTACTTCAACGATTTTCGCCTGCCAGTGTGCTTATTAACGACCAAGGCGATATACTTTATATTACCGGCAAAACAGGCAAGTATCTTGAACCGGCTGCTGGCAAAGCAAATATGAATATTTTTGCCATGGCGCGCGAAGGCTTAAATAATGTGTTAACAGGAGCTATCCGAAAAGCCAAGCAGAATTATGAGCCAGTAGTGTTGAATAACATTAAGGTGGGTACCAATGGTGGCACGCAGTATGTGGATGTTACCATACAGCAAAACGATAAACCGGATGCTTTGAAAGGTTCAATTATTGTTGTTTTTTCGGATGTAGCAACTGTAATTACAGAAAAAATAACTAAAAAAGCAGCAGGTAAGTTAAATTCGGTTCATCAGCAAGAAGTTGAAATTGAATTACAACACGTAAATGAAGAGCTTCAAAGCACCCGTGAGGAAATGCAAACCTCGCAAGAAGAACTTAAATCAACCAACGAGGAATTGCAATCAACCAACGAAGAGTTGCAATCGACCAACGAGGAATTAACAACCTCGAAAGAAGAAATGCAAAGCCTAAACGAGGAATTACAAACTGTGAACGCTGAGCTTCAACTTAAAATAGGCGATTTTGAACTCGCCAACAACGACATGATTAACCTGCTCAATAGTACTGATATTGCTACATTATTTTTGGATAAAGAGTTGAATATTCGAAGATTCACCCATCAGCTTAAAAAAATAATCAAACTAAGACCCACTGATGTTGGCCGACCATTTACCGACCTTGTGAACGACTTACAATATCCTGAAATTGCGACACATGCAAAAGAAGTACTACGAACGCTTGTGTTTAAAGAAACACCCATTACTACCAATGCCGGCAATTGGTTTAACATACGCATTATGCCTTATCGTACTTACGATGATAAGATTGACGGATTGGTCATTACATTTATTGACATTACCGTAGCCAAAAAGTTGGAGATTGAACTCAATAAAACAGTGGAATTATTACGTAATCATAATTTGTTATGAGCCATGAAAACGCAAGACAATGTAAACAATGATGCCAAAGAACTAAGGCAGAAAGCCGAAGCTGAGTTAAAGATAAGAAAGCCTGTAAAATCAGGTTTAGAAGTTGATAATCTGAAGCTTATACATGAACTTCAGGTTCACCAAATTGAGCTCGAAATGCAGAACGAAGAACTAGTGGCGGCACGTGAGCGAGCAGAGCTTAGCATGGAAAAATACACGGATTTGTACGATTTTGCTCCATCGGGCTACTTAACACTTTCGAAAGAAGGCGATATTGTTATTCTTAATTTTGAGGCAGCTAGGTTGTTAGGCAAAGATCGTGCGAATTTAAAGAACAGTCATTTAGGGCTTTACATACATCCTGATAGTCTGAATCACTATAGGGTATTGATGGACGATGCTTTTATGTGTAAAACTAAAAAAACACACGAGCTTTTCCTTTTGTCGAATGGCACAAAACCAATTTGCGTTCAACTTGTAGCATACGTTCCCGATAGCACTAACGAATGTTTGCTAACCATGACCGACATTTCGGCACGTAAGCAGTTAGAAATTGATTTAGAGACTACATTAGACCATTACAAGAAACTAAACAGTTATTTTCTAGATCGAGAAATGAGAATGATGTGTCTTAAAAAAGAAATCAACGCATTATTGATTAAAAGTGGTTGTGAACCAGAATATTTGGTAATGTAACAAAAGCCTGCTTCAAGATATTGAGGCAGGCTTTTGTTTTTAGATGTTGATACTCGAAATGGCTTTTCGAATTCGTTTTAGCGTTTCGTCTTTTCCGATAATTGCAGTTATATCAAATATATGTGGTCCTTTGGGTTCACCAACAAGCGAAAGTCGGAAGGCATTCATAATTGCTCCTAAATTGTATTCGTTGTCGGTAATCCATGCTTTTACAATTTCTTCGGTGTTTTCTGCACTAAAGTCAGTCACAACAGCCAGCACTTCGCAAAGTTTAGTAAGTTGTGTCGGAGTTTCTGGTTTCCAACGTTTCTGCACTGTTTTTTCGTCGTAGGTTGTTGGGGCTTCAAAAAAGAAGGTCGATTGCAGCCATAGGTCATTCACAAAAACGGCACGTTCGCGCACCAATGACGTGATTTTCTGTACTTTGTCCGAGTCTTCGATTATCCCTTTATCGATTAAAATATGTTGAAATAAATTTGCAATTTCTTCGATGGGTTTATTTTGTAAGTATTTGTGGTTAAACCATTTTCCCTTTTCGTAGTCGAATTTAGCTCCACTTTTACTTACGCGTTCGAGCGAGAATTGATCAATTAGTTCTTGCATCGAAAAAATCTCTTGTTCGGTACCCGAATTCCAACCAAGTAACGAAAGGAAATTAACAACAGCTTCGGGGAAATAACCCGCTTCGCGATAACCCGACGAAGTTTCGTTTGTTTTGGGATCGGTCCAGTTAAGTGGAAAAACAGGAAATCCAAGGCGGTCGCCATCGCGTTTGCTAAGTTTACCATTGCCATCGGGTTTAAGTAGTAGCGGTAAATGTGCAAATTGAGGCATTTGTGCTGTCCAACCTAAATACCTGTAAAGTAAAACATGCAATGGAGCCGATGGCAGCCATTCTTCGCCACGTATAACATGCGATATTTCCATTAAAAAATCATCCACTACATTGGCCATGTGATAAGTTGGAAGTCCGTCCGACGATTTAAAAAGCACTTTGTCGTCGATTACCGATGAGTTAATGATAACTTCGCCACGTATCAAATCCTGTACTTTAATTTCTTCGTTTGGTTCAATTTTTATACGTACTACATATTGTTCGCCATTCGAAATGCGGTTAGCAACCTCATCGGCAGTTAAAGTAAGCGAATTGGACATTATACCACGAGTTTTGGCATCGTACTGAAAATTAGCTATTTCGGCACGTTTAGAATCCAACTCGGCAGGAGTATCGAATGCTATATAAGCCAAACCTGCATCGAGCAATTGATCCACATATTTGCGATAAATGGGTTTGCGTTCGCTTTGTCGATAGGGAGCGTGTGTGCCTTGGGTTTTTGCACCAATGCCTTCGTCAATTTCAATGCCGAGCCAGCTGAGTGCTTCTACAATGTAATCCTCAGCGCCAGATACAAATCGGGCCGAATCCGTATCTTCAATGCGAAGTAACATGTCGCCATTAAACTTGCGAGCAAATAAGTAATTATACAATGCTGTTCGAACACCGCCTATGTGTAGCGGGCCAGTTGGACTTGGTGCAAATCGCACTCTAACTTTTCTATTCATTTATTCTTTTTTTTGGCTTCGCCCTGTTTGGTGCTTCGCACGTTATTAGGGCTTCGCCGTTATTAGCCCCGCCTGCGGCAGGCAGGTTCGCGTTATTAGGCTTCGCCGTTATTTGGTGCTATGCACGTTATT
>CAYXQZ010000027.1:0-8232 GCA_964466415.1 uncultured Paludibacter sp.
GTGAAATTTGAATGTACGAACGATGATGGAGAAAGGTTCAATGTTTCAATCATGTCTTTGACAGGTGTTGTTTTTGAACAACGTCAGGAAGTTGGCAATTTTACATTAAACTTAAGCAACTACCCCAAAGGTACATTGTTGATAAAAATTGAAAATGAAAAAGGAGTAATCCAAAAAATAATCATAAAAGACTAACAAAAATCATGAAACGAGCTTTTAAATTTCTACTATTATTAATCGCAATTTTTTCAATTTCGGTTAAATCGCAAGCAAGTAATATTGAACAAGATTTCAAAAATCCACCTGAAGCTACCAAACCTTGGGTGTATTGGTACTGGATTAGCAGCCATATTACCAAAGAGGGCATTACCAAAGACCTCGAAGCCATGCGCGAAGCAGGTATTGGCGAGGCATTTATTTCGAATGTACACGATTTTGCAGTAAAGCCCGGCGATGTGCCTGTTTTGAGTGAAAAATGGTGGGGATGTATGGAACATGCTATTCGCGAAGGTGGTCGAATTGGTGTTAAAATTGGCATGTTTAATTGCCCGGGATGGTCTATGTCCGGCGGACCGTGGGTGACAGCTGATAAAACCATGCGCTATTTGGTTTCGTCCGAAATGCATATTAAGGGCGGTCAAAAAGTACAAGTGCAACTTAAAACTCCCAAAAAGGATTTCCAACAAGTAGTGGTTCAGGCTTTTCCTTCTCCTCGCAATGAAAATCATACAGTAAATGCAGTTGTAAAACAAATCACTACCAATCCGCAGGTTGCTAATGCCGAATTAATGTTCGATGGAAATAAAGAGAGCTATTTTTCAATAGCTTCTTATCCTGTAACTATTGAACTGTCGCTCTCAAAAATTGAAGAGGTTCGCAGCATTAAACTATTTCCGGCTGAAGTGCCCATGAATGCGTATTACGAAATACAATACCTCGATTTTCATAATTATTGGCGTACAGTATGCAGAAATAAAATCGACCGCCAGATTATTGATCAAATGGCTGGACCAATGAAGTTTGCCGTAATATCTGAATCTTTCGAAGCAATTAAATCGAAACAATTCCGCATTATTTTTACCGATGGTGGTCCTGTTTTGCCCTGGATTAATTTGTCGAAAAACAAAGCATTGGGATGCATTGCCGAAATTGAATTAAGCGGTAAAGCTGTTCTTTCGCATTTCAACGAGAAACAATTGAGCAAAATGGCACCAACACCGTTTGTGAGTTGGGATACCTATATGTGGCCAAAATCAACAGAGCCGGAATCGAAAGACCTGAACGTAGATGTTACTAAAGTGATTAACATCACCGACAAAGTGGATGCCAATGGTTTTCTAACTTGGGATGTTCCTGCTGGCGACTGGACTATTGTACGCACTGGAATGGTTCCAACCGGAGCAGTTAACCACCCTGTTACGCCCGAATGTGAAGGCTTTGAAATTGATAAAATGAATAAAGCGCATACCAAATTTCATTTTGACAATTATGTGGGAAAAATATTGGAACGCATGCCGGCCAAAGACCGCAAAGCATTGAAACATGTGGTAATGGATAGCTACGAGCAAGGTCCACAAAACTGGACAGATGATATGACTGAACGATTTAAAGCTGCTTACGGTTACGATCCAATACCTTGGTTGCCTGTTCTTACTGGACGAGTAGTGGATTCGGCTGAAAAATCGGATCGCTTCCTTTGGGATATGCGTCGGTTGGTTGCAACGCTTATTGCTACAGAATATGTTACCGGATTACGCGAAAAAGCAAACGATAATGGACTGCGTATGTGGTGCGAGAATTATGGTTTCGGCTACCCCGGTGAATCGTTGATGTACGGTGGAGCAACAGATGATATTGCAGGCGAATTCTGGAATTCGGCTACCGATATTGGTCCGGCTGAATGCCGCATTGCCTCATCATGTGCCAATATTTATGGAAAAAAAACAACTTCGGCTGAGTCGTTTACCTCGCATCAAAACCATAGCAATATGCCACGCGATTTAAAAATGTTAGGCGATTGGGCATTTACTCAGGGAATTAATCATTATGTTTTTCACTTATACATTCACCAACCTTACGACACACCTCCGGGGGTAAATGCTTGGTTTGGAACGGATTTCAACCGAAATTCAACCTGGTTTATCAAAGCAAAACCGTACTACGAATACGTTCGCCGTTCATCAGCTTTGTTGCAGTCGGGTTTGCATGTGGCAGATATGCTGTACTTTTTAGGCGAAGATACACCTAAACAATCTTCCGATTTGAAACCTGCACCACCTGCCGGAACGGATTACGATTTGATAAATGCCGAAGTGCTGTTGCGTGATGCAGTGGTGAAAAATGGAAAAATCGTCCTGAAATCGGGTATCAGCTACAATGTGTTGGTATTGTCGAACCAAACCACCATGCGTCCCGAAGTATTGCAAAAAATTAGTCAGTTGGTGAACGAAGGTGCAACCGTTGTAGGCCCAAAACCGATACAATCGCCGAGTTTAGCAAATTATCCAACCGCCGACAATCAAGTAAAAGAAATGGCTGCAAAACTTTGGGGAGATATTGATGGTGCAACAATTACGCAACATAAAGCAGGCAAAGGAAATGTATTTTTCGGCGTTACTTTGGAAGATGTGTTTAGCCGTATGAACCTGAAAACCGATGTGGTTTTGCCTGAACAATTTAATTACATTCACCGCAAAGATGGAGAAGCTGATATTTATTTTGTGAGCAACCAATCTCAGCAAATTTTCAATGGCGAACTTGGTTTCAATATCGTTGGGAAACAACCCGAATTGTGGAACGCCATTACAGGTGAAATTCGCAATTTACCTGAATTTACCGAACGCAATGGATTTACCTTTATTCCTCTGAAATTCAACGAAACGGACAGTTGGTTTATTGTTTTCCGTAATAAAGTCGGATCTAAGCTTAGGGGTAAAAACTATGCAGAGAAAGTAACAGTTCAAACAATCGAAGGAGCGTGGACAGTTTCGTTCAACCCCAAAATGGATGCTCCAGCTAAAGTAGAATTCAAAACGCTTAGCGATTGGACAACAAACGAAAATAAAAACATTCAATACTACGGAGGAACAGCAACTTACAGCAAAACGATTGAATTTACAGGTGATGTTACCAAATCGAATTTCATCAATTTAGGTCGGGTTGAAAAAATGGCAGCTGTCCGTATCAATGGAAAATCAGTGGGCACAGTGTGGTGTTATCCATACGAATTGAACATTTCATCGGCACTAAAAAAAGGCAAAAACACCATTGAAGTGGACATTACAAACCCTTGGTGGAACCGCATTGTTGGCGATTTGCAGGATGGCGTAACCAAAAAACATACATGGATGACATTCCCGTTTGAGTGGGCAAAAGTGTCGCCACTTCAACCAGCTGGTTTGTTTGGACCGGTGGTGATAGATATGACCCCTAACCCCTAAAGGGGAATGTAGTTACCTTTGATTAATAAAAATAGAAACTAAATTAATTTATACAATGAAATTTCTCCAATGCATAATTTTACTGTTTTTGCCATGCTTTGTCATGGCAAAAACAGACCAATCAGCAGATTTGCCAAAAGCGGTTACTTATTGTGGTCCGCTGGAAGATTATTTTCTAGGAAATGGAGTGTCGGGAGCGATGGGAACGCCCGATGGGACTTGGAATGCGCTATTTGGCCCTAATTATACGGCGCCTAATTTCATTCAAAGTGAAATTTTAAACCTAAATATGAATGGTTATTCCTATCAAATTAAGCCCGAAATGCATCGGCTAAGAGAGACAGGAATTTATTCAGGTGTTTATGAAAAAAATGGCGTTTCAGTAACAGTTACCGATTTTTCAAGGACAAATCAGCCTTGGGTTACACGAATGTTGACTATTCATAATCACTCGGGACGTGCTATAAAACTTTCAGTGAACGCACAAATTATTGCTAAAGACATTCAGCCTCAACTAATTGATAATAAAGCAGTATTGTTACATGCCGATACCTCTAAATGGAATTTCAGCGATTGTTGGCAAGATTCAAAAAACTGGAATGATAGGTATGCCATTATAGCATTTAACGTAAATTCAAAAGCGAAAATTACCGGTGTCAATCAATCTGAAATTCAAACCAATGAAATCAGCATTTCAAAAGATGGTACATTTCAACTTTCGCTTTATCATCACCTGTTTTATCCCGAGAAATTGAAAAAAACAGATGCAATTTTACATTCAATTAAGAAGCGAAATACTGCATCAGAACTTAAGCAAAGTGTGAGTGAATGGCAGCATTGGTATCGGAAAGGAAAAGACTTTTCCGCTAAAATTTCCGATTCAAAAGCACGTGATATTGTGGAGGGAGCTCAAATTACCATCAAAATGTTGCAGGATAGTTCGGGTGGCATTCATACCGGCTTGAGGGCGTATCCCAACGGATATATTCGCGATTCTCACGGTGCAAGTCGCTTGCTTCAAATTACACAACGCAACGATGAGCTAAAAAAACTGGTATTGGCAGCTTCTGCCAAAACGGTAGAACTCGGTTATGTGCCCAATTCATGGCCATTAGGATATAAAGGCGTTAAAAATCAGTTGTTTCATAACCGTGATTCCGAAACGCCGGCGTATTTTATTTTGATGGCAAAATATTATTTTGAGAATACAAACGATACCGTTTTTCTCAGAAAAGTTTTTCCGGCAATGCAAATTGCCATCAATTGCCAACTGGCCTATCTGAAAGCAAATCAGTGGAGAATAGATTTTAATGGAGATGAAACAGAAAAATATACCGTTCGAGTTGATGGACAAATGTATGGATATATTACAAATTTCACCGAGGATGAATGGTCGCTTCCGTCAGCTACACTGGCTATTGCTTCGCTCGATTTCTATATTAAAGGGGCAACTGTTCTGAATAGGAATTTTGTGTCAACTATTTATCAACAAGCCCTTGAAAATATAAAAGATGCTATTGACACTACATTTTGGCGCGATGATTTGAATGTACTGGATTGGTGCAGGAAGCGCGATGGTTCATTTCCGAACTACAGAGTTACTAATTATTTACTATTCCCCGAATGGATTGGCGTTGAATTGAATAAAAATCGGGAAATTTCAACAGCACTGTATAGTTCTCGTTTTATTCATCCTAAAACTGGTTTTCTGCCAACAGCGCCTTCGGATGCCGAGGGTTTTAGTGGCCATAATTTAGCTTATTACATCTATGTAATGAAAAAACTGAATAAGCAAGAAGAAGCTGATAAAGCCATGAAAACATACCTGAATGGAGGAATAATCAGTGCTTGGGGAACGGTTTCTGAATTTTACGGACCAAATGGCACACCAAACGGACATTTACACAACCCATTTTCTACAGGCATTATGGGCGAAGCAATTATAAAATATTATATCGGATTTTAAAAAAATATTATTACCATGAATTCACGCGAAAGATTTTTGAACACATTAAACGGCAAACCAACTGACCGTCCACCCTTGTATGTAAGTATAGTGCCACAATTGGCAAAACGATTGAGCGACCATTTGGGTGTGCCTTACGAAGAGCCTGTTTCATCTTTGCTCGGAAGCCGCATCTCCTTCAACAATATGCTCGTGGGTATGGGCGTAGATGCCATTGGTGTAGCAGCATGCTTTCCCGATAATAATTTGCCGGTAACCCGCGAAGATGGAATTACCATCAACGAATGGGGATTTGGCACCAAATCAACCGGATTGTACGACGAATTTGCCATTCATCCCCTTGCAAATGTACAAACGGTAGAAGAAATTGAGAATTATCCTTTTCCCGAAGTAGATGCGCCAGGGCGTTTCCGTTTTGCTGAAGAAACCATTGCCAAATACGGCAAAACGCACGGTATTATTGGCGATTTAGAATGTGCCATCTACGAAATTTCGTGGTACATGGTGGGATTGGAGAAATTGCTGATGGACATGATGCTCGAAGAACCTTACGTGGATGCATTGCTCGACAAAGTAACTGATATTGCTACTAAAACCGGACTTCGTTTAATTGAGGCTGGCGTCGATATGATTTGGGCTGGTGACGATTTTGGTTCGCAAAACAGCTTGATTATGAGCCCCGAAATGTTCGACCGCTACTTTGCGCCTCGCATCAAAAAAATGTTCGACACCTTCAAAGCTGCCAACCCCAATATTAAATTAGCATGGCATACTTGCGGGTCGGTTGTTCCGCTTGTACCTAAGTTTATTGAGTTGGGATTAGATTTTCTAAATCCTTTACAACCAATGGCCAAGGACATGGATGCGCAAAATATGAGCAATCTGTTTAAAGGAAAAATCAACTTTTTTGGTGCCGTATGTGTGCAGGATATATTGCCCAACGGAACGCCCGAAAGCATTAAAGCGGAAGTTAAACGTGTAGCCGGAATACTCGGAAAAGGTGGCGGTTATATTTTAGCTCCAGCGCATAATATTCAGGATGATACGTCAGTCGAAAATGTGTTAGCACTGTTTGATGCCGTAAAAGAATTGAAGGATATTTATTAAAAATGACTATATTTACTTTTTTAATTTCAAAACCAAAATGACAAAAATAAAATGTATAGTTGTTGCCCTAATATTGGTAACAATCAATTTTTCAACATTTTCTGCCGAAAAAAGGAAATCAAAAAACAAGACTTCTATCGTTTCAGCGAAAGCGAAGGAATTGGGTTTTGATATTTCTACCATGCCCAATTTTTGTGGTCATGAGCACTGGGGATGTGTGGAATCCAACGGTGGCTATGTGCCAGAATTAGATGGTTTCCGTGCCGATTTGTATGCAGGAGCTTCACCTCAAAAACCAACTTCCATCTGGGATGTGCTTTTAGACCCATATCTTATGGGCTGGTTGTACAACGAAGGACGAAATCCGTATGCCATGGCTTTTAAAGCAGGCTATAAAACCCCTAGCGAATGGTGGAATGCCAATCCACAGGCAGCATTGGATGGTTTTAAGGAATTGGCAACAACTTCAATAATGACAGGTACTTTTCAATGCACGGCTCGTGGAATTGAATTTTTGTATGGTGTAAAATTACAGGATTTCAAGCTAAAAGATTGGCAAAAAGCCGATTCGTTGATACGAATTAGCTATGCCGATATGTTTACCTGGTACGAAACAGCAATGAAAAAAGCACATTTCACGGAATTGATTCGTCCTGTGCATCCAGAGTTTTATTTGCAGCAACAATCGCCCGAAACGGCAAAACAGGAACTTTCGTTTACACATACCATTTTGCGCATCGACCCATTTATGGATATGTGGAAGGTGGAAAGTAAACGTCGCGATAATTTAGCGAAAGTAGCTGGAGTTGAACCAACTAACGCACAAACATGGCGTGAATTTATTACGTTTTATCTCAATCTAGCGGCAAAAAATCATACCACTGGCATTAAATCACTGCAAGCATATCGTCGTAATTTAGACTTTAAAATCCGCAAAGATGAGGATGTGAAATTTCGAGGCGATTTAACTCCAGATGAAATTGTGGTTTTTCAGGATTGGATAATGAACGAATGTTGCCGACAAGCCAATGAACGTAAATGGGCGCATCAAATGCACGTTGGTACACACAATTTAAAATCGTCGAGTCCACTGCCTTTGGAAGCGTTGGGCGAAAGATATCCCAATATGAATATTGTGATGTTGCATTGCTGGCCATTTTTTAAGGAAGCAGCCTATTTAGCTAAAAATAAACCGAATTTTTACATCGATAATTGCTGGATGCCGATATTGAGTCCGGCGTTTTTTAGCGAAGCATTGGATACATACCTGAATTATGTGCCTTACCAAAAAATTATGTTGAGCCACGATGCCACCACTATCGAAATGGCTGTGGGTTCATCGCTTTTCACCCGCGAAATCTTAGAAGAAAAATTGCTGAAACAAAAATCAATGCTCAAACTCAGTCAGGCACAATTGCGCGAAGCAGCATTGGATATGTTGCAAAATAATGCAGTAAGTTTGTATGGAATAGGCGAAATAGCAAAATGAAAAACTTTTTTATAAATATATTCTTCTTGTTTTTTTTGACGAGCTTTGTTGCTGGTCAAAAAAACACAGTTCTATTGCCTACATCGCCTCAACGATTTCCGCAGATTAAAGCCATGTCAATTGGGCAAAAAACCAACTTTTCGCCCGACCCGTTGGTGAATTATCGCTGGAAAGCAACCAACGCAACAGACGACTTGGAAGTATATGCTTTATCGCCACTATCCATTCAA
>CAYXQZ010000027.1:8332-14124 GCA_964466415.1 uncultured Paludibacter sp.
CTCATGGATAGAGGCGACCGCTATTCGTGGACTGGCGATGCGCACATATCGCAATACGTTTCGTTGTTGGCTTTCGGAAATGCAGATTTTGTAAAAGAAAATTTGGTGCGAACAGCCAACGATGCCAACGGAATTGCAAGTTACTCGCTGTATTGGGTGCAAAGTTTGATAGATTATTATAATTATACCAATGATAAAGCGCTGTTTGACAACTACATAGAAAATGCTTGTGGCAAATTAGATACAGCTTATATGAATTTTGGCAAAAACCCAAATCTTGGTTTTTATGGTTGGGACGAACGCTTGGGAGCGGGTTTCGAAACGCCCAATTGCGACGAAAATCAATGGGCTTATAAAATGTTAACCATTGGCACTTGGCGTGCTTTTAGTGAAGCATTGCGATTTGCCGAAAAGTTCGAGTTAGCGGCTAAATATACCAATTATGCCGATGAGAAAAGCGAAAACTTACGTGCTAACCAACAATGGTTTTCACTCCTGGGAATTCATGCGGCAGCCGATGCTGTAAATGCCGGAATGCCAACATTTAAGGAGCAAAATGCAATTTGGAAAAATACGTTTTCGGAACGGTTACATCGTATCTCATTTTCGCCTTTTAATGAATATTTTATCATAAAAGCCATGGCTGGAATGAATAAATACTCCGAAGCATTGGCCACTATCGACGATTGTTGGGGTGGACAAATTCGCAATGGCGCCACAACTACCTACGAGATTTATCATCCTTCGTGGAACACAGCACAACCACCATTGAGCCCACCGGTAAATATGCAATTTGGGTTCACCAGTTTAACGCATCCGTGGAGTGCAGGTGCAACACGTTGGCTCTCGGAAGAAATGTTGGGTATAAAACCAATTTTACCCGGGTTCCAAACGTTTATTTTCAAGCCACATCTTTCGGCTGAAGTAAGTTGGGTGAATGGAAAAGTGCCTACAACTTTTGGAATAATTTCAGCATCTTTCGACCTAAAAACAGGAAAAGGAACTATTGAAATTCCTCTCGGAACTTCTGCCACCATTGCCATTCCCAAAGCAGGAATGAAAATACTGGAAGTAAAAATCAATAAAAATTCAGTTCCCATTTCAAAACAAGAGGACGATTTTGTGTATTTTGAAAATATTCAAAATGGAAAGCACATATTATCAGTAAAGTACGAAGGAAAACCAACTGCTGCCGAGGTTGAAAAATTAGTATATACATACACTAATAATGTAGCGCAAGATTCCATCACTTCGGGCAATTGGGTTGGTAAATATGGAAAAAACGGCTACCTATTGTGCGATTTCGACGGAAAGAATCTTCACCGCACCAAATTGCCAGACTTTTTGGAGAAAATAGAGGTAAAATGTGCCGAAAACTTCAGGGATTGGGGTACTGGAATTACCGCAGTAAATGCTTCCGATAATAGGGCAATCTATTCTGATATTGAAGCAGAGCAAAAGCGAAGTGTTGGTGTTTTGAACGCCATTACTACCACCGTTGAAATCAGTTGTAAAACTCAGAAAGAGTACAAACTTTCGCTCTATTTTACCGATTGGAAAAGCGAAAATCTAAGTTCAATAATCGAAGTATTCGATTTGAATACTAAAAAAATATTGATGCCTAATTATTATTTCAACAATTATCAACAAGGAAAATACATAACTCTTACTTTAAATCAATCAGTTCGCATTCGAATTCAGCGGGTTAGAGGTGAAAACACTTCGCTGGGTGGAATATTCTTTGACTAACACAAAATATTAATTTAAAAAAATCAGAAATCATGAATACAGAAATAACACAATCGCAAGTTGATTTTTATCAACAAAATGGATATTTAGTATTGGACAATTTTCTTTCACCAGAAGAGCTTGCACTTTGGCGCGAAGCTGTTACGGAGGCAGTGACCGAACGAGGCGGCAAAAAAATGCCTGATAGCGACGTAAAAACAGGCGAAGATGATGGCATTAATGAGGACAGTGCATACTTTGGAAAAGTTTTCGACCAGTTGCTAAATTTGTGGCAAACAAACGAGAAAATGAAAAAAATTATGCTTGATGAGCGGATTGGAAAAATGATTGCACAATTGGCACAGTGGGATGGAACCCGAATTTGGCACGATCAAGCATTAATAAAACGACCTTGGGCAAATGCTACTTCGTGGCATTTAGATACACCTTTTTGGTCTTTTTCCGACCGTAGAGCAATGTCAATTTGGGTAGCACTCGACGATGCAACTTATCAAAATGGATGCTTATATTTCATCCCGACAACTCATAAAAGCACAGAATTAGAAAATTACGGTATCGGAAAAAACATGGACACCATTTTTGAATTTTACCCACAGTTTTCTAATTCACCATCGGTAGCCGCTCCCATGAAAGCGGGTAGTTGTTCGTTTCACAATGGATTGACAATTCATGGTGCAGGTGCCAATATGACAAATGGTTTTCGCAGAGCTATGACCTGTGCTTATATGCCTGATGGTGCCACCTTCAATGGAATAAAGAATATTTTGAGCGACGAAATAATCAAAACGCTTAAAGTGGGCGATGTGCTTGATAATGAAGCTCAATCACCATTAATTTACAAGAAATAAATTGCTAAAAATTTAGTTTGTAAAATCTGTTGACCAATGAAATTAAAAATACTTTCACCACAATGGGGATATGAGCATCTTCCTTTGGAAACTTTTTTTGCAAATGTAAAAGAGGCAGAATTTGATGGCGTTGACACTTGGATGCCCGAAAACAAAGAGGAACGCATCAAATTTATAAAATTGCTCGAACAATATCAATTGTCAATTATTAGTCATCAGCATCAAGCTAAGGGAAAAAATATTGATGAGTTTTGTAAATCGTTTGAATATTACCTCCATATTTCCAACGAATGTGCTCCTCTGCTTATCAATTCGCATTCCGGAAAAGACCATTTTACCTTAGAAGAACAATTGAGAGTAATTGATACTGCTGAGAATTTTGCTGTAATCAATAATGTGCAAGTTGTGCACGAAACACACAGAGGACGGATTGGATTCAGTCCTGTCAGTGTACGTGAGTTATTTCGCTTGAGACCCGATATGAAAATTACAGCTGATTTTTCGCATTGGGTTTGTGTTTCAGAGAGTTATCTTGCGGATTTTTCGACAGAACTCACCCAAGCAATTGCACGAACGGAACATATTCATGCCAGAGTTGGGCATCTTGAAGGGCCACAAATCCCAGATCCTCGCCTACCACATTGGCAAACGGAAGTGAATTACTTTTTGGAAATATGGGAACGCATTCTACTTTTACGCAAAAAGGAAGGTAAAGAATGTACTACTTTTACTACGGAATTTGGTCCACCTCCCTACATGTGGACTAATTCAGAAACCAATCAACCAATAGTAAGTCAGTGGGATGTAAATTTATTTATGAAAGATTTACTGAAACAACAATTTCAGGCTTACAATCAATAAACTGATTTTCAATTTTTTTATACTCGTTATTAGGCTAAAAAAAATGATAAAATTTAATTGCTATCAAAATGATAAAATTCAATAAATCCTACATTCTTGGTATTTCGATGGTATCAGCCATGGGAGGTTTACTTTTCGGCTACGATTGGGTAGTAATAGGTGGTGCAAAACCATTTTATGAGCGTTTTTTTGACATAGCGTCGTCAACAAATTTACAGGCATGGGCAATGAGTTCAGCACTTATAGGCTGTATTATTGGAGCAGTTGTATCGGGCATGGTGAGTGATAAATTTGGACGAAAATGGCCGCTACTCCTGTCGGCATTTCTTTTTACATTGGCTTCACTTGGAACTGGTGCTGCAAATTCTTACATAGTATTTATTGTTTTCAGACTAGTAGGTGGTGTCGGTATTGGATTAGCATCAGCTCTTTCACCCATGTACATTGCCGAAATAGCACCTTCGGCCATGCGTGGGAAATTTGTTTCGTTAAACCAAATGACTATTGTTATTGGTATTTTAGGAGCGCAAGTAATTAATCTACTTATTGCCGATAGCGTTCCAGATGGTGCAACCGACGAATTTATTCGTACTTCGTGGAATGGACAAATTGGATGGCGCTGGATGTTTTATGCCTGTGCTATACCTTCGGCTGCCTTTCTACTCCTCACATTTTTATTGCCCGAAAGTCCTCGTTGGTTAATGAAAGCGGGTAAAAATGAAAAAGCTTTTCCAACACTTAAGAAAATTGGTGGAGAAGTGTATGCAAATCAAGAAATGGCTAATATTCAAGCGACATTACACGTTGCAACTGAAAAAGTAAATTTTAAAGAGTTATTTAAACCAAAATTCCGAAATGTTTTAATAATTGGTATTGTACTCGCCGTTTTTCAACAATGGTGCGGTATAAATACTGTATTTAATTATGCGGAAGAAATCTTTACAGCAGCGGGCTATGGTGTCAGTGATACACTTTTTAATATAGTAATAACAGGAAGCGTAAATTTAATTTTTACACTTGTAGCAATGTTTACTGTTGATAAATGGGGTCGAAAAAAATTGATGGTGTTTGGCTCAATCGGGTTAGCTGCCACTTATTTATTACTTGGGGGTGCCTTTTATTTCCAACTTAAAGGTGTTGCAGTTCTTGCTTTAGTAGTTCTTGCAATTGCTATTTATGCCATGTCGCTTGCACCTATAGTATGGGTCATCCTTTCCGAAATTTTCCCAAATCGAATTCGCGGAGCAGCTATGGCTTTGGCAACATTTGCACTATGGATTGCTTGCTTTGTACTTACATATACTTTCCCACTGTTAAATAAAGAATTAGGTGCAGCTGGCACATTTTGGGTTTACGCAGGTATTTGTTTGTTGGGATTTTTATTTGTTCTAATAAAATTACCCGAAACAAAAGGAAAATCACTCGAGCTTATTGAAAATGAACTCGTAAAATAAGCATTAATTACAGCTAAATTTATTCAAAGTTTAATATGGAGCGAATTACAGAATATCTAATAAAAAGTACAGTCGATACAAATGAGGTTAGGGTTTGGAGCGAACAAGTTGCCATCCCAACTTATGAAATAGGTCAACCTGAGAAAAATCCAATTTTTCTCGAAAAGCGTGTTTATCAGGGAAGTAGTGGTGTCGTTTATCCTTATCCGGTAATTGAAAAAATAGCCGACGAAAAACAGGATAAAATTTATAATGCTGTTTTTTTGGAAAACGAATACATCAAAATTATGATTTTGCCTGAGCTAGGTGGACGTGTACAAATGGCTTATGACAAAATCAAACAACGCCATTTTATATATTATAATCAGGTTATTAAACCTGCATTGGTTGGACTTACAGGCCCTTGGATTTCGGGCGGAATTGAGTTTAACTGGCCTCAGCATCATCGTCCGAGCACTTTTTTACCTGTTGACCATAGCATTGAAAATAATGCCGATGGGAGTATTACTGTTTGGGTGAGCGAAAACGAAAAAATGTTTCATCAAAAAGGAATGGCTGGTTTTACATTACATCCAGGAAAAGCTTATTTAGAAATTAAAGGGAAACTATATAATCCAACTCCTATTCCTCAAACTTTCCTTTGGTGGGCTAATCCTGCTGTAGCAGTCAACGATTTTTATCAATCCGTTTTTCCACCCGATGTTCATGCGGTGTTCGACCATGGTAAACGCGATGTATCAACCTTTCCCATTGCTACTGGAACCTATTACAAAATAGATTATTCAGAAGGCATCGATATTTCGAATTATAAAAATATTCCGGTACCCACATCTTATATGGCCATCAATTCAGAGTTTAACTTTGTAGGTGGTTACGAAAA
>CAYXQZ010000027.1:14224-27461 GCA_964466415.1 uncultured Paludibacter sp.
CCTTACCGAGAACTAGGAGTTGTGAAAAATGCTTCTCAAGATTTGTTGTTGAACATGGATAAAGTGGGTGATAAGGTAATTGTGAAAGTATTTGCTACTTCCAAAATTAAAGATGCAAAGATTACACTAAGCCCCCTAAATTCCCCGAAGGGGGACTTTGAGGAGGTGGTGAATTTATCGCCTGAGCATGTTTATGTGCGTGAAATTGTAGTTGGAGATATTTCTCTTTCTAATTTGTGTTTAGCGGTTTATGGCGAGAATGATCGTGAAGTGCTTGCTATTCGTACCGAAGAAGTGGAGCGTCCACAAGCTGAGGCAGCTAAAGCTGCGTTGTCGCCAGAGGAAACACCAACCTGCGAACAATTGTACATTACCGGATTGCATTTGGAACAATACCGACATGCCACTTACAATGCCACCGATTATTACTACGAAGCGTTGCGAAGAGATCCCAGCGATGTGCGCAATAATAACGCTATGGGTTTGTGGCTACTGCGTCGTGGGAAATTTGCAGAAGCAGAAAAATATTTCAAAGTCGCAATTGAAACTCAATTGCAACGCAACCCCAACCCGTATGATGGAGAGCCGCATTATAATCTTGGTTTGGCACTTCAATTTCAGGGCAAAAATAAAGAAGCTTACGATGCTTTTTATAAATCGTGTTGGAATGCAGCCATGCAGGATGCAGGATTTTTTGGTTGTGCACAAATTTCGTGTCTCAGCAATAATTTGACCGATGCACTTCATGAAATTGAAAAATCGTTGATTCGTAACTGGCACAATCACAAAGCCCGTGTGTTGAAAAGCTCAATTTTGCGGAAACTCGGTCTTAAAGCTGAGGCGCTACTTTGGATTGAAGATTCATTGAAAATTGATTTATTTAATTTTGGTTGTTGTTTTGAAAAATACTTGCTGACAAACGAAAACAGCGTGTTAGATGACATGAACCAACTTATGCGTGGCGAAATTCATAATTACGAAATTGTAGCCTTGGATTACATTGCTGCAGGAATGTATGGCGAGGCTATACAATTATTGGAAGCAGGAACGAAAGTGTGTGTCACAACACCCATGACATTCTATTATATGGGTTGGGCGTTGAACTTGGCTGGAAAAGATGCAAAAACTGTTTTTGAGAAAGCAGCTTTACACACTCCGGAATTTTGTTTCCCGAACCGCTTAGAAGCTATTTTGGCATTAAATTGCGCACAGAAAGTTAATCCTATGGATGCCAAAGCGCCTTATTTTCTTGGCAACCTTTGGTACGATAAACGTCAGTATCCCGAAGCTATTACTTGTTGGGAAAAGTCTGCTGAAATTAACGATAAGTACCCAACAGTCTTACGGAATCTATCGTTGGCTTATTTCAATAAACTTAATCAGGAAGAGAAGGCAGTGGAAATGTTGGAAAAAGCTTTTGCACTCGACACTACCGATGCTCGCATATTAATGGAACTCGACCAATTGTATAAGCGTATTTGTCGCTCACACGCCGAAAGACTAGCTTTTTTAGACAAACATTTTGAATTAGTGGAACAACGCGATGATGTGTATCTTGAATATGCTACATTGTGTAATCAAACAGGCTACTACACAAAAGCTATCGAACTAATTGACAACCGTATTTTTCATCCTTGGGAAGGTGGAGAAGGTAAAGTACCTGCTCAGTATCAACTCGCCAGGGTCGAATTAGCAAAGAGTGCTATTCATGAAAAAAAATATTCTCAAGCCATCGCACTTTTGCTTGAATGTTTAGATTATCCTCATAATTTGGGTGAAGGAAAATTGCACGGAGCACAAGAAAATGATTTCCATTACTGGTTGGGCTGTGCTTACGATGGGCTTAATGAAATTAAAAAAGCAAAAGATTATTGGGAGTTAGCTAAAGACGGAAATACCCAACCGGCAGCTGCCATTTTCTATAACGACCAAAAACCCGATAAAATTTTCTATCAGGGATTAGCCTTGCTAAAATTGGGATGCGAAACCGAAGCTAAATCACGTTTCGATAAGTTGATTGCATTTGGTGAGAAGCATTTAGAAGAGCAAATAAAACTCGATTATTTTGCTGTTTCATTGCCCGATTTGCTTATTTGGGATGACGATTTGACATTCCGCAATAAAATCCATTGTCATTATATGCTTGGTTTGGGTTATTTGGGTAAAAATGAGAATGATAAAGCAAATCATCATTTATCCAAAGCTGCCCAAATGGATATTAATCATCAGGGAGTACAAGTGCATTTTAAAATGATGTAGATCTTTAAGTTAATGAAGTGAAATAGTGAAAATGTCAAATTAGCAATTGTTACAAAAAATGTAGTTTAATGATACAGTAGCAATTTTATTTAGTAGTTATTCAGCTTACTTTTGTACATACATAGTAAAAAAACATTTTAATAATAGTCAATATGAAACACATTAAAATAATAATTTCATTTTTTGTAATTTCTTGTATTGTTTCTTTAAATACATTACATGCCAAACCAAATGAAAAACAGGCAGCCTTAATCATCAACAAAAACACATCTTTGTGGAAATACATTGATGGACTTACCGTAATTGATACCCACGAACATCTAAGCAGTGAAGCTGAATTGCTGGGGTTACAATTGGATATTTTCAATTTGTTTATTCCGTATATTGTGGATAATTTGGAGTCGGCTGGCATTACCAACAACGAAATGGCATTGATGAAAAACAGTCAAGCACCATTCAAAGACCGTTGGGCTGCATTCTATAAATACTATCCTGCTATTCAGAATTCTACTTACATTTTGGCATTGGAAGCTTCGTTAGCCGAACAATATCAGTTTAAAAATTATGGGTTGGACGAATGTCAACGCATTTCCGATTTGCTCAAAAAAGACTTTGCAGAAAAGGGTTTTATGAAAAAATTCTTCGAGAAAAATAAAATTGAATCCATGCTTACTTTCCGCTCGCCATCGTCCGAAGATGTGCGCAGAAGTTACGGCGAGGATAAAATGATGGTGGTTCCTACGGTGAATAATATTTGTGTAAAAGATGCCAATAGTCTCGATGAAATATCAAAATTGACAGAAACACCGATTCGGAACATCGACGATATTTTGGCCGGAATAGATAAATTATTCAAAGAATATGCTGCTGCCGGCATTAAAAATATCAAATTTGGTAGCGCATACAACCGCGAAATCAACTACAAAGCCCGTACACGTGCTGAAGCAGATGCATCTTTTGCCAAAATTATGGCAACACCATTCGATTATTCGGATGCAAAACCAAATAAGTATTATGTATTTCATTTGGAAGATTATCACATTCCGTTGGACGATTATTTGGGAGTTTATATGATAAAACAAGCCGAAAAGTACAACATGAACGTTATTTTTCACGTCGGCATATTTGCCTGGAACTTCAATTCAGTTAAGAATAATCATGCTTCAAGCTTAGAATGGCTTATTAAAAATTTCCCAACTGTCAATTTTGTGATTCTACATGCCGGTTATCCGTATTTTGATGAAGCCATTTTGTTGGCAAAATATTACCCTAATGTGTATATCAACATGACTTGGGACCACATTATTGAGCGTGGAATAAGTATTGATATTATGAAAAGATATATCGAAATGTTGCCAACCAGCAAAATCCATCTTTTTGGTGGCGATTATCTTTATCCGCAACAGATTTATGGCAGCCTAATTTTCACCAAAGAAAACCTGTATATCACTCTTTCTGAATTGATTAAAAAAGGATTAATGAGCGAAGAGCAAGCTAAAAAAATAGCCATCGACTGGTTATACAACAATCCAAAAACATTTTATTACAGATAAATAATTATCATGAAAACCAAAACATTTTTTATTGCATTGATTATGAGTTGTTTATTTACAACAAACTCATTTTCTCACGATTTGCCGCATAATTTGGTAACTGTCAACTTCAAAATTACTGAAGCTGACACAAAAAAGATTACACCCATAATGATGTGTATTCAAAATGCCGAAACAAAAGAAGTGGTAACGCCACCTTATGGAAAAGTGGTGAAAGAGTTCTCTACGGTTGACGATTTTGTGTCGGGCATCATGTTTAGCAACGATAAAAACTGGATTGGACCTGTGCGCAAAACTACTGGTAAGGGGGGCGATCTTACACGTAGTTTTATTTATGACACAGCGCAACCAGTTCCTTTTTGGAAAGCACCCGCTTTGTATCAAGCCTCTGGTGATTTCTCCATCAATCTTAAACCAGGTAAATGGATACTAAATATTTCGCATGGCTACGAATATATACCTGTGTTGATGCAAGAGTTTATTGTGCCTGCCGATGACCATGAATTTGATATTAATATTTCGTTGAAACGATGGATTAATTTGCCAAAAATGGGTTGGTATTCGGGCGATGTACATGTGCATCATCCCACCACCAAGCCTGAATATCGTCAATACCTAATTAGTTTTGCCAAGGCCGAAAACCTTCATATTGTGAACACCTTAAATATGGGCTATCATCATTACGATGGTGATTCAAAAACCGGTGTTGATTACGAGCAACAAGGATTTGGTAAAAAATTCAGAACGCAAGACGGAAAGTATTGTTTAATTTCTGGTCAGGAAGATCCACGCAGCACTTATGGTCATATTATTGGCTTAAATTTAAGTGAGTTTTCACGCGATACTGCTCATTACGATTATTACGATAATGTATTTAAAGACATACACAAACAACCAGGAGCATTGGTAGGTTTTGCTCATCTTGCTTTTAATGGATGCGAAATTTTACGTGGTTTGCCTTGGTATATTACTACTAACGAGATTGATTTTGTAGAATTGCTACAACTTACAAAAATCAATACTTATGGCTACTACGATTATTTAAATTTAGGATTCCGATTAAGTGCTGCAGCAGGTAGCGATTTCCCTTATGGAGCAACTATGGGCGAAGTAAGAACGTATGTATATACGGGCAAAAAGTTTCATGTAGACAAATGGTTTGAAGGATTGAAAAATGGGAATACATTTGTATCCAATGGACCTGCATTATTTTTCACAGCCAATGATAAAATACCTGGAAATGATGTCATTGTAAACCATGGAAGTACAGCTAAATTAAAAGTAACAGCTATTTCGCCCAAGGAAATTGGACAAATGACCCGATTAGCTATCTACAACAACGATGGGCTGGTTCATGAAATACTCAATCCAAAAGCTACCGACACATTGCAATTCAATTTTGATTTACCAATAACCAAAAGTCAATGGCTGGTAGCTGCTGTATACTGCAATAATGATGCTGTAGCTCATACTTCACCAATTTATTTTGTAGTTGATGGAAAACCAACTTGGAATATAGAGAAAGCACCTGAAATTATTTGTAAACAAATGAAATTTATTGACGAAATAGAACTTGTTACAACAGAACCAGGCATATTGACCCGACTAAAAAATGCTCGCGTATTTTATCGTAAAATGCTTGACGAAATGCAAGTGCCAGAAATGAAATACGAAACCTTTGCACAAAAATTAGCTGCCAATAAACAATCGAAGCCTCTACAAATTGAGAAAGTATTGGTCGAAGGAGGCGAATTTATGATGGGTGACCCGTTGAATTTTGGAGATCAACCAGTACATAAAGTAAAAGTAAGCAGTTTCGAGATTTCGAAATATGAAGTTACAAATTACCAGTTTGCCGAATTTATGAATGCCAAAAAAGTGAATTTCAGAGCAACATTAAATGATAAATCATTAGTACTTGCATTTGGCCCTTTTACTAAGCTGGAATATGTGAATGAAAAATGGCAGGCAAAAAAAGGATATGATAATTATCCTGTCATCAATTTAACTTGGTATGGTGGAACAGAATTTTGCAAATGGATAGGTGGCCGATTGCCTACCGAAGCCGAATGGGAATTTGCAGCTAAAGGTGGTGTAAAATCTCAAAACTACTTATATGCTGGCTCCAACGACATTACAGAAGTTGCATGGTTTGGCTACAATAGTATTTATCACCCAAACGAGGTTGGTCAATTAAAACCTAATGAATTAGGAATTTACGATATGAGTGGTAATGTTGGCGAATGGTGTTCTGATTGGTACGAAACATATCAAAACGGATATCAGATAAATCCGAAAGGTCCCGAAAAAGGAGAAATGCACATTTTTCGTGGCGGATCCTATCACGAAGTTGAATCAAGTTGTCGTAATACGCATAGGAGCTGTTATATACCTGAAATTGGATTCAATTTTGTCGGATTTAGGGTAGCGTTTTAATTTTTCAGCATAACATTCAAAAAGATCCGAAGGTGTTAAGAGTATTCAAATTTCTTCTTCTTGTTTTATTTTTATCGTTTGTGATTCCTGCATTTTCAACTGCTGGAAGAAAAAATGGGATTATCTATTTTTATGGCTATCCTTTTAATACAGAGACAGAAATAAATCAAATAGCACAAAATCTGAGTGTTCTGAAAGGCGAAATTTCCATTGAATGGAAAGATGTATTTATTGATAGAAATCACTTTGACTGGAGTTATATTGATAAAAACATTGAGGTGTGGAAAAAGCAGGGAAAAACGGTGATATTACGATTTATGACTGCCAATAATGCTACTTATTGCACGTCTCCAAAACTAATTTCCGACGAAAGAATCCGACTCGTAAGCCATGGTGTTTTTACTGATTTTGAAAAAAATACGAAAACAGATGGTTACGAGATTTTGAATGGAAAAATTTCAAATTTAAATTTATCTATTTCGGGTTCTAAAGGCTTGGAAATAATTGACAATAAATTAGTTAACTCAAAATTACTGCAAACGAATAAAGAAATTAAGTTTGTTCCCAATGCAATATACTTGGTTCAGTTCGATTATAAAATATTGAATTTTATCACTAAAAACACTTCTGCAAAATTCAATATTTTACTGAAATCACCTTCATGCGGTAAGCAAATTGTAGAATCGTTTGAAGTGAAACAAGGCGAATCGAGTTTAGTTACTAAAGAAATAAAATGTGCTGCTGAGGGCGATTATCAATTAAGTATTGAAGCTGAAAATATTGCCAATTGCCTGATTGACAATGTGAATATTATACATTCGTCCGATAGTCGGGGCAAACGGGTGGCTTTCCCCAATTATTTTTCACAGGCTTTTAAAGCGTCCTATTTGCGGTTTATGAAGGAAGCTGCAAATAAATACGCCAACAATCCGAATGTGTCAGCTATTAACATTAATGGCATTGGTCGCTGGGAGGAAATGCTGCTAAATGCCAACGAAGAAGGCGTTCACGATGTACAGCAATCTATTTACCGACAATGGAATGCGTATGGATATACCGATGTGAACTATTTGAAAAATGTAGTGGAATGGTCGATTGATGTTTCAAAAAAATATTTCCCTAAAAAAGAACATATTTTGCAAATATCACCTATGAATAATGGCTACGAAAACGAAGATTTTATATATCGACGTGCAGCTTCTATGGCCATCTCCAAAGGAGTTTCGATTAAGCAAAATGGTATGAGCGAGAAGTACGATATCTGGGCTGCCACTTCCGACCCTGCGTATATTATGAACCGATACCGACATTTAAAATTCCCCAACAGATACTACGAAACTGCAGGTCAGATATTTAGAAACACCTTGAATGCCATGGGGCATCCACTTTCGCTTTTCAACAGAGTGGCGGTCGACGGTGTGAATTACCTCTATCTTTACAAAGCAGATATTTTGGAACCGAATGTTCAAAAGTATTTTTCGCACTTCGATAGCATTATTCAAAATCCATTATTTTCAAAGCTTTATACGCAACTTGGTGAATATCCAATGGCAAACAAAAAAAAGCGCATGTCCCATTTGTTGGATACCATTATGTATCACAACAATTGGCTGGGAATACGGCAATACAATGATAGTGAGGCAAATGTGGATTATGTTGTTGATGAAATAACGAAGAAAAAAGGGGTAAAAACCAATGCCGCCAATTCAAAAATACTGTTCGATGTGGACGACCGCGTAATGTACAACGGTATGTCGAATCCGGTGCTTACTATTGAATATTTAAATACTGGTACAGATAGAATTACTGTTTTTGTTCTAGATAGAAAAACTAATAAAATATTGAAAGTGGATGAAATTACAAAATCAAACTCCGGAGAATTTCAGCTAAAATCAATTCCGTTGGGGAAATATTTCGATGCTTTTGATAATCATCGCGAAGTAAAGCCCGAAATCATTATCGACGATAACAAAGATGGCGTAGAATTTATCAGTTCGTTGGAAATTGATTTTGTACCTGTAAATGAGTTTAAAATGGAACTAGTTTCGGAATCTAAAATTAGCAATACGCCTTTGATATTGAAGAATTCAGCGGATATTATTCAGCGTGAAGTTTCACTAAGTATAGACAAACCCATTTCTAAAGCCGAAATTAGTTATTACGATGATGATTTTGGAACAAAAACCGATATTTACGCTTCGTTGCAATTGGTTCAGAATGGAGAAATTATAGAAGTATCAAAAAAACAGTATTATATTGGTGGCGATAAAGAGTCAATTACATTGCCGGTTGCAAGTGACATTATTCCTCAAAAGGCTATTTTATCAGCATATTGGCCAAAAGGAAAAGTGGGAGTTTATGCCGGAAATAATGGAAAAATGGCTTACCGATTATTCTGTTTTGAAAATGAAAGAACAACAGATTTTGAACATAATAACAATACTTTTACGGTAAATAGTTACTTTAATGGCATTGAAATTAATACGACAAATGACGCAAAAGATTTTGAAATACGTAAGATTTTAAAAGACGAATCAGAACAAAAAATTGAATTTTCCATTTCGGGAAATACCCTTTATTTTCAGCCCCAAACAAAAGGTAACTACAAAATACTGCAAAATAATAAATCCATAAAACCAGTTTCAATTATTGGTTTAATTCCAAATATTTAACAGAAAAATAATAGCAAAATGAAAAATCACTTCATACGTTTCATGTTGGCTCTTTTCTTATTTTACATACAGCCAACTCATTTGTTTTCAAAAACAAATGCCGTAAATCTTAAAATTGAAACACGTACCAATCCGCTTGGTATCGATGCCGAGCATCCGCGTTTTTCGTGGCAATTACAATCGAACAAAACTGGAATTCTTCAAAATGCCTATCAAATTTTGGTGGCTGAATCGCCCGAAAAGTTAGGAAATGAAAAGGATTTGGTTTGGAATTCCGGCAAAATTGAAAGTGGAATTTCTGTGCTTATTCCGTATAATGGCAAAAAATTAGTATCTACCAAAAGTTACTTCTGGAAAGTAAAAGTGTGGACAAACAAAGGTGCAACTAAGTGGAGCGAGGTTGGCAATTTCACAATGGCATTTCTCGAGAATCCCTTACCCAAAGCACAATGGATAGGCTTAGACAGTATGTTGAACTCAGGGAAATTGACCACAAAGACCAGATTGTCAGCGCGTTACCTGCGTAAGGAATTTGCCATTGAAAATAAAGTAAAACAAGCAACATTGTATATCTCCGGTTTGGGAATGTACGAATGTTATATCAACGGCTCTAAAATCAGCAACGATATTTTTGCTCCCACCGCTACCGATTATACCAAACGGGTGAATTACAATGTTTTTGATGTAAAAAATTTGCTTATGGGTAATCAAAATACCATTGGAGTCATTCTTGGTAATGGACGTTTTTTTACCATGCGCATGGAAAATGTGCCAGGAGGCGACCCGCTCGATAGTCCGGCACAGGTACATTATGGTTTTCCTAAATTATTGATGCAGTTGAATATAGAATTTGAAAATGGAGAAACGAAAACCATTGTAAGCGATAATACGTGGAAAATTACGACCAAAGGACCCATTATTGCCAACAACGAATTTGATGGCGAAGAATACGATGCCAATTTGGAATTAGCGGGTTGGAATAAAAACGGTTATGATGCTTCTACTTGGAAAATTGCTCAAAAGGTAGATGCTCCAGCGGGCAAATTAGTAGCGCAGTTGAATCCGAATTTGGCAACTATGCGCATACTTAAACCTGTCTCTATAAATGAAATTTCGAAAGGAAAATTTGTGGTGGATATGGGGCAAAATATGGTAGGATGGCTTGCTGTGAAACTCTACGGAAATAGAAATAAGCCAGTTACTTTGCGTTATGCCGAAACAACACAAAAAGACGGTAATATTTATACTGCCAATTTACGTGGTTCGCGTACCACAGATATTTATACGCCTGCAACCGATGGCATTTTCAGTTACGAACCACGGTTCTCCTATCACGGTTTCCGATATGTGGAAATTACCGGAATTGATAAAATGCCTACAATCAACGATTTGGAAGGCAAAGTTAATTACGACCAAATGGCAAATAGTGGTACTTTTGAAACGTCGGATAGTACCATTAATCAAATTTACCGCAATGCCTGCTGGGGAATAATGGGCAATTACCGCAGCTTCCCGACTGACTGTCCGCAGCGCGACGAACGTATGGGTTGGTTAGGCGACAGAGCTACTGGATGCGTGGGCGAAAGTTATATTTTCGATAATCAGCTTCTTTATTCGAAGTGGGCGCAAGATATTGACGATTCACAAAAACAAAACGGAAGTTTGCCCGATGTAGCACCGGCATACTGGCAATTTTATACCGATAATATAACTTGGCCAGGAGCTTACATTCATATTGTGAATATGCTTTACGAGCAATATGGCGACACAAAACCGATAAAATTGCATTACGCATCGATGAAAAGTTGGGTGAAGTATATGCAATCCAATTACATGAAAGATTATATCGTAACCAAAGACCAATACGGCGATTGGTGTATGCCGCCCGAAAATTTAAATATTATTTGGTCGAAAGACCCCGCTCGCATCACCGATGGGCAAATACTTGCTACCAGTTTTTTTTACAGAATTTTGAACATCATGGCAAAATATGCTGATATTGCTGGAAATCAATCTGATAAAAAAGAATTTTTGGACTTAGCCGCAAAAGTAAAAACGGCTTATAACGAAAAATTCTTCGACAAAAACAAAGCACAATATGGCAACAATACCGTTACAGCCAATATTATTTCGTTGATGCAAGGGCTGATTCCCGAAGGTTACGAGCAAAAGGTTTTTGAAAATCTTTCGGGTCGTATTGAAGGTGAGTTTAAGTCGCACGTAAGTGTTGGATTGATTGGAATTCAGTTTCTAATGCGCGGACTTACGGCCTACAACCGACCTGATTTGGCGTACAAAATTGCCACCAACCGCACCTATCCAAGTTGGGGCTATATGATTGACAATGGCGCAACTACAATATGGGAGCTTTGGAATGGCAACACCGCCGATCCAGCCATGAACTCAGGCAATCACGTCATGTTGCTGGGCGATTTACTAAGTTGGTATTACGAGAGTTTGGGAGGTATACAAACTGATAAATCAGAAGTTGGATTTAAGAAAATCATATTGAAACCAATTTTCCCAGTAGGGTTAAATTTTGTTAAAACTTCGCACAACTCACCTTATGGAGTAATAAAAAGTGAGTGGAAAAGAGAGAATAATCAATTGATATGGGTTGTTGAGATTCCTGCAAATACAACTGCTTCGCTTGAATTGCCAATCAGTTATATACCTTTAAACCAAATATCAACTCACATAATTGGATCCGGGAAATACCGGTTTACATTAATTAAAAAGTGAAACAAATTAGCGGTTCAATCATTTAACGGCGCTAATAATTAATGGCTTGTCATTTTTTACAAGAAACAGGTTTAGTTTAACAACATAGTTTTTGAGGTTGAGTCAGAATGTCTGAAGATTAAAATTTCAGACATTCTTTTTTTATCATTGTAGAGTATTTCGATCCAATATTTTTAGCTTAAGAGTTTTTATTGCCAAATATGAATATTATTGATTTAAAAGATGTATATCGGTTTGTATTTAATAAGGATGCCGATTCAGCTTATTTCAAACCGGAGCAATTTAGCCTGCTTGGAGAAAATCTAAAATCATTCAATCAGGCTTCATCTTCCTGTAATTTATCACATGGAGTATATTTGTTGATTGCAAAAAGCTATGAACAGCAATATGGCTTTTGGTAATTAAGTCAACACCATCAAACTCATTAAACAATCCGCAATCCATACCTATATCGAACAGATGAGTGAAATTTACGAATTCGAAACCGACGTTCAAACCTCCTTCTTCATCGCCCAAATCGGCGATGACATTTTCAAACTCTATGAATTAGAATAATTTTATCAAGTATTTTGCGCCGTTTACTTGACAAAATAAAAATATATTGTATCTTTGTACCTTAAAAATCAAAGATATGACAGTATCTAAAAGAATAGACCAACGCATTCAGCAGTTGCAGGCCGGAACAACTTTCGACTACCAGACACTTTTGGTGGAGCGGGAAGAATATGCAGCAGCCACAAAAGCATTGGAACGACTAATAAAAAAGGAAATTATCAAGCGAATTACTTCTGGTATATTTTATAAACCCAAAGAAACGGTGTTTGGGGCACTAAAGCCGAATGAAGAAGAGCTACTTAAAACCTATTTATTCGAAAATGGGAAAAGAATTGCTTATATAACAGGACTCAGTCTTTATAACAGAATGGGGCTTACAACTCAGATACCCAAAATAATCAAAATAGCATGTCGAGATAAACGAATCTACGCCTCTGTTGGAACACTAAAAGGCAAACCAGTAAAGAGCTATATTGACGTGACAGATAAAAATTACTACATGCTTGAAATCCTAGACGCTGTAAAAGATTTCAATCAAATACCCGACCTAAATACAGAGTCAGGCATTCTCATACTTACAGAAAGATTGAAAAGTCTGACAGACAAAGAAATCAATCAGGTAATACAATTTGCTCTGAAATATCCACCCCGAGCTAGAGCACTGATAGGCTCAATATTGGAACAACTGGACAATAGACTTAATCTTGCTCAACTAAAGTCGAGTTTAAACCCACTTTCAGAATTCGAATACAATATCAACGAAAACGTTTTACCCAATGCCCGAGAATGGCGAATTAAATCAGTTAGAACAAAATGAAACTCCACGAAAATATTAATTTATACAATGATGCCATAACAGCAACATCTCAACGGTTGGGTATTCGGGAAATTTATATAGAAAAAGATTATTGGGTAACGCTTGCGTTATACCATATTTTTTCTTCCGAAGCAGCAAGCTATGCGATATTCAAAGGAGGTACTGCATTATCAAAATGTTTTGGCACTGTCGAACGACTGTCT
>CAYXQZ010000028.1:0-27396 GCA_964466415.1 uncultured Paludibacter sp.
CCGTTCGACAAAGTAAAAAACTGGAAATGGGAAAACTATTGGCTGGTTTACGGTTTTTTTGCATACATTATTATGCCATTGCTTGCCTGTCTGATTTTTTCACCTGATTTTCTTTCTGTATATCAATTACTTCCTGCGAGTAAGTTAATTTGGATTTTCTTTTTGGGAGCAATTTATGGAATTGCGAACCTTACTTTTGGTTTGTCACTGCGTTATTTGGGTGTTGCATTGGGTTATGCTTTGTCATTGGGATTAATGATGGCAATTGGCACTGTTGTTCCTCCAATTCTCGATGGGCGACTTGCAAAAATGTTTGAAGGTGCTGGCGGAATTTTGTTGCTTAGCGGAATTGCTGTTTCATTAGTTGGAATAGTTATATCAGGTTATGCTGGAATGCTAAAAAACAAGCAACTTGAAGCCTTAAAATTGGCAGCTGTAAATAAGGATTTTCATTTGGTAAAAGGTTTAATTGCAGCACTTTTCGTTGGCATTACAGGGTCGTCGATGGCACTTGGTATTGAGCAAGGCGGCTTTATAACCAAATCAATTATTGCCAATGGCACAAATCCGTTGTTTGCCGACAGCGCACTCTTCCTGCTACTTTATAGCGGTTCGTTTGCAACTACGCTTATCTGGTGTCTATATCAGTCCAAAAAGGGAGGTTCGCTTTCAAATTTCACAAAGTCAAATAATAATTCTTTGATTAAGAATTATATCTATTGTGGACTTGCCGGGTTTTTGTGGTATATCAACTATGTGTTTTTTGGAATGGGGAAAAGCAGTTTGGGCGAATTTTCGTTCGTTGCATGGGGAATACTGATGTCGTTGACCATTGTATTTGCCACACTTTGGGGTTTGTATCGTGGCGAGTGGCGAGGTGTTAACAAACATATCAAACTGCTGATGTGGATTGGTTTGGCCACATTGATTTTCGCTTCGTTTTTAATTGGTTTAAGTTCAAATTAAATTCATAAATACAATTATGAGACATTTTCATTTTATTCTGTTAATGGTGTTACCTGTTACGGTAATATTTGCTGCAAAACCGGCATCGGATACAAAACTCTGGTACACTGAGCCTGCTTCAGTATTCGAAGAAGCGCTACCTCTTGGAAATGGACGACTAGGTGCAATGGTTTATGGAAAAACAGACCGCGAAATAATCAGCTTAAACGAATCAAGCTTATGGTCGGGTGGTCCAGTTAATCCAAATCCCAATGCCGATGCTAGCTTTTATCTGTCCGAAATCAGAGAGTTAATTAACAAAGGAGAATATGCGCAGGCTACCGAACTAAGCAAAAAAATGCAAGGAGCCTGGACTTCATCGTATATGCCTTTAGGCAATATCATCATTGAACATTTAAACAAAGGTGTGACGAGTGACTGTAAACGGGAATTGGATTTAAACACTGCAATTGCAACAAGCTCTTTCACTTCCGGCGGTACAAAATATCTGCGCGAAGTGTTTACTTCGTTCAACGATGATGTGATTATCATACGACTTAGTACAGATAAAAAAAAGAAACTAGACGTCAAGCTCAGCTTATCGAGTCAATTGCAATCTCTCAGCCAGAAGATATCGGGCAATGAAATTGAAATGACAGGCAAATCCCCTTCGATAGTTGAACCAAGTTATGTGGAATATGCTAAAACGCCTGTGATTTATTCAAAAGGTGCTGTAGGAAAAGGAACTAAATTTAGTTTACGTATGAAACTGAGTAGTACTGACGGTGAAGTATCCATTAATAACAACGAAATTACAATTGAAAAGGCATCTGAAGCAATCATTATACTATCGATAGCTACCAGTTTCAATGGATTCGATAAGAAGCCTGACATTGAGGGGCTCGACCCATCTCTAGAATCCAGAAAGTACTTTACTACATCTCTATCAAAGAAATTTGAACAAATAAAAAATGATCATATTGCAAAATACAAAAATTATTTCTCAAGAGTGATTTTAGATATTCAAGGTGAAACACACAATAATCTGCCAACCAATATTCGATTGAAAAACTACTCTAAAGGAGGTCGGGACATAGGTTTAGAGGTTTTGTACTTCAATTTTGGACGATATCTTTTAATATCATCCTCCCGCCCCGATGGTTTTCCCGCAAATCTTCAGGGAATTTGGAATGCATCTATTCGTCCGCCCTGGAGCAGCAATTACACGCTTAATATCAATGTTCAGATGAATTATTGGTTTGCCGAAAACTGTAATCTTTCCGAACTGCATAAACCGCTTTTTTCATTGATAAAAAATCTATCGGTAACAGGTGTCGAAACTGCAAAAAACTATTACAATGCCAAAGGCTGGTGTGCACATCACAATTCAGATATTTGGGCAACATCCAATCCTGTAGGTGATTTTGGTCGATTGGGAGATGCCAAGTGGGCAAACTGGTCCATGGGTGGAGTTTGGTTATGTCAGCATTTGTGGCAACATTATTTGTTTACTCAGGATATCAATTTTCTTCGCAATACGGCTTATCCACTTCTGAAAGGTGCGGCACTTTTTTGCAACGATTGGCTAATACCTTCGGCCGACGGGAAGTATCTGATTACTTCTCCCTCTGTTTCACCTGAAAATGTATTTATTACCAAACAAGGATTTGCAGAAGTTTCAATGGCATCGACTATGGATATGACACTAATTCGGGAGCTCTTTTCTAATGTTGTTGAAGCAAGCAAGATATTAAGTATTGACCCTGACTTTACGAAAGAACTACAACAAAAATTACCGAAATTATATCCTTTTAAAATTGGCAGAAACGGTGATTTGCAAGAATGGTTTAGCGATTTCGAGGCCAAAGATCCAAAACACAGACACTTGTCTCACTTATATGCTCTATATCCGGGCAACGATATTTCAATATCTGCAACGCCCCAATTGGCCGAAGCTGCTAAAGTATCGCTCGATTTGCACGGCGATGAAGGTGCAGGATGGAGTAAGGCTTGGAAAATTAACCTCAGGGCACGACTGCACGATGGAGAAAAGGCATACTCTTTATTGAGGGAATTACTACATTACAGTTCTGATTTTAACAGCGGAAGTGCCAGTTCGCCCGAAGCAGCATCCATTGGTTCGGGTGGTACATATCCAAACCTTTTTTGCGCAGGACCTCCTTTTCAAATCGACGGTAATTTTGGTGGTACAGCAGGAATTGTCGAAATGTTATTGCAAAGTCAACATGATGAAATTCATATACTTCCAGCCATTCCAAATGCATGGGGAAGTGGTTCATATTCGGGTCTGAAAGCACGTAATGCTTTTGAGGTTTCAGTATCGTGGAAGAATCACAACGCCCAATTGGTTAAAATTAAATCAATTGTAGGAAATAAATGTACACTACGCTCTTCCAATAAACTATTTTTTAAGGATACTAATCAGTTCTCGATGCCTTCTGGGAAAGAGTTTTTATTAGTTTTTGAAACTCAACCAGGCAAAGAATACACAATTATTTCAAAGTAAACAGAATTGAAATGTGTGTGTAGCAAATCACTAAACCGTCTATATAAATATATTAGTCGGTTGAAACAAACTATACTTAATTTTCAATTATCAACTTAATTTTTTTATCATGAAAAAAACAAAACTCTTACTTTCTTTAGCCATCACATTGATTTGCTTGAGCAGTACGTATGCTGCAGCCTTTACGCCTGGTAATATTGTGGTAACCCGAGTAGGGCCAACTATCTATTCGACAGGTGCAAAAGCCTATCTTGACGAATATACTACTTCAGGCGTTCTAGTGCAAACTATAGCATTGCCAACTGATTATATTGTACCTGCTTCACTTGAGTGTGGAATAACTTCTCTTTCAGGGGATGGTCAGTTTTTAGCATTATCCGGCATGCCGACAGCTGTAGCAACTACGACGGCTTCTACAGCCTCTGCTCGTAAAGTTTTAACGGTGAAATACGATGGCACCATTGCCGCTTATACACCTACAGTTACTACACCAGCAACAACTTCTAACATCTCGGCACAAACAAATAGCGGGGCAAACACATTTACTTTATCTGCTGCAAATGGGAGCATAGCTGTTGGACAATATGTATACGGTTTAGGCATTCCTATTGGAGCAACTGTAAGTGCTGTTTCCGGAACTTCATTGACACTTTCTGCCAATGCTCTGGCAAATATTGCATCCGGACAAACCCTGGTTTTTATGACAAGCGATACGCCTCTTTATTCAAACTTAAGAGCACCGAAAGGCGTATTTACGACCGATGGAAGTAATTTTTGGTTAGGTGGCGATGATAGATATATTCAATACTACAATCCAAACGAAAATGGCGGCGTACCTGTAAATATTGTAGCCGACTATGCAAGGTTTTTAACTTCAGTAGATGGAATTTTGTTTAAATCGGTAAGATATGGTACTGAAATTGCGGCAATCGGCACAAGCACCAATCCATTTCCTACAACAGCAGCCACTGCTGTAAATGCTTCAAAAATTAACAATTCGGATGATGCCTTTCAAATTATTGCTGTAGATGTCGATGCTACTGTTGATGGTCAGGATGTAATGTATGTAGCAGAAAACAATGGGTTAGGTACATTGTATGGAATAAAAAAATATTCGAAAGTAGGTACTACTTGGACATATAATGGGGGTTTTGGTACGCTAGCTGAAGGCTATTCCGGTATCACGGCAAAAGTAACCGCTCAGGGTATAGTTACAATTTATACTATCAACAGACCAACAGTCTCAGGATATCATGGAGGTAGATTGACCAAATATGTTGATAATGCAGGATACAATGTTGCTCCAAATCTGACTGAAACCACTGTACTTCAAAGCTTCGATCAAGCTACAAGTCCAAAAGGTGGTTCGTGGCGAAGTGTAAATCTCGTGCCTGAAGATAAAAATAAAAGCATTAGCTCTTCTACATCAATATCTTCGCTAAACATAACACCATCAACCAATATTACTGTAACTTCAGAATTAACGATTGATGCACCCAGAACATTGAACTCAGTAACTGTTGCTGCGGGTGGTAAACTAACAATGAGCGGTGGTGCGCTAACAGCTACAAATGGCATTACGCTCGAAAGTGATGCAACTGGAACTGCTACTTTGATGGATAGTTACAGCACACCAACTGTGAATGCTACCGTAAAACAATATGTTACAGCTGGTCGCAACTGGTATATGAGTGCACCTGTAAATAACAAACCAGACAATTTTTCTGTATTAAATAGAGGTGCATCTGTTCAGGAATACAATGAAGCAACAGGCTTATGGGTAATCAAAACAAGTGGTACTTTAACACGTGGTAAGGGTTATATTCAAGTTGCAGGATCTACTGAAGGAAGTACAGGAACTGTTGATTTTACAGGAACAACCAACTCGGGCAACGTAACGGTAGCACTTACAAATAATGCAGATGGTGGAAAAGGTTTTAATCTAGTAGGAAATCCATATCCTTCGTACCTTAATTGGAATTTTGTTGCAACAGACGCAAGCAATACCCACGTAACAACCGGCGCTAAAATGCCTACAGGAACAATATGGTATCGAACAGTAAATTACAATGGTAAATCGGCATGGACTGCAACAACTACTTATGCACTAGACGATGTGGTTTATAATGGAACACGTTTTTATAAAGTAACATCACCTGGAGAATCAGGAGCTACTGGTGGCCCAACTGGCAATACAACAAGCACGGAAGGAACAGTTACATGGGCTTATCAAGGTTCAATTTATATTTTTGCCACCGTAAATGCTGATGGTGAAGTTTCACCCGAAACAGTAAGTAATTTGATTCCTCCTATGCAAGCATTTTGGGTGAAAAGTACTGGTGGTACATTGACTTTCAAAAACACTATGCGTTCGCACGAAACTGTTACAAATAAACTGAAAGCACCTAAAGCAATTGACAAAAAAATAGTTCGTTTACGTTTAACGAATGGTGCAAGTGCCGACGAGTCAGTAATTTATAGTAGTGCTAATGCGCTAAACAGTTTCGATAGTTACGATGCACCTAAATACTTTAATACTGCTGGTTCGAACCAACCAGAAATTTACTCACAAGTAGGAAGTGAAAAATTAGCCATCAACGCCCTAAATGATATGAGTATTGGTACTGAGATTCAATTGGGCTTTTTGACAGATAAAGCAAATTCATTCAGTATCTCAGCTTCGGAAATCAAGAATTTTGACTCAAATACACACATCATTTTAAAAGATAAACTTCAGAAAACTGAGTTTAATTTAAGTAATGGTGAGTCGTACAACTTCAGTTCTGATGTTGTAACAAACTCCGACCGTTTTAGCCTTCTGTTCCGTGCACCAGGAGTTACAACTGCTATTGATAATGCTTCGAAAACAAATACTCATGTATTTGTGAATGCCGCCAATCAAATCACAATTATTGCAGCCGAAAAAGCAAACTACGCCATTTACAATGCAGTAGGTATGTTAGTGGATAATGGACAAACAACTGCTAATATACATACTGCAATCCCGATAGCTATCGGGTGTAAACTGCAAACTGGAATTTATGTAGTGAAAGTGAATAATCAGTCAACAAGAGTAATTATAAAATAAAACAAAATAACCTGCCCCCATCCCGATAGCTATCGGGATGGGGGCAGATAATGAAAATACCATGAAAAAGAAAAAATATATCAAACCTCGTATCGAATGGATTCCACTTGATAACGAAATTTCATTAGCATTAGAATCAACACCGCCAATTGGACCGAGCGAAGGGTTTAATTATAATTCGAATAATCCTTTCAATAATCAACCTCAAAATATTATTTTAAGTTGATGACAACCATGAATAAAGGTGCTTTAGTCATTGCTGCAGCAATAATTTTGGGGGCAATACAATCAATCGGAGCTCTGAGCAAGGATGAAAATCGAACAAGTTTTCCTCAGTTAAAACTGAAAAATAAAGACATTACAGTTACTATTCTGAAACCAGACCCCATAAATGGTTATTATCGCAGTACCCGTTTCGATTGGTCGGGAATTATTGCTCAAGTAGAATATGACGGGCATACCTTTTTTCAGGAATGGGAACAATATGATGGCACTATTAATGCTGGACAACACGATGCATTGAACAACGGCACAGGTACAGGAACAGCTGAAGAGTTTCGTAGTCCGCTTGGTTATGACGAAGCCAAAGTTGGAGAACCATTTGTCAAAATTGGTGTGGGAATACTGGAGAAAGCCGAAAATAAACCGCATCATTGGGCATATCCGTATAAAGTAATTGAGTTCGGAAAATGGAAAATAAAAGCTCAAAAAAACAAAATATCTTTTGTTCAGGATTTGAATACAACTTTTGGATACGGTTATCACTACGAGAAACAGATTGTTCTTAGTAAAAACAGTCCGGTTGTTTCCGTGATTCACACGTTGAAGAACACAGGTACAAAACCAATTCACACCAATCCGTATTGTCATAACTATATGCGTTTCGACAATGACTTTATTGGTAAAAACTACAAAATTGAGTTCTCGAATACTTGTCAGGCATTGGACGATTTTGGCACAAAAGCAACACTTACCGACAAATCGTTTCAACTTAACTCGGATTTATTAGATGCCAAGCCGGTAGAGGGTTCAATAAATGTCAATCAATCAAAGGTCTTTACCTTGTCGAACAGCAAAACAAAAACTTCGGTTGAAGTTAGATCGGATGTGGCTCCAAACTCTTTTTACTTGTATGTATGGCGAATGGCATTTTGTCCTGAGCCGATGATACTCATAGATATTAAGCAGGGTGAAAGCTTTTGTTGGAAAACAGAATATCATTTCAAGAAAAACTGAATTGAAGATGATGTAGTTAAAAGCATAACAATCAAAAATTTTAAAAGTACCGATTTATTTCACAAATAATAATTATTAGAATCTACTTATAATGCCAAAAATCAAAATCAAGAATATCTTTTCTATTCAATTTATTTTGTGTTTGTGCTTCATCCCAGGTATTGCTCAACAACCCAATGCATTAACATTTCCTGAACGAGGCTTTGTAAGTTCAGTTCCTGCTACTCATTGGGAAAACGCATTGGTGAGTGGAAATGGCAAATACGGCGCGTTGGTATACGGACAGCCAATTAACGAGACAATAATACTGAATCACTCCAGATTATATTTGCCTGTTTATGAGCCTCTTACTCCAGTTAAATCAGGAGAGCATTTGACCGAAATTCGCGATCTTAATTCCAACGGGAAATATCATGAGGCAGCTTTATTGGTCGATAACATTTCAAAGAAGCAGGGCTATGCTGAAAAAAGATGGACGGATCCTTATATTCCAGCTTTTAACATCGAAATAACAATGAAAAATGGAGGTGTTGTAAATAATTACGCTCGTTCAGTCGATTTTTCAACGGGTGTTGCATCTGTTCAGTGGTCGGATGAAAATGGTCATTTTCAACGTAACTTGTTCGTTTCAAGAACCGATGATGTTGTTGTTCTTTCGATAAAAGGAAGTAAAAGTGCTAGTGTAAATTGCATGCTTCGATTAGCGCAACAACCTGCAAAAGATGCAGGAGGTTGGGATCCTGAGAAAATGCTTCGTGAAGGAATCAAATCATACAAAACCGAAGCAAACGGTAATTGGCTTACGTACCGAAGTGATTTTTTACGTCAATGGGAAGGTAGTATTAAAGCTTATGAAGGTATGTCGAGAATTGTTGTCCGGGGTGGAAAATCGACAAGTATGGGAGATTCAATATCGATTGAAAATGCCGACGAAGTTATTGTACTTACAAAAATTGAATTGTTATACGACGAAAATAAGGAGAACTTTGCTCAAATCAAGCAATCGCTTCTTTCAATAAAACCAGATTTTAAGTATTTGTTAAGCCGACATGCAAAGGTGCATGGAGAAGTGTTTGACCGTACAAAAATTGTTTTAGGCGATAACAGCGATCGTCGGCTAACATCCGAACAGCTAATTGCCAAGTCATCAATCGCAAAACTTAACTTCGCACTAGTTGAAAAATTGTTTGATGCCGGACGTTATAATATTTTTTCAAGCTCAGGTGAACTCTTTCCAAATCTTCAGGGAATTTGGAGTGGTACTTATGGCCCTCTCTGGTCGGGTGATTATACCCTCAACGGGAATGTGCAATGTGCTATTTCTGCTAATTATTCTGCTAATATGGCCGAATGTATGTTGCCTTTTTTTAAATATTTGGAAGACCATATCGATCAATATCGTGTAAATGCCAAGGTAATGTTCAATTGCAGAGGTATTAATGTACCCTCAAGAGCAAGTACGCATGGATTGAAAAATTGTTTTGAAGCCGACCGACCAATGACCTTTTGGACAGCAGGTGCAGCATGGGTATCTCAATTCTTTTTTGATTACTATCAGTATACCGGTGATAAAGTATTTCTAAAAAACAGAGCTTTACCTTTTATGAAAGAGGCAGCGTTGTTTTACGAAGATTTTCTATACGAAGATGCTCAGGGCAAATATATCTTCAGTCCATCGCTTTCGCCCGAAAACACACCAACAAATAGCAATTCTCAAGCCTGTATAAATGCTACAATGGATATTTCAGTTGCACGCGAGTTGCTAAATAATTGTATTATTGCTTCTGAAACATTAAAAGTAGGGTCGGATGACATTTCACGTTGGAAAAAAATGTTAGCAAAAATGCCCGATTATTTGATAAATGAGAAAGGTGCGGTTAAAGAATGGAATACTCCTTTACTTGCCGACAATGATGAACATCGACACAGTTCTCACATGTATGCTCTGTACAATGGTCTACCTGATGATATTGCTTCCAATCCTAAATTGAAGAAAGCATTCGAATTAACGATGGAAAATCGTTTGCAAATAAGAAAAAAAGAGTTTGAAGCCGAAAGTTTAAAAAGAATTTTGCGTGGCGAAAAGGCTGTAATACCAAACTATACTCCTGCTGGCGATAATGGTGAGGTTCCAACCGAAAAACCTTCAGGCGAAATGGCTTTTGGAATTGTGCAACAGGGATTCACTGCTGCTAGTTTAAATCGTTCGGATGTGTGTGGACTTATTATTGACTGGCTTACTAATGCATATTGGTTACCAAACTTCATTTCAACCCACAATCCGAGAGCAATTTTCAATACGGATATTTCGGGTGGATTTCCTGCTTTGGTTTTGCGAATGTTATTGGATAGTCAGCCAGGGTGGATATCTTTTTTACCTGCATGGCCCGAAAATTTTCCTTCTGGTAGGCTTTATGGTGCAGCTTTGCGTGGTCAAATTGTGGTAAACGAATTGAAATGGACAAAGAACCACATAACTGTAGTTTTACAAAGCGCAATTAATCAGAATGTTGCTATTCGTTCACATAAAAAAATAATCTCTATTAATAGCAAAAACAAAAATGCTATTGTGAGCGAAAATGGAAATATATATTTGAAACTACAGCCCAATCAGGAAATTATGTTTGAAATAGAGTACCAATAATTGAAAATGTCAAAATTAAATCGGGTGAGACTTTTTGTTTGGAAAGCAATATGTGCGTTTTTAATGATTTTAATATAAAGGATAAAAATGAATAGATTAGAGCAATTATACTCTTTACAAGGACTTAGGGTTGTAGTAACCGGTGCATCGAGTGGACTTGGGTTATCAATGTCAGTTATGTTGTCCGAATGTGGTGCAACAGTTTTTGGCCTAAGCAGATCGGGAGATGTGAAGGTTGAATATGATGGTGAAATTCCCGACAGTATTCAATTCGAAAAAATGGATGTAGCCAATGAAGAAGATGTAAAACGCAAACTCGCCGAAATAGGTGAGAAAGGTGGTATAGATGTATTGATAAATAATGCAGGTATAACGATTAAAAAGCCTGCCGTAGAGTTTACAAATACCGATTTGGGATACATGAATAGCATTAATATCAATGGTGTATATCATTGCAGTAAGTATGCCTTTCCATATTTAAAAGTATCAAATCATGTTGGTAGAATAATTAATATATCGTCGATGGCTTCGTATTTAGGTTTTTCTGAAGTAGTGCCCTATTGTGCTTCAAAATCAGCAGTAATTGGAATAACTCGTGGATTGGCAGTAGAGTGGGCAGACAAAAATATATTAGTAAACTCAGTTTCCCCGGGCTGGTTTCCATCGTTAATGAATCAACAAGTAATGGATGCTGACCGTCAAAAAAAAATACTTAGTCGTATGCCTTTACATCGTTATGGCAAACCTGAGGAGTTGGCAGCGATGATTTGTTTCTTAGCCTCACCAGCTGCCAGTTATATTACCGGTCAGGATTTTAGTGTTGATGGCGGTGCATTGGCTTTTGGTTATTAAAAAACAAGATTGAACGTATGAAAATTGATTCACATAATCACTTTTGGGTATATAATGAATTAGATTATAGTTGGATAAGTGATGATCTAAAGCTGCTGAAACGGAATTTCGTATCAGAAGATATTTTGGTTGAACTAAACAAAAATCAGATGGATGGCTGCATTGCTGTTCAAGCACGTCAGAGTTTGGCAGAAACTGAGTGGCTGTTGGAGTTGGCTGACAAAAGCGACTTTATCAAAGGAGTTGTTGGCTGGGTTGATTTAAAGACCAATTCAGTGGAATCTCAATTAGCCAAATACTCAAAGAATCCAAAATTTGTAGGGGTAAGACATGTTGTGCAAGATGAACAAGATGAGAATTTTGTATTGAGTGAAGCTTTCTTGAATGGTATTTCCTTGCTCTCGAAGTATAATCTAACTTATGATATATTGATTTTCGAGCATCAACTTCCTAGTATTATACAATTGGTTACAAAATTCCCAAATCAAAAATTTGTTGTCGATCATATTGCTAAACCTAAAATTAGAGAGGGATTGATTTCGCCATGGAAGGAGAATATAGCCAAATTAGCAACTTTCTCAAATGTGTGTTGTAAATTATCAGGCATGTTGACCGAAGCCGACTGGAATTCATGGAAGAAGGATGATTTTAAAGCTTACCTAGATGTTGTTTTTTATTGCTTTGGGGTTGATAGATTGATGTATGGCAGCGATTGGCCGGTATGTCAGTTAGCTGGCAGCTATCAACAAACACTAAGTTTAATTACGGATTATATGTGCAAATATACTGACCAACAAAAAGCATCAGTATTGGGAGAAAATGCTTTTAAATTCTACTTAAATAACAAATAAATATGGAATATAGAAAACTTGGAAACACCGACATGGTGGTTTCTAATCTCAGTTTTGGAGCTTCATCATTAGGTGGCGTTTTTACTGGAGTTGATGAAAGCGAAGGTATAAAAACAGTTCATGCAACAATAGATTTAGGTATAAACTACATCGATGTTTCTCCTTTTTACGGAAATACAGTTGCCGAAACAGTTTTAGGAAAAGCATTGAAAACAGTAACACGCGATAAGTATTTTTTAGCAACAAAAACCGGACGATTTGCCAATGGACTTTTCGATTTTTCGCCTAAAATGATAGAGAAATCATTACATGAGAGTTTAAATAGGCTGGGTGTTGATTATTTGGATGTGCTTCAATTACACGACATTGAATATCAAGGTGCTCGTCACATGGAGATGGTAATCAATGAATCGATTCCGTATCTTGAAACATTGAAAAGCGAAGGTGTAATTCGATATTTTGGTATTACTTCCTATCCAATTTCAATTTTTCAACAAATACAAGAAAATGTAAAGGTTGATACGATGCTCTGCCATTGTCATTATATGCTTAGCGATACCGCTATGTTGGATTTAGTGCCTTACTCCAAAAAAGATGGTGTCGGCTTAATAGCAGCTTCGCCTCTTGGAATGGGCTTGCTTACCGAACGTGGAGTTGCAAGTTGGCATCCGGCAACCGAAGCCGATAAAGCCACTATAAAAAAGGCAGTTGCTTTTTGTAAGGAAAATGACACAACAATAGAAAAGTTAGCACTTCAGTTTGGCGTTTCAAATCCCGACATTCCAACTAACCTGGTATCTTCTTCAAAAGTAGCACGTATGATTGAAAATGTCAAAATTATTGAAGAAACAATTGATTTTGAATTGATAAAAGAAGTACAGAATATTCTTTTACCTATTAAAAACAAAGATTTCGATTTTGCAGGAAACTGTGAATTTATGTAAGTGATGTTTGTCATGGAATTGAACAAAATAAAATAATTAAATAAAGGATTAAAAACGACCATTCTAAACAATATTATAATGTATAAAATTAAAGATTTTTCCGTCTATTCAGCAAAAGCAAAACTTGAAAAACCAATTTCGGATGCTACACATACGCTAACCGAAATTTCCTTTTTGGTATTACGAATTGAAGTAGAAAATGGCATTATTGGCGAATCATATTTGTTGAGTTTTCAATATAGCCCCAATGCCATTTTAGGTGCGCTAAAAGATGTTGGCAATATGGTAATTGGCGAACAAGTAAACGAAACTCTAAAAGTGTTTGATAAAGTAAATCACGCCAACGAATATTTTGGTTTAGAAGGTATTAATAGATGGGCTCAAGCTGCATTCAATATCGCAATGTGGGATGCTTGGTGCAAAATTTTAAAACAACCTATTTGGAAAGTTTTAGGAACATATAAAACCGAAATTCCGATTTATGGTAGTGGTGGATGGATTTCGTACACTCCAGAAGAATTAATTGATGAAGTTACAGGTTATAAAGCACGTGGATTTAAATCGGTAAAAATTAAAGTTGGTAAACCCGATTGGAAAGAGGATCTCGAAAGATTGAGAATGGTTCGTGCTGCTGTTGGAAACGAAATTGGTATTATGATGGATGCCAATCAGGGTATGACTGTACCCAACTCACTTCAATTGGCTATGGCTGCAAAGGATTTAAATATTTATTGGTTCGAAGAACCTATTAATCATACTGATTTTCAAGGATTCCAAATTCTAAAAAATCAGGCAGGCATTTCGTTAGCAATGGGTGAACGCGAATACAGTACACTTCCATTACGAGAATTACTTCAACTAAATGCAATTGATATTTGGCAACCCGATATTCTACGTTTGGGTGGAGTTGAAGCTTGGAGAGATAGTGCAGCTCTTGCAGGAGCATTTAACATACCTGTTTTGCCACATTATTATAAAGATTATGATATTCCGCTTTTGTGTACTATTCCAAACGGTGCTGGTGCTGAATCGTTTGATTGGATTGATCCGCTAATCGATTACCCACTACAAATTATTAATGGGATGGCAACACCTCACAATCGTCCGGGATGGGGATTCTCGTTTAAAGATGAATTCTTGACAGAGCTTAAATAAACAACCTAATACGCACATAATGAGAGCATTTAAAATAATTGATAAAGGTGAAACAGGTTTCTTTGAAATTGAAAAACCATCTCCGAAAGAGGGAGAAGTATTAATACTGGTAAAGAAAGTAGGTTATTGTGGCAGTGATTTAAATACTTACAGGGGTATTAATCCTTTAGTTAAATACCCTCGTATTCCAGGTCATGAATTAAGTGGCATTGTAGGTGAAGTTGGTTCAAACGTTCCTGAAGGAATTAAAATTGGAACACAGGCGGCTATTACACCACAAACCGCTTGTGGAAAATGCTCTTCATGCAGAAATAATCGTCCAAATGCTTGTCGGTTTAATGAAACATTGGGTGTTCAACGCGATGGTGCATTAACCGATTATATAGTAGTTCCTTGGGAAAAATTGGTTATCGATAATAGTTTAAATCTTACAAAGCTTGCTTTATTAGAGCCGTTGGCAGTAGGATTTCATGCGGCAAAAAGAGGAGAAGTAAAAAAAGGTGATAAAGTAGCTGTACTGGGCTGTGGTGTGATTGGGTTAGGAGCAATTGCCGGAGCAAATTTTAGAGGTGCTGAGGTTATTGCCATTGATATTGCAGATGAGAAATTCGATGCTGCAAAAACAGCAGGTGCAACTCATACGATTAATTCGATGAAGGATAATGTGCATGATAGGTTGCTGGAGTTGACCGATGGTCATGGGCCTGATGTTATTATCGAAGCTGTAGGTAATGCGCTGACATACAAAATGGCTGTTGATGAAGTTTGTTTTACAGGGAAGGTGGTTTATATTGGATATGCTTTACAGCCAGTAAGTTATGAAACAAAATACTTTGTTATGAAAGAGATTGATATCAGAGGCTCGCGCGGGTCAGATAAGCAGGACTTTGAAGATGTGCTATCTGTTGTTAGGGCTGGTAAATTAGATCCCGAACAGATTGTTTCTCACACATTTACTTTTGATAAAGCTGATGAAGCTATTCAATTGTGGGCAAGCGATCCGTCGAAAGTAACCAAAATTGTGATAGAGTTGTAATCAACAATAATCGTTCATAAATGAAAAAATTTATTTTGGTTAGGTGGTAAATCGCAATTAAAAACAATTATAAAAAGTATGAAATTACACTTAAAAAAATGTCTCTATTTGACATGCTTGCTTTTGTGCACTACATATTGCTCGGATACTAAAGCACAACAAAAAGTTCAGGCACAGAATATCTCAACATGGCAAACCGGAAGCTTATTGAACCATTACAGACCACTGCAGCCAGCAATAGGTTCTGAGATAGAAAGAATTGATTTGGACGGAGATGGCGATCCCGATATCTTAAAGTATAAAGCTGCCAATGGTTTTAATGTCCTTTGGATTGATGATGACGATGATATGAAATGGTCAGATATAGAGGGTGATACTTCTTCTGATTGTTTGTTGGTTGATATTAATAAAGATGGTAAATACGGAAGTTACACTGACGTAGTAATTGATTGGGTAGATACTGATGCCGATGGTAAAGCAAACTTTCAGATATATGTAGACTTTGCAAGTGAAACCGACTCGAAAAAACCATGGGGACCCGGACATTTCATGGTCAATATTGATGCCGATAAAGACGACATTATGAATTATGTAGATTTTAGCAACTTTAAGTTACGTTGTTGGATCCATGATGGCAAGTCTGATTTTTATGAAGATTATCATGGAAATACACTTTTTCTTAAAATACATGCTTCTCCTCAAAACATTAATGATCTACGTTTGAATTGGGAAAACCCATTTCTGTTTTACGATCCCGACAAAGATGGATTAACTGAATATGCAGTTCGAGTACTCGACAGACCTACTTATGGTAAAGAGGGAGATAAGTATATTACAAACCTCACCGGAAAAATTGACTATGTAACAATGGCTTATGATTTGGATAACGATAACACTCCCGCAAGTCCTTTTGACTTTGACATGACTATTAATTTCAGAGGTGGTGGTTTTGATTATACTGATCAGGTACACAAATTTACGAACCAACGATTGGCTGAAACCGATACAATGTTTTTAGACCCACGTTTCCGTCAATTAAACGAATTCATTTATCCTGATCACAAAAACGCTTTGCCTTTAGTCTTTAAAAGCAACTGGAATCAAACTTGGTTTGTGTACGATGAAGATGATGATTGCGACCGTTGGGAACGCGTAGAAATGCTTGATCCGCTTGATCCGTATATTGTCGGAGTTAGTAAGGGAGGCTTGGATAACAATAATCAATCTGACCCAGTAGGCGATAGAGGAGAATGGGATTTGGATAATTCGGGTAAAGGAAACCTTTATATTAGTCCGTTAGATGGAAAAATACACTTGTTTGGTGCCGAAAAAGGTTATTGGCGTATTGATCAAAATGCATGGTATTATCAGGGAATGGGTAATCTATACGATGGCTATGGACCAAAACGAAGTCCAGCCGATCCTGAATCTTTTGCGCTGATTAGTTATAAAGATACCGACAATAATGGATTCTTTGACCAAATAGCTTTTGACCTCAATGGGGATAAAATTGATGACTTTACATTTTCGCTTAAGGAATTGGGCATTGACGATAAAGCGAAAATAATTGATGTTAGAAATAGTAAATACGCCGATTTTAGAAAGATGAAATCAAAATTAGCTTCCGACACATGGAAGAGTGCATTTGAATTTGTAAAACTAGCCGAAGGGCAGGGAATTAATACCCAATGGTATGCATTTTTAAAACATCCAAAATCAATACGCCAAAAATACAGTCAAGGCTATTGGCTCAAGTTTTACTTGTTTATGGATATGTTGGAAAAGGCAAAAAAAGAAAAAAACACCGAATTGGCTAAACAAATCAGTAAAAGCTATTTTGGAAAATACCAAACAAACTAATTGACATGAAACGAGCATTAATAGCAGCACTTTGCGTGCTGAATATCACCATTTTGTTTGGGCAAATCCAACGAAACATTATTGCCTCAAAATATTCAGATGAAATATTGAAAGAAACACTTCAATCGCCCGAAAAATGGTATAGCGAACCGTATTATCCTTCGGCTGAATATGCAAAAAAATACACAGATGAACAGCAAACCAAGGTTATTGTGAGTGGCGAGAAATATTTTAAATACAATTGGCCTGCCCAAACAGCATCTTCCTATTTGGCATTCGAGTCAATTGGTAACCGTGACTCAATGCAAAGAATTGATAATGAAAGACGTGATGCTTTATACGCAATGGTCGAAGCTGAACTTGTTGAAGGCAAAGGTAGGTTCATTTACAAAATAATAGATGGTGTTTGGTCAATTTGCGAAGAGACTTTTTGGGGTATCTCAGCTCATGTAGATCGACAAAAGCTGCCTGGCTCTTTACCTGATGTAAACGAACCCGTGATAGACTTGTTTGTATCTGAAAAGGCACTTAAATTATCGCGTATATATTATTTGTTTAAACCTAAATTTGATTCAATCAATCCAATGATTGCAAACAGAATACGAGTTGAAATGAAGCGTAGGGTATTTGAGCCCTATTACTCCAGAAACGATTTTAAGTGGTTTGGGTTTGACGATAAATTTGTAAATAACTGGAATCCTTGGATTAACAGCAATGTGCTTTCTGCTGTTTTGCTAATGGAAGAAGATGTTGATTTACGCGCTAAAGCTGCATATAAAGCCATGCGATCGATTGATAAATATGTGAATTTTGTAAAATCAGATGGCTGGTGCGATGAAGGTCCTAGTTATTGGGGGGTGGCGGGTGCCAAAGTTTTTGCCGCTCTAGACTTATTATACCAGTCGAGTGATGGGAAAATCAATGTATTTGATAATGAAATTGTTAGGAATCTTGGGAAATATATTTACAATGCATATATAGGGAACGATCAATATGTAACTTTTGCCGATTCACATGTGAATAACAAGTTTAGTCCTGAATTAATTTTCAAATGGGGAAAAGTGAGTAATGATAAAAAAATGATGGGATTTGCTTCGTTTCTTGCAAAAAGATATGGCTATATTGCAAATCAAGAAATCAACGAATATCCAGCATGGGAACCTTTGCAAAAAAGCTTATGGTTTCCCGAAAATCAGATTGCAGGTGGTCGTGATAGCGAAATATCTTCTAAAGGTTTTTATCTGGTTGCCAAAGGAGGACATAATGAAGAAAGTCATAATCACAATGATATAGGTACTTGTATCATGTACTACAACAACCAACCTGTGTTGATTGATGCAGGGAAATTATATTATACAAAATATTCATTTGGAGATAAACGCTATACGTACTGGCCAACACGTTCCAATTACCACAATGTGCCTACAATAAATGGCGTGGAACAGCATGTAGGAAAAGAATATGCAGCTAAAAATGTAAAATTTTACTCCAACGATAAGCTGCTCAGGTTTACGCTTGACATAGCCAAAGCTTATCCTGCTGATGCAAAAGTCGATTTTTGGAACAGAACCTACACTTTAAATCGTGGCAAGTCGATGGTAATTCAGGATAAATATAAATTATCGGAAGTTAAAAGTGATAATTATCTCAATTTTCTAACTTGTTGCAAAGCTTCAGTTATCAAACCGGGTGTTGTACAATTGAAAACCGATTCGACATCCATTCTTGTGTCATTCAATTCTAATGCACTGAAACCTATTATCGAAGAATTCGACACTAACGATAAAACAGTGGAAACCTCGTGGGGTAAGCGTTTAACGAGAGTTCGATTTTTAATTTTATCCAATAAATCCGAGAATAATACCGATATAACTTTTTATAGCGAAAGACAAACCTTATAACTTTAGATTCGACGAACTTTCAGAATCTTTTGTTAAAATAAAATTAATGCGTGCGTAAAACTTCACTTTACCGTCTTAATTATATAAAACAATTTTCTATCTATAAATCAAATAAATCAAATGAAAAAATGAAAGCAAAAAAATTACTTCTTATCGTAGCTCTTGGGTTTAGTCTCGGTTCTTTTGCAGTTCCCTTTACACCGGGAAACATAGTTGTGACACGAATTTATTCACAGTATTCAACGGGAGGTTCTCCTAATTTAGATGAATATACTCCCGATGGAGTATGGGTGCAAAGTATTTATTTGACAGGTGTTGCAAATGAATTTTATATTACAAACCAGAATGAATGCGGCATTACTACTCTGTCGGGAGATGGTCAATATCTAACTTTGGCAGGTTTAGGACAACGAATAAAAGGTCTTGAAACATCTGCAGTAACTGTTCCTCGAAAAATTGCTCTTATAAAATATGATGGCACATACACATTCTTAACCCCAACTTCAATTAACCCTGCTGCAACTGTTGCAACTATAACCGAAGGTATTCAGCTCGATTCTCCGGATATTACTTTAGCAGCAGCAAATTCAGCAATTAAAGTTGGTCATTATGTATTTGGAATAGGAATTCCTATTGGCGCTAAAGTGGCATCTATAAATGGCACTACATTGACGATGGATGTTAATGCCACAAGAACAGCTACAGACCCCAGTCTTACCATTATGATAAGTAATACGCCGCTTTATTCGCATTTTGAAGTTAATAAAGCTGCATATACAACCAATGGAGCTGACTTTTGGTTAAGTACCAATGAGAATATTCAATATTACAATCCTACATTAAACAATGGCGTACCTGTTAATATTGTAGCTGACGATGCAAGGTGTTTAACGCAGGTGGATGGTAAACTTTGGAAAACAACCCGATACGGAAAAGAAGTTGCAACTATTGGTACAACGTTAAATCCATTTCCTACAACACCACAAACCGCATCTAATACATCATTACCTTTCGCCGTGGGAAGTGCTTCTCCTGAAGACGCAAATCAAATTATCGGTTTAGATCTTGATCCGAATGTGTCAGGTCAGGATGTAATTTATGTGACAGATAATGAGCTAGGTTCGGGCGATGGTGGTATTAAAAAGTACTCGAAAGTAAATGGAGTGTGGACTTTTAATGGCGGAATTGGATTAATTTGGGAAAGATACTCCGGTGTTACAGCTAAAGTGACAGCTCCGGGAGTTGTAACACTTTTTGCTATCAGGAAACCGACTTTTGATGGATATTATGGTGGCGAGTTAATTCGATTTGTAGATAAGTCTGGTTATAATGCATCACCTGATGTAGCAGGAACAGAAACAAAATTGGATGAATTCGATATCACCAAACTTGTTGGACGTAGAGCTGGATCATGGAAGTTTGTTAACTTCGTACCTGTTCAGGCAAATCCAAATGCCGTTTCGGTAGTAAAAGAATTACCACTTCAACTGGTTTCAAATCCGGTTGCAGATATGCTTCATATAAAATTTGGTACATTGAAAAATAATGAAACATTAAATATTTTCAATTTAAGCGGTAAACTTGTTGTTAGCAAACAAATTAATGCAGGATCAACAGAATCCAGTTTTTCAGTTTCTGAAATTGAAAATGGAATGTACTTTGTAAAAATGGGTGGGGCAGTTATTAAGTTCATAAAAAGATAATCTTAAATCAATAAAAATATGAAAACAAAACTCCTTCTTGCTTTAGCCATCACATTGATTTGCTTGAGCAGTACGTATGCTGCAGCTTTTACGCCTGGTAATATTGTGGTAACCCGAGTAGGGCCAACTATCTATTCGACAGGTGCAAAAGCCTATCTTGACGAATATACTACTTCAGGCGTTCTAGTGCAAACTATAGCATTGCCAACTGATTATATTGTACCTGCTTCACTTGAGTGTGGAATAACTTCTCTTTCAGGGGATGGTCAGTTTTTAGCATTATCCGGCATGCCGACAGCTGTAGCAACTACGACGGCTTCTACAGCCTCTGCTCGTAAAGTTTTAACGGTGAAATACGATGGCACCATTGCCGCTTATACACCTACAGTTACTACACCAGCAACAACTTCTAACATCTCGGCACAAACAAATAGCGGGGCAAACACATTTACTTTATCTGCTGCAAATGGGAGCATAGCTGTTGGACAATATGTATACGGTTTAGGCATTCCTATTGGAGCAACTGTAAGTGCTGTTTCCGGAACTTCATTGACACTTTCTGCCAATGCTCTGGCAAATATTGCATCCGGACAAACCCTGGTTTTTATGACAAGCGATACGCCTCTTTATTCAAACTTAAGAGCACCGAAAGGCGTATTTACGACCGATGGAAGTAATTTTTGGTTAGGTGGCGATGATAGATATATTCAATACTACAATCCAAACGAAAATGGCGGCGTACCTGTAAATATTGTAGCCGACTATGCAAGGTTTTTAACTTCAGTAGATGGAATTTTGTTTAAATCGGTAAGATATGGTACTGAAATTGCGGCAATCGGCACAAGCACCAATCCATTTCCTACAACAGCAGCCACTGCTGTAAATGCTTCAAAAATTAACAATTCGGATGATGCCTTTCAAATTATTGCTGTAGATGTCGATGCTACTGTTGATGGTCAGGATGTAATGTATGTAGCAGAAAACAATGGGTTAGGTACATTGTATGGAATAAAAAAATATTCGAAAGTAGGTACTACTTGGACATATAATGGGGGTTTTGGTACGCTAGCTGAAGGCTATTCCGGTATCACGGCAAAAGTAACCGCTCAGGGTATAGTTACAATTTATACTATCAACAGACCAACAGTCTCAGGATATCATGGAGGTAGATTGACCAAATATGTTGATAATGCAGGATACAATGTTGCTCCAAATCTGACTGAAACCACTGTACTTCAAAGCTTCGATCAAGCTACAAGTCCAAAAGGTGGTTCGTGGCGAAGTGTAAACTTTGTGCCTGCCAATTTGCCTGGTGTACCAACTTCTGTTATCGCAACAGCAGGAAACGGTCAAGCTTCTGTTTCGTTTTCTACACCTGTAACCAATGGCGGTTCTGTTATAACTTTATACACAGTAACATCAAATCCTGCTGGAATAACTGCTACTGGAACTTCAAGTCCTATTGTAGTTGCCGGATTGACAAACGAAACTGCTTATACATTTACAGTTGCAGCTGCCAATACCAATGGAACCGGAGAGTCAAGCATTGCTTCGAATACAGTTACTCCATCAATTACAAGTTCTTTAATTGATTCAAAATCGCAACAAATTAGTATTATCCCTAATCCGGTAGCCGATATTTTAAATATCCATTTTACAGCTTTAAAACAAAGCGAAACTGTAAAAATATACTCAATGAATGGAAAACTGCTATCGACTAAAGAAGTTTCGGCAGGAAGCTCGGAAGTCATGTTCAATGTAGTAAATTTGCAAAATGGATTATATATTGTAAAACTGGCAGATGCTATTCGTAAGTTTAACAAGAAATAAAAGAGAATCAATTTTTTATTTCCTTAATTCTGTGACTAAATTTGAATTGAAAATTGACATAAGCAACTGACACAGTTGTACTTGGAACAAAGAACATGCGTGAAATTCAGAACTTCAAATTAGATAATCAGTTCTTTGAATAGAACTGATTATCTATAACAAAAATCGACATTAATCATGAATAAATCATTTTTAGGACTGCTGTTGCTTGTCTTATTTTATTTCAATAGTTTTTTTTCATACTCGCAACCAAAAAGCGGATCAATATCTGATATAGCATTTTTCACCGCATTAAATCTTGATTATGTTGGCATGGAGAATGTAAAAGCAGCGGTCAATACTGCCCTCACCACTGGTGATTATTCTGAAGCAAAACTTGCATATCTTGAATTCAGAAGAAATATTATTAAAACTAAATGGCATGGTAAAAATCCATTATCCAAACCCACTACTCCAATCACATCATACAATACTACTGCCGCTGATAGGATTTTAAGTGGATATATTGGTCCAATGGGGTCGTTTAACCCACCTGATTTTAACTTTCAACATAGTATTAACTGGACTTACAATCCCGTTTCGAGAACAGACCCGAAATTTACAGATGAATGGGTCTTTAGTTTAAATCGATTTAATTTTTGGACAACCCTACATGAAACTTATTGGGCAACTTTAAATGAAAAATATGCTGAAGAATGGGTATATCAACTACAAGATTGGGTTAAAAAAAACCCGGTTGACCTTACGAGCTCAAGTAATATGACTCAACGACCTCTGGAAATGGGGTTAAGGATGACATATCTGTGGATGAATCCTTATTATGCATTTCTACATTCACCCAGTTTTACAGCTGTAGCTCATGCTGATTTTGCAAAAGGTTTACTTGCGCATACATGGCGCATGACAAAAATGATAAACGACTTTGTAAACAATAATAGCACCCCTTCGAACAGAGAAGTGATTGAAGCATCTGGACTGGGTAATGCGGCAATTCTTTTTCCTGAATTCGATGATTCTAACCTTTGGCTTCAGACAGCCTTTAAAATGATGGATAGTAGTTTTGAGAAAACAATTTATCCGGATGGCGTTCAAAATGAATTAGCTCCAGGCTATTCTCTTTGGACATTGCAATACTATAATGTGCTTGCTAAATCAGTTAAAGATAACAACGCATGGAGTGCGCCAGAGTACGTCGAAAAAATAAAAAAAATGTATACTTTTAATATGTATGCTCAGGATCCAACAGGATATTTACCACCCACAAATGATTCAAACCCTTCAACTGTTTCATTTAGTGAAGCCTTCGATACTTATGGCGATGCAGAATTTCAATACTTTAGTACAGGTGGTGCACAAGGTAAATTGCCTGCCGAAACTTCGTATAAATTCCCTTGGGCTGGTTTTAACATTATGCGAAGCAGTTGGGATCGTAATGCCAATTATTTATTTTTTAAAAATGGTCCAATTGGGGCAGGACATGGTCACGAAGATGAACTTTCAATTTATTTAGTTGCAAAAGGCAGAACTTTAATCACTGATCCTGGTAACTTTACCTATGATGCATCTGAGAATAGGTTTTATTCAACAAGTACACAAGCGCATAATACCATCATGGTTGATGGCAAACAACAACATAGATATGATACTTCGAGTGAACGCATTGCCAAAACAATTTGGCCACGACCATGGATGACATCTTCAGTCATTGATTACGCTTCAGGTACTTATGATTCGGGATACGAGTCAAAAGTTTATCAAGCACCACCCAATAGTTCTTACTGGAGACAAGATAAAGACAATTCTGCTACTCACCGTAGAGACATAATTTTTCTAAAACCATATTATTTTCTGATAGCAGATTTTATAGAAAGTTCAGCTACACATCTTTACGATGCTTCTTTTCATGTGGATGCACCTGATGTAACAATTAATAATGTAGATAAATCAGTAATATCAAGACGAACTGACAATGCCAATATTCTGATAAAACCACTTGAAACGAATGGTCTGACTGTTAAATCGATAAAAGGACAAACAAACCCAGTATTAGGATGGGTGTTAGGTCAAACTACAGCACCTAGAGCTATTCCAACGGTGATTTTCTCGAAAACATCAATTGGTTCGGATATATTTGCAAATGTACTTTATCCATACTCAACTTCTACAGCCCCAGCCATTTCAACTGCTGTTATATCGGCTGTTAATGCACCAATATGGCAAGCAACTGGCAGCTCTGATTTTGAGAACTTTAGTATTTCAATTCGTCGCAATGGCTCTGACAATATTGTTTTAAACAATCCTTTGCCTATAACACTTACAGCCAACGCTGACCTATGTGTTACCCGAATCGATAAAGGGTCAATAATCGAAAAGATTGCACTTTATGGAGCTACTTCATTCACCAGTGCTAACTTTTCTTTTACAAGTATCGTAAAAAGTTCGTTGAAAATTGAAAAAAATAATAATGCTATTTCAATATTAAACGAGGGAGACTCAGATGTGACAATCTCTGTAAGTAAACCATTTAATGGAGAAATTATGCTTCCAGTTAAGAAAATGGTATATATCACTGATAATGGAGGAGTCGTTAGTGGAGGGTTACCTGTTGCAAATGCAGGAGCTGATATTTATATTTCACCTCAATCTACTATAACTTTAAGCGGCAATGGACAATCGCCATCGGGTTTACCACTTACTTATAGTTGGAAATTATTGTCCGGAGCTCCAGTTAATATTATTACATCTGATAATGCAACAACCGAAGTTTCAGCTCTTACTGCTGGAGTATATAAATTTCAACTTACCGTAAGTGATGGATATGTATCGGTTACAGACGAAGTAGTAGTATATATGGCAATTTTCATGTCACTAAATGAAAATACAGAAACACAAATAGAAGCTGAAAATTATTCGAAAGTTACGGGGACTGTTAATAAATCAACTTCCAATGGGGTTGTTTTTATAGCTGGTGTTGACCCTGGCGAGATCGTTGAATATAATATTTATGTGCCTGTTGGAGGTGAATTTAAACTTGCTCTAAACTGTGGATATCCAAATACAAGTTCACAAAATATATTTCTTTTGTTAGATAAAAACCCTTTTGTAACAATACCTCTTCAGAATACAGGTTCGTATACAACTTTCAAGGAGTTAACTTCGTTGGTTAATTTGCCTCAGGGGAATCATATTTTAAGTTTATCTGCAAGCAATGGAGCGCACAGTATTGATTGGTTGAAATTTACACCGTCATGGATTTCAGGAATTGATAATACTACTTTTTCAAATTCAATAGAAATTTTTCCAAATCCTGCTGAAAATTACATAAAAATTAAAAATGAATCGAACAACCCAATACAGATATATAATTTACAAGGGGTATTAATCAATTCTTTTGAAATATACAAATCTACTGTTGATATATCAAGTATAAAATCAGGTGTTTATATACTTAAATCAGGAATAAAACAGTGCTTGTTAATTAAAAAATAAGTTTTTACCATATAACGATAAACTTTAAGATATAGTGTTTTTGTTGTGTGGAAGTGAAACATTAAACAGTATTCAAAGTCCGTTTAAACAGGATGTAAGTTTAGTTTAACAAATTAGTTTTTTAAAGGTAAAGTTTTCACCCACTCTGAGTTTTTATTAAGACTAAGTGTGGGTGATTTTTTTGATAAAACCCAAAATTGTTGAAAGATTTTTTCCACACCTCACTTTTGTTAAAAAGAAATTGACCGTTTTTGTTGTACGGATTAATTAAAACCCTGTATTTAATTCGGTTATCACCTGTTTTCCGCTTTGGGAGACCCTATAGATTTTTCACGATATTTTAAATTTCAGCTTCCTCTTCATCCATTTTCAAAAGGTTTGATTTTATATGTTTAGATTGCGGGAGCATATATGTTATTTGCTCATCCCTGAAAAAGCAATTGAAATTGCAAAACCAATTTATTCCGTTACAGTAAGAACGCCAATTTTTTATCAACCGATGACTTAAGTGCTATTGCTGAAATGTCGCAATTTAAAAATGTAGTTTGCAATTACTTAAAGATGTGTTCGTATTGAGATGGCAAAAGTAAGTTCAGAGATTTCGATTCAGGCATTTGATTTTAGAAAAAATCAATCTTTAAATGACGTTGAACCCATCAATTGCAAGAGTCTACTATTAAAATTAAACGTATTGACGGTTTATCGTCCTTTATCGGATGAATTTTCCGGCATGTGTTTGCGTAAGGGTAATTTAAAGTTTATATTGCTGAATTCCAATCAAACAAGAGGAAAACAACATTTTACAATAGCTCATGAATTATATCATCTGTTTTTTCAGGATGATTTTAAACCACACGCTTGCAACCCCGGTAACACTAAAGGAGTAGATCCAAATGAAAAATTAGCAGATACTTTTGCTTCAGAATTTCTTTTACCCGAAATGGAATTAAAAAAAATGATTCCGTTAAATGAGTTAGATAAAAGAGAAATTTCAATTTCAACTATTCTTCTACTTGAAAATTACTTTTCGGTATCACATTCAGCACTTCTAATTCGTTTGAGGGGCTTGGATTTAATAACTCCCAAACAGTACGATTTTTTTTCTAACCTAAGAATTAAACAAACAGCGAAAGAGTACGGATTTGGTTTATCGCTTTACGAACCAGGTAATGAAGGTGTAGTAATTGGCGATTATGGCATAAAAGCGAAACAATTATTTTCTGATATGAAAATATCCGAAAGCCATTATTATGAATTGATGAACGCTATTGGAATTGATCCAACAATTGATACCTATGAATAAAATGATGAAAATTGTAATTGATGCTGATGTTA
>CAYXQZ010000029.1:0-11560 GCA_964466415.1 uncultured Paludibacter sp.
GGCAAGCTTTTTTTTGTTTCGTGCAAAAATGCTTACCTTTGCGCATATAATTATACTACACATGAGATTTGACGAACTCCCTTTGTGCGATGCTGTATTGGACGGCTTGCAAGCTATGAATTTTAAAGAAGCTACACCTGTACAAGCCGAAACTATTCCTGTTATTTTAGCTAAACGCGATGTAATAGCTTGTGCGCAAACTGGAACAGGTAAAACGGCTGCTTTTATTTTACCACTTTTACATAATTTACAATCGGAGGCGCATGCCGAAGACAAAGTAAATGCCATTATTATGGCTCCAACGCGTGAGTTGGCACAACAAATTGACCAACAAATGGAGGGATTCTCGTATTTCACAAGTTTTTCGTCGGTGGCTGTTTATGGAGGTAGCGATGCTACAGCATGGGAAACTCAGCGCCGCGGTTTGCAAAATGGAGCTGATGTGGTGATTGCAACGCCTGGCCGATTATTATCACATATCAATTTATACGATATTGACTTTTCGCACGTAAAATATTTTATTTTGGACGAAGCCGACCGTATGCTCGACATGGGTTTTTTCGACGATATTATGCAGGTTGTGAATCGTTTGCCTAAAGACCGACAAACAATTATGTTTTCGGCTACTATGCCTCCAAAAATTCGTCAACTAGCCAAAACAATTCTCAACAATCCAGCTGAAGTTAAAATTGCCGTTTCGCGTCCACCCGATAGCATTATGCAAACGGCTTATATTTGCCACGAAGCACAAAAACATGCCATTGTTCGCCATTTATTTAATGAGCAAGCACCCAATAAAGTGATTATTTTTTCGGGTTCGAAGCTGAAAGTAAAAGAATTAACAAAAACTTTTCGTCAGATGGGATTATCGGTTGGCGAAATGCACTCCGACTTGGAGCAATCGCAACGTGAGCACATTATGCACGAGTTTAAAAATAACCGTGTAAGTATTCTGGTTGCTACTGATATTGTTTCGCGCGGTATTGATATTGATGATATTTCGTTGGTAATAAACTATGATGTACCACACGATGCCGAAGATTATGTTCACCGCATTGGTCGTACAGCACGTGCAAGTGCCGAAGGTATGTCAATCACTTTTGTAGCTACCGAAGAACAATATAAATTCAAACAAATTGAAGTTTTTCTGGAAAAAGACATTTTTAAAATTCCATTGCCAGCCGAATTGGGCGAAGCACCTGAATATGAACCGGAAAAACACCGATTTGGACATAAAAAATTTGCAGCAGGCAAAGGCCATTTCAACAGAAAAAAACCACAAAGAAAATAATAGTCATTTAACGTATTTCGAAATTATGTTACTTAGCAAATCATCCTTGTATCACATTTTAAACCGATTAGCATTTTTTACAGTACTAAATTTCAGTTTGAATTTAGTTGGATTATGGTTTAATAAACTTATTACAAAAGAAAATTTTCTTTACCCCGAGAGTATTTCAAATGAATTTGTAATCCCCATTATTATTCAATCAATTGTGTTTGGTTTGAGTTTTGCGGCTGCCACTATTTTTCTTAAAAACAAGAAATTTACATGGTTGGCTTTTGCTGCTGTTCAGTTAGTTTTGCTCCATTTGGCATTTATCACGGGACTTAAATTTACTGGTGGCATGCATTTCGAAACCTTAATTAATCATTCAGGATTACGCTACTTAAGTTATAATGGTCAGTATTTGGTTGAAGTATTATTTACGAACAAACCATTGAACGGAAATTTCGAAAATGGAGTTTTTGCTCCACTAAGCACATTACAGCTTTATTTTCAGTGGATTATATCAATTCTAATCTATTACATTTCCCTTTCGTGGCTCAACGAGAAAATTTCATCTTTTTTCAGTGTAAATAAATCAAAAATTATTATCGAATAAACAAAAGTATTGATTGTTTTTTTATACTTTTGCCAATCTAAAAAATCGAATTAAAGAGTTTAATTGATAAAAACGAATTTATATGAAAAAAACGAGTTTATTGTTTATTGCCATTGCATTGAGCACAATACTATTTGCTCAAAAACCAGTAATCGCATTTGAGGTAACAAGTCACGATTTTGGAAAAATTGAAGAAGAGGAAGGAAAAGCGACTTATGTATTTAATTTCACAAACAAAGGCAATGCTCCAATGGTGGTAAGCCGCGTTCAAGCCTCGTGTGGTTGTACAACTCCAACCTGGACTAAAGAGCCAATTGAACCAGGACGAAAAGGGTCAATTACAGTTACATACAATCCAGTTGGACGCCCAGGTGCATTTTCGAAATCAATAGCTGTATATAGCAATGCATCCGAAGAGCAAATAAATTTAATGATTAAAGGCGAAGTTATTCCTAAAGTAACTTCGGATAATGAATCTATGCCTTTGACAATGGGTGATTTACGTTTGAAAAACAAAATTGTTCAGATGAACAATATTGAAAAAGGAAAATCGCAAGTTCGCGTAATGGAAATCCAAAATGGAAGCAATAATGATGTACGTACAACAATTGAATCGTTGCCTTCGTACATTTCAGCAGTAGTTACTCCTGATGTATTAAAACCAAAGGCTGAAGGAAAAATCACGTTTACACTTAACACTAAAGTTTGCCCAACATGGGGACCACTTATGGATGATGTATATGTGGTTTTAAACGGACAGCGTAAATACAACGACGAATATAAAGTAACTCTTTATTCAAATATTATCGAAGATTTTAGCAAACTTACGCCAGATCAAAAAAGAAAAGCTCCCATTTTGGAAACTCCTACTAGAACAATTGAAGTAGGTTTAATTAAAAAAGGAAGTAAAAAGAATGTAAAATATCGAATCAGCAACAAAGGTATTAATCCACTTGAAATCAGACGAATAGTAAACAACAATCGCGAAATTGCATTGCACCAACCCAGACTAACTGTTGCTGGTGGTAAATCTGCATTTATTAGCATGGATATTGATTCGAAAAATCTACCTGAAGGAGATTATAAAAAAACATTAACCATACAGACAAACGATCCAGATAATTCGTTTATAATTGCGATTTTAAACTGGAAAGTACAAAAATAAAGAAACAAAATAGTAATGAGAGCCAGGTTAAATTTTTTACTTGGCTCTTATTTTTTAAAATAAAGCAATACAAAGTTCCACATCGTGCACTATAAACACTCACATCCCGAAAATGATTCAAATTTTAAATCGTTAATTGTAAACGATGGAGTTGAATCTGTACCCACTGTGAATCCATATTTACAGCCTAGGCATAAAAAACAACTCTCTGTTGATGATTATGTTACAGGCATTCGAAACGGAAATATTGCCATACTCAGTAGGGCTGTAACATTGCTCGAAAGTTCACTTGCCGAACATCAACACATAGCACAAAAAATTATTGAAAGATGCCTTCCTTTTGCGGGTAATTCAATCCGTATTGGTATCACAGGAGTTCCTGGAGCTGGCAAAAGTACATTTATTGAATCGTTAGGAATGTATTTGGTTAAACAAAACCATAAACTAGCAGTGCTTGCTATTGACCCAAGCAGCGAACGTACTAAAGGAAGTATTCTGGGCGATAAAACTCGCATGGAGGAACTTTCGGTGGCACCAAACGCATTTATACGCCCTTCGCCATCGGCAGGTTCGCTTGGTGGTGTAGCCCGTAAAACGCGCGAGAGTATAATCTTGTGCGAAGCAGCTGGTTTCGACACCATTTTTATCGAAACAGTTGGTGTAGGACAATCGGAAACTGCTGTGCATTCGATGGTCGATTTTTTCTTGCTCATTCAATTAGCTGGCACTGGCGACGAGTTGCAAGGCATTAAACGTGGCATTATGGAAATGGCTGATGGAATAGCTATTAACAAGTGCGATGGCAGTAATATTGATAAAGCAGGACTGGCCAAAGTACAATTTCAGAATGCTTTACGCCTCTTCCCAGCTCCCGAATCGGGTTGGGTTCCCGAAGTGATTACTTGTTCGGCTATTGAATCAAAAGGTATAGATGACGTTTGGAATATGGTATTGGATTTTATTCGATTTACAAAATCAAACAAACACTTCGACGAAAAACGTAATTCGCAATCAAAATACTGGATGTACGAATCGATAAATGATCACTTGAAAACTAATTTTTATCAAAACAAAAGTATCATTCAATTGCTGCACGAAGCCGAAAAAAATGTTTTATCGAACAAAATCAGTTCGTTTGTTGCTGCTAAAGAGCTATTGGAAAAATATTTTAACAGTCTAAATAAATGACAATCAATAGTATATTATTCTAAAATTGCACTTTAAATAATTCTATGCAACTTAATATCATTCATAATCAATCTTGTCTCGATGGTTTACGCGCCATGCCCGATGCCTGTGTTGACTTAATTTTCACCGACCCACCCTATTATCAATACAGAGCTCAAAACGTGCAAGGGCTTAAAAACCACAAGGATGTAGTTACAGAATTTGATTTTGATGGCTTTAAATCGGAAGAAGAATACCTGCAATTTTTGGAAGAAGTATTGATTGAATGTTTTCGGGTTTGCAAACCCGGAGCAGCGGGATACTTGTGGTGTGGCGACGATTTTGTTTCGTACATTAATCGCATGGTAGCGCGTGTAGGCTTCAATTTCCGAAAAGTGATACACTGGCACAAAACAAATCCATTTCCGGCCATTTACACACGTAAAATGTATGCTAACAGCATGGAAATGCTTGTGCATTTTTCGAAAGGAACACCAAAAACATGGAATCACAAGCCTGTAAACGAAATGCATAACTTTATTCAGTCGCCAATTTGCATGGGTAGAGAACGCACTATTCACAAAACTCAAAAACCGCTGAAAGTTTGCATTCCATTTATTGAAATAAGCAGCAACGAAAACGACCTGGTTTTAGATCCATTTATGGGCTCTGGAAGCACTGCCGTAGCTGCAAAAATGCTTAAGCGAAATTTTGTGGGCTTTGAATTAAACGCTGAATTTTGCCAGATAGCCAACCAACGAATTTTAAATACATAAAAAAGCGGAAATGTTATTGTATTTTTTCCAAATCGTAAGGAGTTTCCTGATACACAAAGTAATTTAACCAGTTAGTAAACAAAAGATTAGCATGACTTCGCCATCTTACAACGGGTCCATTTGCCGGATTATTATCGCGGTAATAATTCAACGGAATATTAATAGGTAAACCTTTCGAAACATCACGTTTATATTCAGTATCAAGCGTATTGGGCGAGTACTCTGAATGTCCAGTTATAAAAAATTCCCTTCCATTGCGAGCCATAACCATATAAACACCCGAATCGGGCGACTCTGATAACAAAGTCAAATCTGGGTTTTTCAGAATATCCTCTGCTTTGACTTCGGTATGCCTACTGTGTGGTACAAAAAAAGCATCGTCGAAACCTCTAAAAATGGGATTCTGCGATTGATGTTTTATATGCTCGAAAACGCCAAACATTTTAGCCTCCAATGGATATTTCGGAATGCCATAATGGTGATACAAACCAGCTTGTGCTGCCCAACAAATATAAAAAGTAGATGTGACATGTGTCCGTGCCCAGTCAAAAATACCAGTAATTTCATCCCAATAAGTAACCTCCTCAAATTCCAATAGTTCAACTGGGGCACCTGTAATTATCATTCCATCGTAATTACTCTTTTTTACTTCATCAAAAGTTTTGTAAAACGACATTAAATGTTCGATGGGTGTATTTTTCGAAGTATGACTTTCCATGTGTAAAAAATCAATCTCGAGCTGTAATGGCGAATTCGACAAAAGACGAATTAAATCGGTTTCGGTCGTAATTTTAATGGGCATTAAATTTAGTATCAGCAATTTAAGCGGACGTATCTCTTGAGTCGAGGCACGTTCGGAGTCCATCACAAATATATTTTCCTGACGTAAAACATCTACCGCAGGAAGTGTTATAGGTATATTTAAAGGCATAATTAATAATATTTTCGGTATAATTCCCAATACGCTGTACTACCAATGTATTCGGCTAAAAATTCGTTCAGTTTTTTCTGTAATTCAATTGAGCTTTTGTTCATAGTCCAAACACCTTCTTGTTGAAAACCAATATCCATGGCGAAATTAAGTGTTGGGTATTGAAGTTGCATCTTCTTTGCTAATCGCTCACTACAAATGGTATATTTTACAATTCCATCAGCAACCATTTTCACAGCCACTTCGGTTGTCGAATTTTTTAATTCCGACACATAGATTGTATCAGCTATATCGTTGGACAAGTTAGAAATCAACATTTTATAAGGTGAATTAACTGGCAAATAAACGGTATCGTTAGCCAAATCATATTGCTTATCAATGAAGCTATTACTATCATTTCGTTGAACAAGAACTTGTTTGTTAACCTGTAAAGGATCCGAAAACAGCAACTGTTCACGATATTCCGATGTTAATGGAATCATAGTTGCAATTAAATCATACTTTCCCTTCATTAATCCTGCTACCGACTGCTCAACATCATCATTTTCCGAAATTTCGAGTTCAACACCCAGTTTATCTGCAAAAACTTTAACTATTTCGTACTGAAAGCCATACACACTATCTTTTTCAACTCTAAAGCCTAATGAACTATTATCGGTTAAAACTCTGATACGACCCGAAGAAATAATATCATCAAAGTCACGAACCGTATTAGTTTTAAATACTGCAAAAATAAGACTTACAAATGCAATAATTGCAACAATAATTGTTGCTGGTTTAATTAGTTTTTCCATGTTAGCATTGTATTAATCATAAAAATTCCAAGTTAAACCCAAACGTAATTGTGCTGGATTTATGGGGTAATATGGCATTGAATAATAAATGCCTTTCATAAATTTTTGATTTAAATGAAAGTATTCAACAAAAAAACGTGTTCGTTTTAAATGAACTGACCCATAAGCACTTATAACTGGATAATTTCCAATTTTCATATCGCGCTGATTGTAAAACTGACCAATAGCAGGCATGTAAGACGGTGCATAATACGATGTATGATACCGTGCTGTGATGCCAACTTGTAAATTTAAAACATCAAACCATTTATCCTGAAAATACAAATTGTGAAAAAGTGAAAGTCTTGGCAATGGCATTACCTTATCGTTGGTTGTTTCTTGATAAATAATTGTATTATCCAACCCAAACTTACCAAAATGAATATCTTTTTTCAATTGAGCCGTAATAAGCTGAATACTACCATTGTATTGAATAGGCATTGCCAAGGTATCAAAATAAATTTGCTTCGATATGTTTTCGATGGCTATTTCGAACAACAACGATTTGGTTGGTATAGCAAAAACACCGCCAATATGCGTTTTAAATACTTTATCAAAATTATTATCCCATTTAAAGTGGTTCGACTCATACTTTTTTTGGTAAAAATCAGGCTCTTTGGTAGATGTAAAAACCTTGGCTTTAAGCGAAATAGTGTCTTTCCAAAGTTTAAAACTAGTACCTGCTTCGCCCGATAAATATACATCGCCAGCCTTGTAACCAATGAGCGATATTTCGCCGCCAAAACGATAAGTTAGCTTTTTGCCCAATTCCTTCGAAAGCATCCCTCCTACTTTCGTATCAGTCAGAACGCTATCAGTTATCACATTATTTTGCACAAAAGTAAACCTATCAATATCATTATGCAAATAAGCCGTTAATCCAAAGTGCATCCATTTATTAAATTCTTCGGCCAAGTTTATAGCAAAACGATTGCTCACCCGTCGAAGCGAAGCAGTGTCGTTGGTATTTGTACCAAAGGTATTTTTATAAAATTTATTTTCGAGTGTTTTTTCATAATAGCGTTTACTCATTTGATCAATACTTATTGTATGAATAAAACGCGTTACGGGTACAAACTCAGTTATTACACTATCCTTTACCTTTTTAACTTCGCGTTCGAAACCTAAACTGTATTGATGATTATAAAAAAACTGGAAATGTTTGAAAGTTGATTGAGCATCTACACCCATGCGTACAGGAATATTTTCAGGTTTTTCGTAACCAAAAGCCGGATTTGTAATATACGAAGTTTCGGTAATTCCTCCATTCTCAAAATTACTTATACTATTCATACTTAAATTTCCTGTAGCTGCGTACTTTTTACCTTTATAGGTGCCGAATAACGAACCTGCAAATCGCTTTGCACTTTGTTTAAGGTATTCGCCCCGCGCATAAATATAATCGATGGTAGTACCGATATTTAGATTTTTATTAGCGTTGGCTGTAAACAAAAAGCCTACTTGGTCCGATTCGCGGTAATTACTACCACCTGTGAGGTATTTCAGTGTACTAAATGGCGTTTTGGTAGTATAAAACCTTGTAGTATTAATTGTTTGCATATAAGGTATATATGCATTTGCAAACATAAAATCATCTATTTCCTTACGGTCCGAATAAATTTTCGATTGCAAGGGCGAGCCTAAATTTCCATTGTAGGAATTTGCAATACTGTATTTATCAATCGAATTCAGTTCGTGGTAGTTTAAATGTAAAGTATCAGACTTTAACGAATCAACAGTACCAAACAAATCAGTAATTCGCCAGTTTTTAACATACTGATCAACAGCAGGTTGTTCCGAATACAATTGGAAACAACTTAACACGATAATGAATATAGTTAGTAGTTTTTTCAAAACAATGAAAACAGTATGAATTTATAAGACAGTAAGTTAATGCTACGTTTTTAATAGTTTGCAAAGATACTAAAAACGTTTGTTTGTAGTTCAATGCATTACGTTATAAAAACAAAAACAAGCAAAAAACGCCCCGGAATCATCCGAAGCGTTAAATTATTATTCTTAAAATGACAACTATGCTAGTTCAGTAATTTTGAAGCATCAAGATTATCTTTTTCAATATCTAAAAAGTAACGATATGTGCCTACACGTAACTCAGCACAAGCATTTTCATCACATACAATCATGCCTTTCGGATGTAGTTGCAGTGCACTTATGGTCCACATGTGATTGATTGGCTCTTCCACTGCATGACGCAATGCACGAGCTTTATTATGACCGTTTACAATAATCAACACCTCACGCGAGTCGAGCACAGTTCCCACCCCCACAGTAAGAGCTAGTTTAGGCACTTGATTTACATCGTTGTTAAAAAAACGTGAATTTGCTATTATTGTATCCGTTGTAAGTTCTTTGTCGCGTGTACGCGAAGCAAGCGACGAAGCCGGCTCATTGAATGCAATATGCCCATCAGGGCCAATACCTCCAACAAATAAATCGATACCACCTACAGCCTTAATTTTATCTTCATACGCTTGACATTCAGCCTCCATATCCGGATTATTTCCATCTAGTATATTTACATTGGATTCCTGAATATCAATATGACTGAAAAAATTTGTCCACATAAACGTGTAATAACTTTGTTCGTGGTTTTTGGGCAATCCAACATACTCGTCCATATTAAACGTAATAACATGTTGAAACGACACTTTCCCTTGCTTACATAAAGCAATTAAATGATTATACATACCAAGTGGTGATGACCCTGTAGGTAATCCGAGTACAAAAGGCTTGGCTTGAGTTGGATTTGCACGGTTAATTTGAGCAGCTACGTAATTGGCTGCCCATACCGAAACATTTTGATAATCAGGCTGAATAATAAGTCTCATTGAATAAAGTATTTTTAGTTTTACGAGCTACAAAGGTATAAAAAAAATGGCCAATAATTTAATATCGACCATTTTATTTATAAAATATTTTACTAATAACCAACCAAATTAATTTACTAGTTTTTTACCCATTGGTAAAACTGTTTTTCCAGCTAAATCGTTGATTATAATACCCGCCATCATATACCAAGCAGCAAAAGCACATAAAATAAGTTCAACAGCCGCAATTGGTTTTAAAAATTCAAAGCCAAAATGCTCTAAATCAAGCAAAATAAAACCAATCAAAAGCAATCCAAATGTTACTGTCATGGCAGTATGAATACGGAATGAAGCGATAAACATTATGGCAGTATAAAGCGTCCAACCAATTAGATAATAACCTAAATCAGTACCATTCGACGGATAGATTTCGAAATGATTACACAATTTGATAATTGCTAAACCAATCCAGAATGAGCCATAAGATACAAATGCGCTGTATCCGAAATTATTGCCCATTTTTTGTTCCTGAAAGCCAGCAATTAACTGAGCTAAACCTCCAAAAATAATACCCATGCCAAGCACAGGTCCCCAGCCGATAAGACCAAGATTGTGTAACTGAAGTAAAAAAGTGGTCATACCAAAACCTGCCAGACCAACTACTGCGGGATTTCCTTGTTTCATTTTTCTTTAAATTGTTTTTTTTGATTTTCGACCACAAAAGTAGTTAATAAAATTGACATTTCAAAGGAAATTGACAAGTAATTTGGTGTAAATAAGGCATAAAATAAGAATATTATTCGAACCGAATTTTATTTTAATTGGTCTGAAGTATATGCTTTTGGTAATTTGCGTAAATTGTACTGCGATGCCATAATTTCGCCATAAGCACCAGCAGAGCGTAAAGCAATAATATCACCGCGTTTGGTAGCATTCATACTGTAATCTTTGGCAAACGAATCGGACGATTCGCAAATTGGACCAACCACATCGTATACATCTTCGGCTAAATTCGAACTTAAATTTTCGATACGGTGATAAGCTTGATACAATGCAGGACGAATCAATTCGGTAAAACCAGCATCGAGAATTGCAAATTTTTTCGAAGTTCCTTCTTTTATATACAACACTTTGGAAATTAAGCTACCACATTGAGCCACCACGGCGCGTCCTAACTCAAAATGCAAGGTTTGATGTGAGCGAAGTTCTAAATGTTCCCTGAAAATTTTGAAATAAGCATCAAATTCAGGAATAGGGAAATGATTTGGATGTTCGTAGTTTATGCCTAAACCGCCACCTACATTAATCACTTCGAGACGAACATTACGATTTTCGAAATGCTCTTGAATTTCGTTTACACGAACACTCAAAGCCTGAAACGAACTCATATCGGTAATTTGTGAACCAATGTGGAAGTGAATTCCAATTAATTTTATATTCGATAATGTTAGCACTAAATCAGTTACTTTATCCAAATCGGACATATTAATACCAAACTTATTTTCGCTAAGTCCGGTAGTGATATAGTGGTGCGTATGAGCACTTACATTTGGGTTTATGCGTAGCGCAACCTGTGCTGTTTTACCTTTGGCAATGGCTAGTTCGTTAATAATTTCCAATTCGGGAATCGACTCTACATTAAAGCAGAATATATCGTTTTCCAAGCCCAAATTAATTTCCCAATCGGCTTTTCCAACACCTGCAAAAACCACTTTCGAAGCAGGAATTCCAGCATCAAGCGCAGCTTGCACTTCGCCACCACTTACACAGTCGGCACCTAAACCAGCCTCTTTAATGCAAGCCAACACACTTGGATTCACATTTGCTTTCATGGCATAATGTACATCAAAATTTGACTTTACACTTTGAGTTTTGATTTCGGAAAGTGTTTCACGCAATAAATCTAAATCGTAATAATAAAACGGAGTATCTATGCCCTGAAACTTTTGTACAGGATAATTTGCTTTTGTCATT
>CAYXQZ010000029.1:11660-16609 GCA_964466415.1 uncultured Paludibacter sp.
CCTTCGCTCAATGCCACTAAAGCACGTTTTTTATCTTCGGCATTAATCAAAAACGAAACATTATAATTGCTTCCACCATACGAAATCATACGTACAGGAATGTCTTTCATGGCCGAAACTGCTTTAGCTTGGAAACCAACATTCTCAGCAGGAAGGTCACCTACCACGCAGATAATAACCATATTGGAGTCGACAGTTACCGTTCCTAGTTTTTTGAGGTTGTTAACTATTTCGTCCAAGCGTTTGGTATTATCAATTGTAATGGACACGCCAACTTCCGAAGTAGTAATCATATCAATCGATGTTTGGTACGATTCGAAAATTTCGAATACTTTACGCATAAAACCATGCGCCAACAACATACGACCCGATTTAATTTTTATAGCTGTAATACCATCTTTAGCCGCAACAGCCTGAATAGTACCTTTTTTACTTTGCATGGATATAAGTGTTCCAGCCGCTTTTGGCTCCATTGTATTCAACAATCGTACTGGAATATTATTTAATTTGGCAGGCAAAATACAAGTTGGGTGTAATATTTTAGCTCCGAAATATGCCAACTCAGCAGCTTCCTCAAAATGTAAAAATGGAACAGGCTTAGTACCTTCTACAAAACGTGGATCATTGTTGTGCATACCGTCAATATCAGTCCATATCTGAATTTCAGAAGCTCGTACAGCTGCACCAATAAGCGAAGCACTGTAATCGCTTCCACCACGCTGTAGGTTATCAATTTCGCCATAAAAATTCCTACAAATATAACCTTGTGTGATATAATAGGTAAAATCAGCTTGTTTTTTTAATATAACGCCCAAATTATCAGCAATAAAAGCAGTATCAGGTTCAGCGTTTTTATCAATTTTCATATAATCCAACGCCGGAAGCAAAACGCTACTTTGGCCTTGTTCAAGCAAATAAAGCTGGAACATATTAGTCGAAAGCATTTCGCCTTGAGCCAAAATTGCTTTTTCTTCGAAAAGCGTAAACACAGCTTTGGAGAAAGAACGCAAATATTCGAAAATCGATTTTATAGTAACTTTTGCTTCGGTTTTATATTGTTCGGTAGAATATAGTTCGTCAATCACTTCCATATACTTCTGTTCCAACACATTAATACGTTCAAGCGCACCAGTGGTGTTCATCTTGTAGAAATAATCTGAAATTTCGACTAAACTATTCGTTGTTCCCGACATAGCCGACAAAACAACAATTTTACGATCGCCATCACAAATTAATTTGGCAACATCTTTTATTCGAGCTGCAGAACCTACGGATGTTCCACCGAATTTTAATACTTTCATTTCTTTTAAAATTTGATTTATGAATTTGAAGTTTTAGCAACTATAAGCGCACCAACTTTTTATAATTTCGAACACGAATCGGGAACAAATGTTCAACGACCTATTGGAGATAATGGTATAACGCCAATTGGACTGCAAAAGTAATATTTTTTATCGGATTTTTTATTGTTTCGTAGCACTAATTTTATTGTTCCCTGCTACTATGTATGTAAGTTGCATAAAATGCAGACAAAATTTGGTGATTTTATTCCGTCAAATACAAAATCATGCGTTCAATGGCTTTTTCGCAAACGGGGCAAAAAGCTTTGGCTGAATTGGTGCGCATACGGCAGTCGTAAGCAGGACGATACATGCCTTTGGTAAGATAGCCACCTCCTTCGAATACGCCAATGGCTAATTTTTTAGTCTCGTCGGTAACTGGAGTTGGTATGGGTGTACCTTTTGGTAAGTCATTTTTCCATTTCACATTAAAATTAACGAGCGATGTCAGATTTGGCTCCCAAGGTTCTACTTTTAGGCTATACATATCGTCGAGCACATCGGGTTTGTCTTTAAAATACTCATCGCCAAGACCAGCAAACGAATGACCAAATTCGTGCACAACAACCTCGCTTTTAGCACGTTTACTATCGGCCGAAGCCAAGGCATAAAAGTTATAAATGCCACCTCCACCATAGGTTGAAGTATTGGCCAAAATGTAAATGGCATCGTATGGTACAAGTGCAGCATAATTACGTATGGCAAACATATTGGGCGAAGTAAGGTAACGAGGCTCGTAAAAAGTATAAAAATGTGCTCCAACAGCTGTATTTTTCCAATTGTTTTCGTGTGGTTTACTTATACCCGAATCCACCGAAATAGCAGCTACAGCATAAATATTAATTTTGGACTTATGACGAATAAAAGGTTCGTGTGTAAACAAATTATCGGCTAATTTTTGAGCATCAGCAAAAAACTTTTCTTGTAATTCGGCTGTATAACCTTCGGCAACAATGGCAATATCCACAGCTTTATCGGGGGTTGCCGATTTAAGAATTTCTTTAGTTGCTACCGAAATAGGATTTGAACGTTGAATTAATTTATCGTTGGGAGCAATAGCAAATTGAATCAAAGTTTCCCAAGTATCAAAACCAGAACGTTTTTCAATTTTGACCGTCACAGCATTTTTAGGATATGGAAACTGAATACTTTGCTCAAAGCTTTTGGTAATAACTTTGGATTCGTCGGTAGTTTGCCACTCATAAAATAAAGAGCTAAAACCGTCGGTGTACAACAATTTACCTGACACACTGTCGGTTACCTGAAAACGGTATTCACCCAAATTGAGCGTTTGATCCAAATTTGACTTTCGTCCACCCCATAATGGTTCTTGTTTAATTCGGGCTATGGAGGCAGAAGTCGTTTTATTGTTTCCTGCAAAATAAAAATCGACTCTACACGCTTTTTCAGTGAAAAATTGTGCAAAGTCGATAGCTTGTACAGTAGAAAAAATAAAAAAGAGAGAAATACTGATGAAAATAAATTTTCGCATGGGCTTTATAAATTTAATTTAGCGCAAATTAAATGAAAATATTTGAAAACTAACGCCCATTTTTCAGCATTTTTGCTGCTCACGCAGAAAAAACTCTCTTTTCTAAGTTTTTATATTAATTTGAAGCAACATAACTTCCATTAGCTGTACCTAATTCAATTATTTTTCGTGTTGTTTTGCTTTTAATCGAAGCGTCGGCTAAATCCGAAACCGATTTCGACAAGTTGAATATCGCCAAGTCCTCTTCGCTAACATAACAACATTTTCGGCCTGCATTGTGACATAATCCAATATTGTGTCCCATTTCGTGTGCCAACACATACTTGTTGTTCTTGTATAATGAACTCACGCCTATCACTTTACCATCCGAAACACTTACTGCTCTGTCGGTTTGTTCATTGCCATTGGCATCCATTGTAGTTTTAGCATAAAAAAACGGATGCGAATCAGGAATTACCGTTACCACATTTACTGCAGTGTCGCTCAATGGATTTTGATTAACAACTAACTTAAAATGAATAGCGTATTTCTCCTTTTTACCATTCACAAACATCTCACAAGTGTTTTTTCCACTTCTAGAGTTCCATAATTCAGCCGCTTTTGTAAGCGATTTTTCAATAGGTGCTGGCGAAATAAAATTTGCTACCAGAGTTACTGTTTTGTTGTGGTGGTTAACAACGATGTCATTTCCAGCCAAAAGCTGCATTGAAACTGCCATGCACATGATTAGTGCTACGATTGTTGTTTTCATAAAATTTAATTTTTTAAAGGGTGATAATTTGTTTTTATTAATACGACGATTAAATAAAGATAATATTACATCGATTATCGATATTTTTTTAATTAGACGCAATAAATATGGGCTTTGGATTTAACTAATCGAAAATATATGAAAATTATTTGTATTTGTTCATTTAGGATTTTACTGTACTTTTGCAATAAACTCTATTATTCAATTTATTTATGAGAAAAAATATTTTATTACTTTCCACAATTGTTTTACTTTTTTCGTGTAATCAGTCAACTAAGTTTAAAGTGGAAGGTATTGTCGACAATTCAAATAAAGAAGTAATTATTTTGGAACAAAACGGTTTGCTCGAAACCACGGTTATTGATTCGGCAAAACTGAAAAGTGATGGTAGTTTTAGTTTCAAAGCTCCTCGTCCGGAATATCCCGATTTTTACCGTTTACGTATTGGCAATAAAACAATTGATTTTGCAGTAGATTCCTGCGAAGAAATCAGTATAAAAGCCAATTACAATAATTTTTCGACTGGCTATAGCATCGCAGGGTCACAAACAAACAACGACATACTCAAGCTTAAAAGTTCATTATCGGCCATTCAGGCTAAAGTGAATACCATTTCGAGCGAATTGAATGCCGAAGCACGCAATGCCAAACTAACCGAAATTGAAAAAGATATTGAGGCGCACAAAGCTATGGCTCGAAAGCTTATTTTGCAAAATCCACGTTCGTCGGCAGCCTATTTTGCTATTTATCAAAAAATAAATAACTCTTATCTATTTTCGCCCTATGTTAAGTCCGACAAGCCTTTTTGTGCTGCTGTAGCTACTTCGTACAACGCTTTTATGCCTGAATATATCCGATCGAAAAACCTATATGCTTTGGTAATGGATGCCATTAAAACCGAACGTAAGGAACAAAATGATGCAGCGTGGCGTAGTATTGTCGAAAATTCCTCAACAGGATACATTGATATTGTGTTGAACGATAAAAATGCTAAGGTTCGAAAATTGTCCGAATTAGAAGGAAAAGTTATTTTAATCGATTTTTCGGCTTACGAAATGGAAAATAATGTGCAATATACTTTTGAATTGCGCGATCTCTATAACAAATTTAATAGTCGTGGTTTCGAAATTTATCAAATTTCGCTCGACCGAAGCAAAATTCTGTGGCAGGAATCTGTAGCAAACATACCTTGGGTTTGTGTACGCGATGAGCAAGGACCAAAATCATCTTATATTTCATCTTATAATATTCAATCCATACCAACATTATTTTTAATGGACAGAAAAGGAGTTATTGTTAGCCGTGTAAATGATTTTAAATCACTTGAAGGGGCAATAGCTAAATTACTTTGATGTGGTGATGTGAT
>CAYXQZ010000029.1:16709-27300 GCA_964466415.1 uncultured Paludibacter sp.
TATTAATGAGAAATTTCATTAAACAAAAAGCAATAGAGCTTGGTTTCGATGCTTGTGGCATTGCCGAAGCTTGTTTTTTGGAAGATGATGCTGCATTTCTGAAACATTGGCTATCCGAAGGCAATCATGCCGACATGCATTACTTGGAGCGTTATTTCGAAAAACGAACCAACCCACAAGTGCTTGTTCCCGACACAAAATCGGTTGTGGTAGTGCTACTTAATTATTTTCCTGAAAAAACTCAACCGGGCAACGCACCACGCATTGCTCGATATGCACATTCGGAAGTTGATTATCATGTAGTTATAAAGCAAATGCTGGCCGAACTCGAAACTTGCATTATTTCAAATTATGGCGAAAATAGTGTAAATAAAGTAGCGCAACATAGTTTTGTTGACTCAGCTCCTGTACTCGAACGCCGCTGGGCACAACGCGCTGGACTTGGTTGGCTAGGTAAACACACACAACTTATTGCTCCTGGCATTGGTTCGTATTGCTTTATAGGCGTTTTAATGCTCAATGCCGAAATGGAATATGACACACCCCTGCCCGACCGCTGTGGTACTTGTACGCGCTGCATAGATGCTTGTCCAACAAATGCACTGAATGGAAAAAGTTTGGATGCACGACGCTGTATTTCGTATCAAACTATCGAAAACAAAAAATCTGTTGCAGATGACATTCAACCAAAACTTAGTAATTGTGCTTTAGGTTGCGATATTTGTGCCGAAGCCTGCCCTTGGAACATTAAATGGGCAAAGCCAAACAATAATATAAAGCTGAAGGCTGTTTCAGAGTTATATTCGTATCAAAAAGCTGATTGGCAAGCTCTGAATAACGAAAAATTTAATTCAATCTTTAAAAAATCGGCCATAAAAAGAGCAGGTTACAATAAATTGATAGAAAATATTGGATTCATGAGTTAATGGTGAATGATTCGCTCGGCTCTGCCGCTACCGTTACACGGCATCTATGATTGGCTCTGCCAAGAATGGTGAATTATAAATATTGAAAATATATTAAAAATGAGGTTCTGAATTAACTTTATTGATTGCATACTGTTTAGATATTGAACTTCTAAAAACCTATTAACTTTACAAACTTTATTAACTTTACAAACTAAAAAATATATGTGGGAAATAAATCCTTTCAAATACAATCGTCGTACAAGTAGCGAAGTAAAAATTGGACAACTTTTATTAGGTGGCAATAATCCTGTTCGCGTACAATCGATGGCTAACACCGATACAAACGACATACAAGGTTCAGTAGATCAAGGCATTCGAATTATTGAAGCTGGTGCCGATTTGGTTCGTTATACTACTCAAGGTATTCGCGAAGCCGAGAGTGCCAAACTGATACACGATGGAATTCGTGAAAAAGGTTTTTCGACTCCTTTAGTGGCCGATATACATTTTAATGCTAATGCAGCCGATGTAGCAGCTCGCAATGTGGAAAAAGTGCGCATCAACCCTGGAAACTATGTGGGCAGTGTGAAAATTGGTGATAACTCGGACTATACCGACGAAGAATTTGAACGCGAATATCAAAAAATACGCGACCGTTTTATTCCATTTCTCGAAATTTGCAAAGCAAATAATACAGCAATTCGTATTGGCGTAAATCATGGTTCGTTGAGCGAGCGAATGATGAACCGCTATGGCGATACGCCTCAAGGCATGGTGGCTTCGTGTATGGAGTTTTTAGAAATTTGTCGCGAGCAAAATTTCAACAATGTAGTAATTTCAATGAAAACTTCAAATACAGTAATGATGGTGCATACTGTGCGACTATTGGTATTGGAAATGGAGAAAAATGATTTTCATTTTCCGCTACATTTGGGTGTTACCGAAGCTGGCGATGGTGAAGATGGACGAATAAAATCGGCTGTAGGCATTGGCACATTGCTTTTGGATGGTATTGGTGATACTATTCGTGTATCGTTGAGCGAAGAACCCGAAGCCGAAATTCCAGTTGCAAAACTATTAGTAGAATACTCTGAGGCCCGCAACTTAGCCCCTGAAATTAGCACAAAATACAACGAAGCCATTATCAAATACGAATATACGCGCAGGCAAACACATACAGTTGGTAAAATTGGAGGCGAAAACGTTCCAGTGGTAATTTCGCATGCCGATGGAGGATTTGTAACCGTACCCGATTTTTTGCTTGTTGATAATAAAGTTAAAAGTACAAATGGCGATGAGTTTACGGTTTACAATGCAGCCCAACTAATTGAATTGCTGGCCGATAACGCTTCGATACGATTTATAAAACTATGTTACTCAGAATTAAACGATGAATTAATTAGCGTTTTAAAATCGAATTCAAACATAATAGTTTTACTGGATGCATGTTACATTAATAGTGTATCGGAAATGCGTGCATTTTTTCAAGCATTGATTGCAACTGATTGTAAAACACCAGTTATATTGTGCAAAACCTATCGCGAAACAAAATTAGAAGATTTACAAATAAAAGCAGCATCCGACTTTGGAGCTTTGTTTATTGATGGGTACGGTGATGGCATATTTTTACAAAACAAAGGTGAAATTACAGTTGAACAAATCACCTCAGTAGCTTTTGGTATTCTTCAAGCTTCGCGGGTACGTGTTACCAAAACCGAATACGTATCGTGCCCAAGTTGCGGACGCACCATGTTTAACTTACAAACAGTAATTGCACGCATTAAAGGCCGCACATCGCACCTCAAAGGCCTTAAAATTGGCATTATGGGCTGTATAGTTAATGGACCAGGCGAAATGGCTGATGCCGACTATGGTTATGTTGGAGCCGGACGTGGTAAAGTAAGTCTTTACAAAAAGAAAGAATGCATTGAACGTAGTATCCCCGAAGAGGAGGCTGTTGAAAAACTTATTGACTTGATTAAAGTTAACGGAGATTGGCACGATTAATTTGGTTCAAAAATAGGCTATTTAAAGCCTATTTTTGATATAAATTGTTTGCCGTTTTTGGTTTCCACTTTCAATATATAAATACCTGAATTTAAGCTATTTCTTTCAAGTGTAAAGTTTGAACCTATAAAAGTTTTCTGAACTAGAACTTTTCCGTTTAAATCCAATAATTGCATGTAATTTTGACTTAAATCGTCAATATTTGGCAATTCAATTCTCACTCTAGATAACGCGGGTTGTGGATATGCAATCATTTTCATAATCACAGTATTCTCTTTTGTCGAAGTTAGATTGCAATCAACTTTACTAACATTCAACTTATTGGACAATAAACCATTTGACTGATAACAGCTTGATTGTGTAATGCCTACTATATCAATAGTTTGAGGATTTCCATTTTTGCTAAAAATTACGTTAGCCGATAAAATAGTTGTATCAAATGTATATGAGTACCACCCATTTCCATTGTTTTGCATCGCAATTCCAGGCCAATTCGAAAAAATATTTCCTTCACTATTCCAAGCCCATATCGAAACATCGGCACTTCCCCAATCATCGGGCTTTTTAAACGAAACGGTAATTGGAGTGATATTGGGATTTATAATTGCATCTTTAATTGAAATATTGTAATTACTTCCGCCATTATTATCCCATGAATTATTTCCATGATTGATAACAAAATTTATTTTTGAAACAGTCTGTATTTGATTATTAAACGGACCCAATACTACTTGCCATTTATTATTTGTAAGTTTAAAAGGAGTTTCAACTGAAGAACCAGATGTTGTAGTAGTTTCTGAAGGAAAATAAACAGCATTCGGTTTTTCCCAACTTCCTCCAATCCCATTAACTCCCCAATGTAGTTTTGAATTCACAGTTGCATTTGTACAAGTAATGGTTATCACACTATCTTTGGTTGGCACTTTTGGTTCCCAACTTACAATTGCACCTGTATTTCCATTTTGTCCATCTCCATTTCCAACATACACATGTTGAATAGGCGATCGAAATATATTTCCCTTTGCATCAGTTGCTTCAACATAATAATCAATAAGTTTATCCTTAAAGCCTTTAATTTCAGCATAGCACAAGTCAGCTTTAGCTTTTGGTAGAATAAAAAAATTTAATTCTGAGTCATTGGTTGGATCAGTGGCCATTGGTCGTCGAGTCATTTCAACATTTTGCCACATTTCAACTTCCGATCCACCAATATATGTTTCATTATCATTGTTATTCAGTGGATTATCGCCATCCTTATCTAATCTATATTTAAGTTCTACCTTGGTTAATCCACTAACATCATAAGCAAAAGTCCACACATGAAAATCAGATGAAGTAGCTATCTTTTTATAACCGGTGGTTGGACCAAATGTAAATTCGCCTGGATTATAAGGGTATCGTTGTGGGATAAAAACTGATGGAGGTGTAGTATCTATTCCTGGTTTTGAATTAATCACTTTTTCGGAGTATTCTATTGCAATATTTCCTGTCATCGATGGCTTAACTTCCATATCTTCGGCCTTACCATAATACATAAATCCAGAGTTCAATCCACCAAAATAAAAATGCCATGCTTTTTCAGCATTTGTTGCAGTTATTCCACCTTCAACAATAAATTGATTTCGAAGAGTACCACCTTCCAAATCCTCGGCCATAGTAACATAATTATCAGTAGCAGTAATTACAGCCCAATTACGTGCATCTTCACTCCAACCATCTGGATTGAAACGATAATCTGCTTTCGAATACAGAGGCCACAACCAATTTATAAACTGTGGATGTCCCCAGTCGCTTTCGGCGTTTACCCATGCTCCATCCTCCACTTTTACAATATCATTTTCGGATATCGGATGGTTATTTAAAAATTGTTGAATTGTTGTTGGTTCGTAACCTGCATTTTTGGCTGCATGACTAAAACTAGTAACTGCTTCGTTATAATAGCTACTACCACCACCCCAAGCATTATCACCATCGTGTGCTAATAATACTATGCTTGGATTAGTAGATGAGCTAAAAGGTTCAATTTTGGATGAAATATCACTTGTATTGGCCCCACTATAACCATCAATATAACTTAAATAATTACACATTGGCACAACATTAATTTTATACGACACTCCAGTTGTAGGCTCAATGTATTGAGCCTTATGAACTTGATAACAATAAGGTGCAGCCAAGGTATTGCCTCTGCCATCTATTGTTCCAGTAAACCAATTTACACCTTGTGTATTTACTTTATCGGCACGGTTAGGTGCATCAATATTACCATTAATATTATAAGGGTGAACATAATCCGAAAGTGTGCGGGCTAAATGGCTATTGGAAATAACCGACCATTCAATACCACAATCAACTAATGATTTTATTATTCGTTCAGAGAAAGCACCTTCGGCTGGCCAATAACCTTTTGAGTTATAACCATAATATTTTGATGAAGCATATTGAAATGCTTTAATCTGGCGGACCAATGCTCGTGGGCTAATTAATGGTGATAGAGCATGATCGTAAGTAAAATTCACAACATCAAGTCGGGCAAAATTGCCTGACGTTTTCCAACTTATCGCTTCTTTATAATTATTCATCCAATTTGCTGAATATCCCCATTGATTTTTAGCTCCCAAGGATTGAATATTATCGAGTAATCCACCCGAAATACTTAATTGGGCTCCCGCATTTGGCATGTCCTTTATACTATTTATTGCATTACGGGGCGAAGTTTGGTAAGCTTGAACTCTATCTGCTTTCGAAAAAATTTCTTCTAAATTATTAGTTGGATGCGAAACTGAGCTTCCAGGATAAACATTTGTTCCATTTAGTTTAAGTCTATTTGACTCTTCTACAAATTGTTTTGACTCAGGTTTATCTTTACTTTTATCAGCCCAATAAACCGGTTGGTCCATGTGCCATAAGTAAGTTGTATATACATTTTGGGCTATCAAATGCTGAGTTTTTGCAAATAATAAAATGGCTATTATTATTGTAAAGTATTTCATTGAATAATATTTTTAAATGAAATTCAAAGATAAATTAAGTTTGAATTATAACAACATTATTCTTAAAGTAAAGTCAATAAATTAATTGCAAACGTTTGATTTTTAAACTATCAATTTACATACTAAAAAGTAAATAAAAAAAACTACCACTTTTAAAATTAAAAAGTGGTAGTTTTAGTAAAAGTATTAGAATTTTATTTGGATTCTTTCAAAGCAGCTTGAGCGGCAGCCAAACGTGCGATTGGCACACGGAATGGTGAGCAACTTACATAGTTCAATCCTACACGGTGGCAGAATTCAACTGATGAAGGTTCGCCTCCATGTTCGCCGCAAATACCAACTTTTAATTTTGGATTTACTGCACGACCTTTTTCTGTTGCCATTTGCACCAATTGTCCTACACCATTTTGGTCAAGAACTTGGAATGGATCAGCAGCTAAAATTTTCTTGTCCAAATAAATTGGTAAGAAAGTAGCAATATCGTCGCGTGAATAACCAAATGTCATTTGAGTCAAGTCATTCGTACCAAATGAGAAGAATTCAGCTTTTTCAGCAATTTTATCGGCAGTAAGAGCTGCACGAGGAATTTCAATCATAGTACCAACTTTAAACTCAATGCTATCACCAGCTTCAGCAAATAATTTTGCTGCTGTTTCGCGGATAATGGTATCTTGTTCGTTGAACTCATATTTGATACCTACTAAAGGAACCATAATTTCAGGAATTGCAACAATACCTTTTTTCTTCAATGCTAACGCTGCACCAAGAATAGCGCGTGTTTGCATTTCTGTAATTTCAGGATATGTATTTCCTAAGCGACAACCACGGTGACCTAACATCGGATTCGATTCGTGAAGTGATTCTACACGTTGTTTAATTACTTTAGCCGATACGCCCATAGCTTCAGCCATTTCGCGTTGACCTTTTTCATCGTGAGGAACAAATTCGTGCAAAGGTGGATCCAATAAACGAACTGTAACTGGACATCCAGCCATTGCTTCAAAAATTCCTTCGAAATCTTCTTGTTGGTAAGGAAGAATTTTTGCCAATGCAATACGACGACCTTCAGCATTTTCGGAAAGAATCATTTCGCGCATAGCTTTAATTTTTTCGCCTTCGAAGAACATGTGTTCTGTACGGCAAAGTCCAATACCTGTAGCACCAAATTTACGAGCTACTTGTGCATCGTTAGGTGTATCAGCATTGGTACGAACCGACATTTTAGTATGTTTATCGGCCAATGTCATAATTTCAGCAAAGTCAGCATCCAATTCAGCTTCGGTAGTTCCAACTTTTCCTAAGAAAATATCACCTGTTGAGCCGTTTAATGAAATATAATCGCCTTCTTTAACTGTTAAACCATCAACTTCCATTAGTTTGTGAGCATAGTCAATTTTAAGAGCACCAGCTCCCGAAACGCAACATTTACCCATACCACGAGCTACCACGGCTGCGTGCGAAGTCATACCACCACGAGCAGTAAGAATTCCTTGAGCAGCAGCCATACCAGCTAAATCCTCAGGTGAAGTCTCAACGCGTACCATGATTACTTTTTCGCCATGTTGTGCCCATTCAGCAGCATCATCAGCATTAAATACAACGCGTCCTGAAGCAGCTCCTGGAGAAGCAGCTAATCCTTTAGCGATTAATTTCGCTTCTTTAATAGCTTTTTTGTCGAATACAGGGTGTAATAATTCATCCAAACGGTTTGGATCAACACGTAAAATTGCAGTTTTTTCGTCAATCATACCTTGGTGATACATATCCATGGCAATTTTTACCATAGCAGCACCAGTACGTTTGGCGTTACGAGTTTGCAAGAACCAAAGTTTACCTTCTTGTACGGTATACTCCATATCCTGCATATCTTTGTAGTGATTTTCTAATTTAGTTTGAATAGCGTCCAATTCCAAATAAATACTTGGCATTGCTTCTTCCATTGATTGGTATTTAGCTATACGTTCTTCTTCAGAAACACCTGCCAAAACTGCCCAACGTTGTGAACCAATTTTTGTAATTTGTTGTGGTGTACGGATACCAGCTACTACGTCTTCGCCCTGAGCATTGATTAAGTATTCACCAATAAATTGGTCTTCGCCAGTTGCAGCATCACGACTGAAACATACGCCTGTAGCCGAAGTTTCGCCCATGTTACCAAATACCATAGCTTGTACGTTAACCGCAGTTCCCCACTCAGCAGGAATTCCTTCCATTTTGCGATAAAGAATTGCGCGGTCGTTCATCCATGAGTCGAATACCGAGCAAACTGCTCCCCAAAGTTGTTCGTAAGCATCTTCTGGAAAGTTTTTTCCGGTTTGTTTCAAAACAGCAGCTTTAAATTTAGCAACCATTTCTTTCAAGTCGTCAACCGAAAGTTGTGTATCTAATTCAACACCTTTTTCTTCTTTGATATGTTCAATAATTTCTTCGAAAGGATCGATATCGTTTTTGTTTTCAGGTTTCATACCTAAAACAACGTCGCCGTACATTTGAACAAAACGACGGTACGAATCCCATGCAAAACGAGCATTACCGGTTTTGCGAATCATACCTTCAACAACTGCATCGTTCAAACCTAAGTTAAGGATAGTATCCATCATACCTGGCATTGAAGCGCGAGCTCCCGAACGTACAGAAACTAATAATGGATTTTCGATATCACCAAATTTTGAATTCATCAAAATTTCCTGTTCAGCTATAGCAGCGGCTACTTCAGGTTTTAATAGATCAACTACTTTGTCTTTACCAAGAGTATAATACTCAGAACAAACATCTGTTGTGATAGTGAATCCCGGAGGAACCGGTACACCAATCAAATTCATTTCAGCAAGATTTGCTCCTTTACCTCCAAGCAAATTCTTCATTTCAGCTTTACCTTCGGCTTTTCCGTTTCCAAAGGTATACACTCTTTTTGTGTTACTCATTTTGTTGTTTTTTTTATTTTAGAATTAAATTGTTGATTATTTCAGAAAAAAATGATTGCAAAGATAATGATTTTGACTCAATTATTAAAAAAATGAGCATTAAAAAACTACAAAAAAACAAGTAAAAAAATATATTTCATATTCCAAATTTTTACACTATCTTTGCACCCGATTTAAAAACAACAGCGCGTTGTGGGTAATTGTCCGAAATTCACTGCTTTAAGCAGTAAGCAAACCATTATTGGGATACACGTTTTACTAAAACAATTGAAACGAAGTTCCATGCGACGATTAAAAATGGCTTTTTTCGCATGAAATTATCGCCGGATATCTACTCAAAAACGTGTACTAAAACAAACAAAATGACATTCAAAGAATTAAATTTGAAGGACGATATTTTATCGGCCATCGAAGAACTTGGGTATGAGCAACCTATGCCCGTACAAGAAAAAACTATCCCGTTCATGCTCGAACAAACCGCTGATTTAGTGGCACTTGCTCAAACAGGAACTGGTAAAACTGCTGCTTTCGGACTGCCAGTACTTAACCTAATTGATGCTAGCCGCAAGCAGGTTCAAGCATTGGTTTTGTCGCCTACACGCGAATTATGTATTCAAATTGCGAACGACCTCAAAGGCTATTCCAAAAACATGCGTGGTATGCGTATCGTACCTGTTTATGGAGGCGAAGACATTCGCACACAACTTCGTCAACTCGACACACCTCCTCAAATTATTGTAGCTACTCCAGGACGTTTAATTGATTTAATTGAACGTGGTAAAATTGAATTAGGTGCAATTGATTTTTTGGTGCTTGACGAGGCTGATGAAATGCTAAACATGGGATTCAAAGAAGATATTGAAACCATTCTTGAACGTACACCGGCAACGCGTCGTACAATGCTTTTTTCAGCAACTATGCCTAAAGAAATTTCAAATATCGCTAAAAGATATATGAAAAATTACGAGGAAATAACTGTTGGAACAAAAAATGCTGGTGCTGAAAATGTTGAACATATCTATTATGTATCACAAGCCAAACAACGCTACTTAGTACTTAAACGTATTGTGGATTTAAATCCAGATATTTACGGTATTGTTTTCTGTCGTACGCGTCAGGAAACCAAAGAAGTAGCCGACCATTTAATGCACGATGGCTATAATGCCGATGCATTGCACGGTGACCTTTCGCAAGCACAACGTGATACTGTAATGCAAAAATTCCGTATCCGTAATATACAATTATTAGTTGCAACCGATGTGGCTGCTCGTGGATTGGATGTAAGTGACTTAACGCATGTAATCAACTACAACTTACCCGACGATGTAGAAATATACACACACCGTAGTGGACGAACAGGACGTGCTAATAAAAAAGGGATTGCCGTTTCAATTATACATTCAAAAGAACGTTTTAAGATTAAAGATATTGAGCGCATGCTTCGCAAAAGCTTTATTCAGGAACAAATTCCGAATGGTTTGGAAGTATGCAAAAAACAATTGTTTTATATGATTGATCGCATGCAAAATGTGGAAGTAAACGAGGAACAAATTGCTCCTTATACGAGTCAAATCATGAAACAGCTCGAAGATTTGAGCAAAGAAGAAATTCTGAAACGATTTGTTTCGATAGAGTTTAATCGCTTTTTGGATTATTATAAAAATGCCGAAGATTTAAATTATCACGAAAAATCTCATGTACGTGGCGAATATGATGACCGTCGTGGTAGCGACCGCTCTGACAGGGGTGGCGATAGAGG
>CAYXQZ010000030.1:0-26671 GCA_964466415.1 uncultured Paludibacter sp.
ATTGAACTCAGAACAAATAGAGATGGAGTTGTCTCTGAAAATTTTATCAAAAAAACAATGCCCGAAATTCATTACTGAATCTCGGGCATTGTTACATACCTTAAAAAACTAACTTTTAAACTAAACCTATATCCTGTTTAAACGGACTTTGAATGCTGTTTAATGTTTCGCTTGGCACTGGCTGGTGGTGATGATTCAATTCGAATAATCACAATTTCTTGTTTTCTACCGTTTTTGAGATAATACTTATCAATTCAAAAAATACAAAAAGTGGTATATTTATCAATCCTTCTGCGTATTGCAGGTTTCGTAAAGAGGTACGTATTGAAATATCAGGCTTATATTTATCAATGTAAACCCGTAGACTTTTGGCGTGTAAATTTTCGCCCGCTTTTACTTCTACAGGAATAATCAGGTTTTTATAACTAAACAAAAAATCAATTTCAGCAGTAGCATCAGTTGTCCAATAGTAGCAATCTTTAATCTCAGCCATGCCTGATAGTTGCTGTAACACATATTGTTCGGTTATTGCTCCTTTAAATTCTTTAAATACCGCTTCTTTCTCAATGATTATTTCGGGCGATAATCCACTCATAACTCGCAATAAACCAATGTCCAGATGAAAAATCTTGAATGACTTTAGGTCAATGTATGCTTTTAAAGGAAATGTGGCTTGTGTGGTTCTAAATAGCTGACGTATCAATCCACTGTCTTTCAGCCACATCAAAGCATCTTCATATTCACGTGCTCGTGCGCCATCTTTGGCCAATCCATATAGGAATTTCTTATTCTCCCTTGCTAATTGTCCAGGAATACTGTTCCAGATATGTCGTATTTTAGGTACTAAATGCGACGGAGCATGTTTCGAAAAATCCTGTTCGTAACTTAATAATATAGCCGATTGAACACTTTCAACGGTATAAAAATCTCTTGACTCTATCCATTTCATTACGGCAGCTGGCATTCCACCTACTATAAAATATTGTTTTAAATAATCAATGAGTTTTTCTGTAAACAAAATAGGGATTGGTTCAATATTATGTAAATGTATTTGGTTCAACAGCAGTTGTTCGTCATTTGCCAACAAATACTCTTCGAATGATAAAGGTTCTAGTGTTAAGAATTCAACTTTCCCAACCGGAAACGATGTGTTTTTATGAAGAGCAATGCCGAGCAAAGAACCGGCACAACATATTGCATATTCAGGTGCTTCTTCAGCAAAGTATTTTAAACTTGTAAGTGCCCGTGGAACTTCTTGTACTTCGTCGAAAATCATCAAGGTTTCGTTGGCTGTAATTCTTTTTCCGTGTAATGCGGATAGATAATCAATGATTCTTTGTGGCTGAATTTCGCCCGAGAACAATTCTTCCATTCCGGGTGTGTTTTCGAAATTCAAATAAAAAACATCTTTGAAATTATTCCGACCGAACTCGCGCATGAGCCATGTTTTTCCAACCTGGCGCGCACCCATAATAATCAGCGGTTTACGATCCGATTTTTGAGCCCATTCAACTAACCTTGGCATTAATAATCTTTCCATATCACATTTATTAAATCAATTAAATAAAATAAATCACATATATTGAACGTAATATCATTAAATAATCACATTATCCGAACCAATATACTATGCAAAGATAGTTGAAATTTCCTAATATCAAATTTAAATTAATTGGACTTGAATAATCAATGCCCGAAAACTCATTGCTGAATCTCGGGCATTCTCTACTTACCTCAAAAAACTAACTATTAAACTAAACCTGTTTTCTCTTTAAAGGGACTTTGAATGCTGTTTAATGTTTCACTTGGCCCTGCGGGTGGAGCCGATGCTAATGCTAAGGAAATTTCGTTATCGAGAAATATTATTTCAATACGAGGTGAAATGTATTTTTTCTTTTTCATAATATTTGAGTTATCTGCTCCTAACGCCTAAAGGGGAACTGGATAAGTACCGAATGGTCTTCTCTTTAAGCCTCTTTAGGGGTTGGGAGCTGTTGTTTTTATTTGATGATTACTTTTTGTACTTCACTCAGACCATTTACAGTTAACGCTACGAAATAAACTCCTGCACCGAAAGCTTTGTTGATAGTTGTTTTGGTGGAGGTAAGCATATTTTCGAATTGTTTTTTAACCATTACATTATAAAAAGTCACAATTCGAAGTAACAAAGTTAAATCCTGAAACTCCAATGTGTCAGTTTGCCAATTCAACAATATTTCTTCCTTCTTTATACGCTTTATAAATATCTACAAAATGCACTTTCCGAAGTTCTTTTTTTGGATCATATTCTGAATTCGGTTTAGGCCAATATTTCTTTTCCACATTATTTTCAAGGTAATTAATTAACTCCACATAAAGTTCTCTTGTCTTTTCGGGCATTTTTTTCGATAAATTGGTTGTTTCCGAAATGTCCTTTTTGATGTTATACAAGCGTAATCGGCCATACCAGTCAAAAATCAACTTGTAATCGCCCTTACGTACTGCCGATTGTGGCGTGAATGGCAATCCATCTTCCGGATTTTTGTAAATGACAGTAAGCGGATAATGCCAAAAGTGAGTTTCCCTAGTGTAACTTTTGTTTTTATTTTTGGTATCTGTCAATAAACCGGCAATGCTTTGCCCATCTATTTGATGCGTGGCTTTTGGCTGTCCTGTTAATGCTAATAAAGTCGGAAATAAATCATTGATATCTACAACGACGTTACTCCATTTCCCTCCATTAACTTTTCCATTGTAACTAATTATGAGTGGCACCCGAATGCCTCCTTCGTAAACATTTGCTTTTTGACCTTTGAGTGGCGTATTGGTAGTAGTTGGCACCTCATCACCGCCTTTTCCAACCGTTATGCCTCCATTGTCAGACATAAAAATCACTATCGTATTTTTATCAATACCTTTTTCTTTTAATTTGTCCAGAATTTGACCAACCGACGTATCGAGATGCTTAATCATAGCAGCATAAGTGGCATTATTGTGTCCTTTCCAACCTTTCGTTTTTTTGTTTTCGAAATACCTGATGGTTGAATCAGGTGCTTGAATAGGGGAATGAACGGCAAAATGATTGAAGTACAATAAAAATGGCTTCCCATCTTTATCGGCTGTCCGTTCATCGATATAATCCAATGCCCGCTGTGTAAGATTGTCTGTTAAATACGGAATGTCTTTATCGCTTCCCGATTTTCCCTGCATCAAATCAGTCTGTCTCATTTTCGGAAAATGTTTTTCCTTGCGATTCCATGTTTTTTGCCAATTACAATAAGGTGAACTCCCCGAATCGAAATAAGCCAGCTCCTCGAAACCTTGATAATACGGTTGATAGCCTTCCGACCCATGCCCGCCAACATGCCATTTTCCTAAAAAAGCTGAATGATAATCTTTCATTGCTTCAGCAAAAGTGATTTCATCTCTTCCTTTATCCTGTGGTTGACCGGAAGGAAGTGCTATTAATGTGCTTCCATTTATTAATGCCGATGGATTGTTTATTTTATCCGACCAATAACAATCCTGCTCGTGAAAACCTGCCGGAGGCTCAATTCCTTGTGCATAAAAGGTATTGGCATTTCCGGCGGTTGCCGTCTGAAATCCAAGACGAGAGGCATATTTACCTGTCAGAATACTTGATCTTGTAGGTGAACTTAGCGGACAAGCATAAGCTTGCTCAAAAGCAATACCTTGCCTAGCCAATTTGTCAATATTTGGAGTTTCGTAATATTGTTTAATTGCAGGCGTTTTGGTAATTCTGGATGCAAAATAGTTCACATCAGTATAACCCAAATCGTCAGCCAAAATAAAAATAACATTCGGCTTTTCTTGTGATAAAATAGTACCTGAGAATACTAATCCAGATAAAAGAAGTTTATTCATTGGGAAGTAAATTTAGTGTGAAAATTGTCCTGTTTTCAGCATTGGGACACCCTATAAAACTTTGACAACATTATTGAGTTCATTCTGCTCATTATCCATCTTCAAAAGATTTGATTTTGTATGTTTAGATTGCGGTAGCATATATGTTATTTGATACATATTATGAGTTAATTCAACGGCACTTTTGACTGATAAATTTGATTTTGACATTCGAAATGCACGTTCAATATTCCAAAGACTTTTATAATTCTCAATTACCTCATCGTTTGTCAGTTTGGTGTTAGTAACATAGCCTTTGAATCCATCCCATATTGCATCTGTATTGAATTTTTCATAATCACCTACAGAGGATAGGTGTTCTTTAAAAAAGTTTTGCCAAATTTACGGCATCTACTTTTTCTTCTTCTCCTTTGATTGACAATATATTATCGTCAATAATTTCAGTCAAACTACCTGCTTCGCTGTACATTGCCAGAATATTTTCGAGTGGTGAACCAGATTGAATGGCGTGAGATGGACCAAGAAACATTCCGCCTTCGGGAAATAAATCCAACCTTCGACGCGTTTCTCTGCGAACATCATCTGGTGTTCCAAAAGCAAGTTCGTGCTGCACATCCATCGAGCCTTGAAATATCAATTTGTCACCAAAACGTTTTTGCAAATAGGCAATATCCATTTCGGGTGTAGTTGGTTGCACAACATCTTGTATATCAATTCCTAATTCAATTAATCTTGGTAAAAAAGCATCCACTGTTCCGCACATGTGCATCATCACTTTTGCCCCGTAACTGTGCACCATTTCGAAATACTGCTTGAATTTTGGAGCAAAATAAGTTTCGAACAAATCCATGCCAATCATCGGCCCGCGTTGGTTGCCCAAATCTTCGCCAATATGCGTAAAATCAATCAATCCGCCAGCAGCTTTCAATACATTTTCGTGCATATCGTAGTAAAATTTAAAGCGTTGATCCATGATGGCAATGAATGCTTCGTTTTCCATCATCATATCAATCATTACCTCTTCCATTCCTTTGGCACGAGCTATGCTGTTGATAAAATCCATGTCGCCAGCGCCACCAAAACAAAGCGCATATTCGCCATTAAAGCTTTCGCATTGGGCACGAATGGTGGAATAATCGAACCAACTTGCCTCAGGAAAATGTGAGCGATCGAGTTTTTCGAGCGTATCCACACCCGCATAAGGTTGGTAGCACGATTCCATGTATTTGCCGGTTCCAAACTGAATATATTGGTAGCGTTCGCCCCAATAACCCTCAAAACTACCATCAGCAAAAGTACGAAGTTCGGGTCCAATATAGTTGGCTTCCACATACCGAAAATCGTCGCCAACTACTTTCAGTAATTGGTTCATATTGGTCAGTCCGTAATGTTGCATAATCAAGTGATTTACCTCCGGTGTTCCTTCGTGCTTTACTGGAATTCGGTCGTATCCTTTTCTATTAAAGGCACTTAAAACTCTTTCTCGTGAATTCATGATTGTTAGATTTTGAAAAGGCCCCTAACCCCTAAAGGGGAACAGAAGTTACTTTTGATTTATATTTTTTTTGCATTTGCAACAATTTAATAGTTGTAATTTCATTCCCCTTTAGGGGTTACGGGCAGGTTTTTTTCTATTTTACTATTACTCTTGTTGAATTATCACCAACTTTCACTACATAAATACCAGTTTAAAGTTTGAACTTTAGCAGTTGTTATTCCGATTTCAATTACCTGTCCTACTATATTATAAATGGCTGAATTGCTTTTCTCCGAAGAAATAATGGTTATCTGATTGGCTGAATTTACAAACACCAGCGCATTCAGTTTATCTATAAGTATCACACGACTACCAACTTCGAAATTTCGTTGGTTGAAATACTGAAATCATTTGCCTGATCAGTTCTGAATCCAATTGGGATTTCAGTATTATATTTCACACTGTTCATCCCATTAATCACTAATTGTTCCGAGCCAATCTGAGAGTAAATTTCAAGAATTGCAGAATCATCATTGCTTCATTTTTAAATTTACTTATGATAATAGCATAGTTCCTTAACTTGCTTATCCTACTGCGGTTTATTTTCTATAGCTTCTATTGTAATCTATTAAATCATCAATACTTTTCCTTGTAGATTTATTGTTTAGAAAATATTTTCACCGGTCCAATTAAACCTGATACTTGTAAAGGACTTTCAGCAGTATACGGGTTTACCGGACACCATGTTTTTCGTTGATCTATGGGTAGTTTTGCATCTCCTATCAAGCGATTCATCCAATTATTTACCACTTCAATTTTTACATCATTATTCCCCTTTTTCACAAATGCTGTAACGTCAAGCTCGTAGGGTGCTGTCCACAAACCACCGGCATAAACGCCATTGACTGTAACTTTAGCCATAGACGTAACAGCTCCCAAGCTGATGATTACTGTTTGCCCTTTGGCCATTTGTTTCATCTTGAACTGATTTCTGTAAATGGCAATTCCTGAATAGTATTTAATACTGTCGTTCGTGGAGGAAGTCCAATCAGTGAGTGTTTTGAATAATCGTGGTTTCACTGGTCCTCGTTGGCTGGCATCAAACTGCACTGTCCAAGGAGTTTGTAAATCACTGATTAAAACAGGTGTCGGAAAATTGGCTTCTAACGTTGTTATAGAAGATTTTCCCCTTGCATTTCTAAAAACGATAAACACACTTTCATTGGGAGCCAGCTTCAATGGCACTGCTGTGGAATTTTCACTCTGTGTGTAAGCAGGAAGATTGCGAATACTGCCGGTAGTAGCTTCCCAAAGTTCTGGCTGCAAACCGGTTACTCTGAATTCTGGTGTAACTATTTTATTTTCTATTGTTTGATTCGAGACAAAATAGATTTCTCCATTTTTCGTGCTGCGGTGACCATAATGAATGGTATTATCGTCGGGCAATTTGCAATCGGGTATACAGTTAATCAATGCAAAAGCTTGCTTCATATCCAAACCATTTACAATCATTCCTTTTCCAACTTTGCGTGATTTTACGGTTACACCATCCACATTTCCCCAAAGCTCTTTCGCCATTTGCTGAATTTGTTGGTCTGCCATTGGTTGGTTTTGCAAACTAGGCGAACGCGTTGGTGCTGGACCCAGAACAACTGCTCCTTCATATACCAACTGTTTGATTTTTGCCAATAGTTCCGGACGCATGGTTTCCAATTTAGGTAATACCAATATTCGATATTGCGTTCCATGTGGCAAGGAAATCAGCCCATCTTTTACAGTCATATATTTTTCAATCACCTCGGCATTCATATAGTCGAACTGATAACCAACAGGTAAGGCAGGGTCAGTGATACCGATCATTTTGGGTGTGTCTTCGCCAATGAAATAAGCTACATCAGCAATATTTAATCCCTGTTGAAGCATATAGTTTGTTCTCTTCAGGTATTGGGTATAGACATCCATTTGCGAGAACCAAGTATTTTTGCGATTAAACTCATTTCCAAACCAAGCATTTATACCCGGATTTTTATCTTCGTAAGGTTGTGTAATATAAACGTGCAACAAAGTACTATTGATTCCTTCGGCAAAAAACCGATCACATCGCTGTTTAAGATTAACCGGACCGCGACTAAATGGGGCACCCATACAAGTATTTGATTCTGCCCAAATTTTATTTTTCCCATAAATATGACCGCAAGAACTAGCTGCCCTGCATTCAATATTTCCTAATTCTCCTTCGCTCCAAAATTCGCCACCAATCTCGTCAGACTGACCACCATACATCAGAAATTCACTAGGGAATCCCCAGTGACCATAGCATTCGAGCCAGGTCTTCAAACCATATTTATGGCTAATCTCTCTCATTCCACCCACATAATCGTAAGCTACTTTATCGGCTACCATACGGCGCATATCCCACAAGAAACGGTCTGACGACTCTTGACTATTAACTACAACTCCTTGATAAGTTGGTAAATATTGTAGGGCATCATAGCCAAAGCGACTTTTAAAATCTTCCAAAAAGCCATCTGTAAAGTTCTGACTCCCCATTTCGTAACTATCCTGAACAACAACTTTAAACGATTTACGATCAGCTTCGGGAATGCGTTTAAGCACTTCGCCCATGTGTCCATAAAAGTGTTTTTCAATCAATGATTTGCTCATTTTATCCACTTCAAAACCTGTAGCTTCTGGTGATGCGGGTGAATTTTTAGTTCCTGTTGGAGTCATTCCTGTTCGTACTATCATCCAATCGCCTGCTGGCACAGTCCAAGTAAGCGTTCCATCTGCAGCCATAAATTTACTGATATCAATTATTTTTGTTCCATCAATCACAGTGGCTGTGTTGTTGGGTTCTGGCTGTGGTGCCCATTGATATTCTTTCCCATTTAGGAAAGGCGTTGGGTGCATTTTAGCCATTGATTTTTCAGCATAACGTTCTACACGTGCAGAAGCAGACAAAGACACTTCCGCAAGACCACTTTTAGCACTTGCATTTTTAAAAATTAATCGGAAGTTTGTTGCTGTAGTGCTAGGAAAAGAAACTACAACTGGCGCATAAGGTTCAAAACCAACATGTAAGGCCGTATTAGATCGATTGATTTCAAAGGTAGATATAGAACGGAAGTTTCCGTTGCTTTCTTTTATTTGCAAAATGGCGTTTACGTTAGCTGGAATCTCGGACAACTTTACCGATAAACTTCGAGCTGTAAATGGCGTTTTAGTCTCAAAATCGATAATAAGATCTTTTCCTTCAGGGAAAATTATTAGTGATTTTTTATCGCCATCAAATATTCTCTCAAGATTGGGAATTCCTGGAAAAGAACTAATTTTTGCATTTTGATAATTAAGCATTTGTAAGTTCTCTACGGGAACTGGGTAAGCGATTACTTTTACATCTTGAAATGGCTCAACCGGCTTTTCTAATTTCATAATTAACTTCATCGGTCCTTTTACAAGGGCTTGAGAAGAAGCCAAGTATCGCATAGCATCATCCGATTTAATCCATGGACCACCCGATTGACTCCAACCTGGAGAGTTGAAAATTCCAATTTCGATATCCAACACAGTCGCTGTTTTCAAGGCTGCATGAAGTATATCCCACCATTCATCTGTAAGCATTTTTACTTTTCCATAAGGAATATCATCCAAACCGATATTGCCAATAAAAGCACGGTTGATTCCCGCTTTTTTCATTGATTGAAGATCACGAATTACACCTTCTTTTGAAACATTGTTCGAAATCCAATACCAATAAACAGCAGTTTTCATTGTATCGGAAGGATTAATAAAACCTGATTCAAGATTGGCTTTTCTTATTTCTGTTTTATTGGTATTAGCAATTACATTTAAAAAAGCAATGACACACAAAAGTAAAAGAATAAGTTTTTTTTTCATAAAAGTTTTCATTGGATTTTATTTAGTTTAATTTTTTTTCAACAAAAGAACCCAGTCATTTATATGGTCTTTCAATGAAAATGACCGGAATGCCTGTTCTTCCCTGAAATGGTCAGATAACTGTAGACAATGATCAACTAGTTTTGCACCCTTTGTAGCAATCCTGATAAGCGCCAAAGGCTTCATATACAGGTTCTCATGAATTCATAAACTATGTGTTTGATGAGTGAATTATTTCTGTTTCTCAAGGATTCTATTATTTGTGCGGAATAGTAAGGGGCAATTGAAGCCAGGCCAGACCAATGTCGCGGTTCATGTGGCTCTTGACTCCGGCTGGGATAGGATCGGCATCCGAGCCATCGTAGAAAAGTGCAAGTCGATTGCCCATCTGCACCACCGATGGCAGTCCAATGATGTGTTTCGACCATTTGCAATTTTCAGAATCCAGCACTACCGCTTTATTTTCAGGATTCCATTTCGTGAGATCCTTGCTCCAATAAACCCAAATGGCATCGGTATATTCCAGTCCATCCTTAATGCCGACATGATTGGTAAATAAGAACCAGGTTTTGATTTTCTTTTCATAGTACAAAGACGAATTTTCAATCTGCTCCTTAGGTGGCAACATGGGTTCAGTAGTTAGTACCCACGGACTGTTTAAATCCTTTGTTCTTGCCAGACTGATGGTTCTTTGAATCGGGTTGTCTGTCGAAGCAGAAAAGTACATCAGGTACTCATTTGCATTTTTAATAATTTGACCCGGGCTTGCGCTACCGGAGTAATAGCTGTTCGCTTTTGTCTTAAACGGAGTAAGCTCGTATTGTTTTTTCCATGGCCCTGAGGGTGAATCTCCTTGAGCTTTCATCGTAAGATAAGGAAAGGATGGAACGAAATCAGGTTTCGGAGTGGCATGCGGCGTACCAAGGTAAAACATGTGCCACTTTTTCCCATCAAAAAATGTAGTACCATATGAAGCTGAGGCGCAATCATCACTTGCATTCGCTCCGAAATCGAGTATCGGACCTTTCGCAGACCAGTGTTCGAGGTCTTTGCTAGTCGCCAGACAGCAAAGCCACCCTTTAGGACCTGCGCCATCATAATGCATAAAATAGCTGCCATTAGCCTCAAATACCCAAACATCGCGCGCACCCAGATAATCGCATTGATTTGGACCATCTCCATGATGAAAAACGACGCCTTGATCTTTTGCTTCAAGACGAAGGCTGGCCTGCGGCCGACCGTCTTCATAGGAAGTCTGAGCAAATGTATATCCATTGATAACAAAGAAGATAAAAATTAATAAAGTTAAATTATTCTGTTTCATAAAGCGTGTTTTTCGTTTTAAAGGTATTAACTTCGATTGGAATATTCAGGTTTATTTATAATGAAGTTTTAATAAAATATGAAAATTTTATACTCTCTCAAATCTTAACCTAAATTGGATCTAAATGGGTCATTATTCATATATTCCGGAGCCAAAGAAGCTCCTTCTCCGGGACCTAATGGTGGAGTTGATTCTAATGCCAAGGATATTTCGTTATCAAGCGGTATCCATTCGATACGAGGCTTTATGTATTTTTTCTTTTCCATGCGTATTACTTTTTGATACCTGCCCCAAACCTCTAAAGGGGATTTTGATTAGTCCCGAATGGTCTTTGCTCCCCTTTAGGGGTTGGGGGCAGATATGATTTTATTTTAAAATAACTCTGTTTGTTACATTATTCACTTTTACTACATACACGCCAGCATTCAGTTTCGCATTTATAGTTTCGCGTTTCGCGTTAAATATACCATTTTCAATCATTTGTCCCACTGTATTATAAACACTATAAGTTGATTTTTCAGGTGCAATAATCGTAATTTGATTGGCAGCATTTACATATACATGAGCATTCAGTTTGCTTGCATTATCAACACCTGTTGCAACGCCAGGAGCACGGAAAACCAAACTGAATCGATTCGTAGTTGGGGCTGTAACAGGGGCACTGAAACTATACGCTGTGCCGTTGGTGAGTTCGGTTTCAACGCTTGGATTCTCTTTATCAATCAATATCACACGTGTACCGGTTTCAAAGTTGGTCATTTCGTTGGCCGAGATGCTCAAGCTATTGTTGTTGGCAGCAGTGAGCGTACTGAATCCAATTGGAATTTCGGTGTTGTATTTTACCTGATTCATCCCATTAATCACTAATTGCTCCGTTCCAACCTGCGTGAAAATTTCTGGAACACTTGGTTCGCCGTTAGTTCTTTTTTGAGCATCAAACTTATCAAAGTTATCCGAAGCATTTGCATTGAAATACACCACTGTTTCGTCGGTATTTGTACCGTTCGATACTTGCAAACGTAATAATTGTTGTGGCGTTTGACTAGGTGCTTTCATTATATTTCCGCTAACATCTTTGTGTGAACGCATGTTATTATCTAGCGTTATACTTCCGGTTCCAACTGTATTTACCCGAACCCAAAATGCCTGCATAGGAGGTATATAACGGGTTACACTTGCCGGCACTCCTATACCACCTGCTCCGTCAATCGTGTTATAAGTATAAAATTTATACACACCACCTTCTTTGGTTCTGAACCACATGGTATTCGAAATATTGGTTTTGGTCACAGCATTCCAATCTAAGTACGAAGGATAAGGATTTCCTACCAAGTTGAATCCTGTTTTACCCGCTGTACGTGTTAAGTTTATGGATTGTGAACCTGTGTTTACAACTCCGGTAAAATCAACAGTACCGGATGTTCCGGTAACAGAAGGTGTGCTCGTTGCTACCTGAATATAACCACGCAATTTATCGAGTGCATTAGCTACAGGTGCTATCCATGTGCTGGTTGGTTCATCGTAACAAACCACCGAAGTGCCTCTGCTGAGCAATGAACTTTCACCCGAAGCCAACGGAATAGACATATACCAGCTACGACCCGATGTTACATATTGTTGCACGGTGGCTGTTAGGGCTTGTGGGGCATTTATAGTATTATCAACCAAGGTAGCTGTACCTGTAGCATCGCTCTGTAAGGTAATGCCGCTGGTTGCATTTAATACGCCTGAGCCTAGTGTGAGCTTCGCACCAGGAGCTACAGTGATAGAGTTCAATGTTTTTGAAGCATCAATTACAAATTCTCCTGAACTGATTTTCAAATTTGAATTTGCAAATTCTGAATCTGTTAAACCGGTAGCAGTAAGATTTCCACCTGTATTATCCACAATATTACAGATTAATGAACGATTATACCAGTTTATCGACTGAATTGAATAAGCAGTGCCCTGAACCGGCACTTTTACTGAATTATCATCGAGTTGAAGTAAAGCTTCACCAGTTCCATCTGTTGTTGTTTGATTGACTTCGTGTGTTCCTCCTGCTACCAGATCAGTAGCCCCGGTAACACCTTGATGTAAATCATTGACACCTCCTGCTCCAAAATTTCTGAACAATATTGAACCATATAAGCCAGATACAATTTTCCAATACTGCAAGGCAGCCGTTGCAGTCTGATCTTTTGGAACTAATACAGGACTGTAAACACCTGCATTATTTTGAGAAGTAAGATATTTGCCTGCTTTAGTGTTAAAAATTCTTTTATAATAAGTCATTTCGGGGTAAGTTGGCTCGGATGCTACTACTTCGAATTTCCATTGATTATACGAAATATTACTATTATTGTCAATAGCTTCAATACTTGTGTTTCCGGCGTTGGCAACAATGGAACGTGTGTACCAGCTTATAGTGTTAATAGTATAACTTGTACCTGGAACAGGAGTTAAATTCTGAGCATTACTTAAATTCAATTCAGAAGAGCCCGAACCATCAAATGGAAGCAAATTCATGGATAAAGTTGTTGTTCCCGTACCATTGTCACCACCTGTTGTGACAAAACTTAAGTTTCGGATGTAATTGGCAGGCCCTACAGCAGTACCAATGTTTCTGAAGTAAACACCACCGTTTTGACTATGATATAAAGACCAATATTGACGTGGTGCAGTTGATGTTTCATCTTTTACTTCTAATGTAACAGACCCATCGGAATGTCCTGTAAGGTACTTACCAGCAACAGTATTGTACATTCTAAACGATAGCATCTCAAATTGCCACTGTTTATGCGTATTTGTGTACTTAGCCACATCGGCTGTTTTTACAGAAATTAAGCGAGTTGTAGAATTGACATTTGATATATTTATTTGATCAATAAAAGCTTTATTGTCACCTGATACTGTTCCCGCAAACTTTATAACATGTGTTCCTGTAGTTGCAATATTAAAACCATTTGATCGATATAATTCAAACGTAGGATAAGCTGATGTAATTTTAATATCTGATAAAGGGTTTCCATCAACAGTAATTTGAATAGTTTGATTATCATTACCACCGAGTGTAGCATTAAAGGTAATAGCATAGTTACCTGGGTCTAACGTTACTGTTTGAGAAAAATAGCTATTTGATGCTCCCTGTATAAAAGCGAATTGACTTCCAGCTGGTGCTACCATAGCACCCCAATCACAACCATTATGACAAATCCCTGCTCCTGCTCCAAATGACCAAGTTCCACCAGTAGGAGCGTAAGTAATACCATGATAATTAGCTGCCGATACATCGATAGATGGGGTTTCGAAACTCGAGTTGATGAATAAATTCTGCGAAAACGCTAAACTACTTGCTAACAGTAAAACAGAAAGAAAAATTGATTTTGTAAGTTGTGTTGCTTTCATAATTTTATTTTATAAGATAATTGCAAAAGTTATTTATTTTTGATTATTTCTTAAATAGTCGAGCCTTAAAAAGCTCAGTTATTGTTGTTTTCTGCTTAGCAAATCTTTACTGCCTCTATATCCAGCAACGAAGCCAGTTTTTCAATTTTACTTCCAATATGCCCAACCCCAATGGCACAATGATGTGAAGGTCCAACTTTTGACCAATTATTCATAAATTGCTTGGCAGAAATTGGAAACTTGTAGCGGCTATTTGTATTGCCAATTTGCAAAGTTTCGCCCGCAACCGACATGCCCTCGGCTATTAACAGCGAAACGCCATCGTTGCCTTCCACGACCGATAAAATGGTTACAGCCCCTTGCTTCACGCTCATTTGTATCGATAATCCTTTGCCGGGTTTGCCGTGATAAATGGGCAGTGGTACTAATTTCACGTTACCTTCGGCAATGGCTGTGTGTGCAGGACCATCGTGTCCGAGCATTATAATATCATCCGTAAAATCCATCCCGTAAAATTCAGAAAATGAACCTCCAGCACCAAATTCAGCCATAATTTTCATGGCTTGTGCATTTTTCACTTCACATTCGCCTGCAATCGGGATGTTTTTGCCTGTAAGTAGTGTATTTCCTGCTATAACAGAAGTTACAATATTCTCGTAATCGTTACCAGAATGACCTTCGTAATAATAAGCCATCGAGCCTAAATTATGATCGGCAATCAATTTGTCGAGTGCAATAGAAGTGCGTGCTGCACGTTCAATTTCAAACAATTCACATTCATTGGAAACATCGAATGCCGTATAAAAATTCTGCATCTTTGCATACAATTCATGTTCGGTAACGTCATCGCGGTGTTTTTTAAGTTCGCACATTTCCAGCATTTCAAAATGAGTTCCAAACACAGCCGACTGTTTTGTGATATCGGTATAAACATCCAGCATTCCGCCATAGTAATTACCCAAAATTCCCATTCGGTTATTGCGCATTGCGTATGCAACTTTGGCAGCGTCAATCCATTCCGATATTTCCGTCCAAGCCTCATTATCATTCAAATAGCCTGATACAATTTCGTATTTCAATCCCGAACGATTAAAAACAGATGCAATTTCAGGAACGGAACATGCCTGACAGTTTGCCAACCATTCACCAGTCATTTTCCCTCGGTCGCCCAAGCTGTTAATCATTTTATAATCAATGGAAGGAGTTGGTTGCAAATTTAGAATAATGGTGCGAACATTTAGTTTTTGAATTACCGGCAGCACTGTTGACGACAATGCGTACGTAGAAATGTACAGAAAAACAAGTTCTACATCGTTTTGTTTCAGCAAGTCGGCAGCAGCTTTCGCTTTGGCTGGATTATCTACCATCCCACAGTCCACCACTTCCAACTGATAGGCTGCAATTTCTTTATTAATTTGATTTTGATAGCCTTGCAAACGACTTACCAAACCATCAAACTGAGGCCAATATGTATCTAAACCGATACCAAATAATCCTACTTTCATTTTTGAATTCGTTTATTTACAATCTACTTCTTTTGTGGCAGAATTGCTGGTGGATATATTTATTTAATCTTTTAGTTCAACACTTAATTCGCATTAATACTATTCTTTTATAAATATTTTATTTTGAGTAAGTCCACTAACATCTGTTACTTTTAATAAATAGGTGCCACTTTTTAAGCCTTTTAAAAGAATCTTATCTTCGTTTTCATTCGTTTTTATTTTTGAAACCAAGCTCCCATTTAAATTAAAAATCTCAATACTTGCAATGGTTTCTGCAGCTTTGATATATAAAAATTCTTTCGCAGGATTAGGATACATAGAGATTGCATTTAATTTCTCTTCTACTTTTTGTATTAAAGTTCGCATTGAATCATCAATACTAACCAAATCAATAAATGCTGTAGAAGAATTTAAAGCTGTTCCCTCAAAACTTAGTGTATGCAACCCAGCTGTAGTTGTGAAATCCGTAGTTGTGTATTTTGTAAAAAGTTCTGTTGTTACAATATCTGCTCCAATTTGAACACCATCTAATTTTACTTTAATATTTTGCTCATTCAGGTCTAAACGACGAGCATATAAGCCAACATGGAAAGTTCCATTAGGCATATAAACCTTTCTTGAGATAGTCCCGTTAAATTGCATCCATGCCGCTTGTGTTCCTTCGGAAGGAATAATAGGCCACCAACCTCCATTAATTTGAATCCCACTATGTGCATCAAAAGTCCAACCACCATTTGTTCCATTTACTGTATTTCCACTTATCTGTTGAGCTTCAAAACCTGGGTTTTCGATATATGCTGAATTATCATTCGCTAAATATATTTGATCAATAAAAGCTTTATTGTCACCTGGTACTGCTCCTGCAAACTTTAGAACATGATTTCCTCTAGTTGCAACATTAAAACTATTTGTCCGATATAAACCAAATGTAGGATAAGTTGATGTAATCGTAATATCAGATAAAGGGTTTCCATCAACAGTAATTTGAATAGTTTGATTATCATTACCACCGAGTGTAGCATTAAAGGTAATAGCATAGTTACCTGGATCTAACGTTACTGTTTGAGAAAAATAGCTATTAGATGCCCCCTGTATAAAAGCGAACTGACTTCCAGCAGGAGCTGTCATTATACCCCAGTCACAACCATTATGACAAATCCCTGCTCCTGCTCCAAATGACCAGGTTCCACCAGTAGGAGTGTAAGTAATACCATGATAATTAGCTGCCGACACATCGACAGATGGGGTTTCAAAACTCGAGTTGATGAATAAATTCTGCGAAAACGCAAAACTACTTGCTAACAGCAAAACGGAAAGAAAAATCGATTTTGTAGGTTGTAATGTTTTCATAAATTTTAATTGTTTTAATTAAGTTACTGAAATTATTTGATTTTGATTATTTCTTAAATACAGCTTTAATAGCATCTAAATATCCCATCCCGTTAATCATATCCGGTTCCAGGTAACTTCCCTCACCCCATTCGTTCCAGGAATTTATGGTTATTATTCGTTCGTTTTCGGGTTTTGCCATTGTCAAAGTCTTTGCTTTTGCTAAGTATTTTTTAAAAAGATAAGGAGTGTTATTTACAATTACTGGTCCATAAGGATAATCACGTCGTGTCATCCAGTCAGTTGCATTTCCGCAACGTGGGGATGAATCCCAACCCATTGAAACATTGAGATGATATGGAATTGGGATGTCTTTTGCGGGATTTTCTAACCCATTTGAGCCTCCTCCGTTTTCAACACTGTTAAAATAATTGTCCGCTGCTTTCTTATATTCAGTTGAAGGAAAATTTGGCAAAGCGTTGTGATGAATCCAAACATAAGAAGTTGTACTATTAATTTTAAACTGACTAATGGTTTGATTCATTGTTTCGGTTTTTAAACCAAACAAAACAACATTCAAGTGAAGATCAGGAAATCCAGCAGCTTTTACTTTAGTCCGAAACAACTCAATGGCTGCTGCAGCTTTGGAATAATCATTACCATAAGATTCTAAAAATGAATTTACTTGATATATTGAAAAATAAGGACATCCATTTACTTTCCAATAATTTGGTTGTTTAAAATAGTTTTCAATCACATAATCCATAATTGATTCAAAAGTTGCTGGTTTTACTGCACCTTTAACAGTTCCTAAATCATGATTACACCATAATAAGGCGAAATCAATTTTACTTCTATTTGTAGCTCCTAAAAAACCTTTTTCTAAAGCATTTGAAAGATACTTCTGTCCATCCCAGTGACCGGTATTTGGATCTGTTAGTAGATTTGAACCCTCATCGTAAAAATACCAATCGAAAATAAAGGCATTGATACCATTGTCAGCTGCAGCATCAATTTTTTGTGCCATTGCAACTGGATCATTTTCATTGGTATAACCCCACATAGGAACTTTTGGTTGCTGATGTCCATTAAACCTGGGTTTTGCGGCTTTCAAACTACTCCACTCCGAAGACCAGACTGGTCCCCAGTTGGGGAAATAATAAGTCGCAACTTGCACCTTTCCCGTTGGTATTTCAATAGGTTCTTCTTTAGGTAATGGTTCAGGTTGACCTTTACAACTTGTGCTAAAAATCAGAAAGAAAAGCAAAACGGTTAAAAATGAATTGATTGATGTTTTTTTCATTATTTGTTTAATTTACTTTATTTTTAAAAACCTCTTTTACTGCTTTTAAATATCCCATTCCATTTACAGTATCTGGTTCTAAATAGCTACCTTCAGTCCATTCATTCCAACAGTTGATATTTAAAATTCGAGGTCCGTTAGGTATACTTAGAAGTTTATTTTTCGTTTTTTGTAAGGCTAATTTAAAGTTTTCGGGGGTATTATTGATTATTATACCAGTATATGGATAGCCATAATCAGGTTTCCAGTCGACACTCTGATTTGTACGCGGCGACGAATCCCAACCCATCGTTACATTTGGAAAATAGGGCACATTATATTCAGTTTTAGCTTTATCCCAATATTCGAAATACTTGTCTCTGGTAAAATTATACTCCTGATTGGCTTGACCTGGATAAACATGGTGAATCCAAACATAGGAAGTTGCAGAAATAAAACCGAGCTTTTCAATTAAATCATGAAACGACATTGTTGGCATTTTTTCGGCAGGTAAAATAGGATTTCCCCATGTAACCAAATTCCAATGCACACCTTTTAAACCGGCTTTAATGGCTTTATCATTCATTTTTTGCATGGCTGAACGCGTGGCTTCAACCGAACCAAAATTGGCAATAAATTTAGATATATCATAAATAGAAAAGTAAGCCTTTCCATCAATCAACCAATAATTTGGTTTCAAAAAATAATCCTTGATTACATGGTCACATATTTTATCAAAAGTTTCGGGAGTAACTTGTCCCTGATAAAGCAATGGGCGACCAGTACCATGTGTCCATGGATGTATTTCTTCCCAGTCGTGGTTAGCCCACATTAGCGAGAATTTAATTTTGTTTGTGTTTTTTGCTTTCAGAAAACCTTCATCGAGACAACGATTCAGAAAAGGACCATCGTTGTAATAATACCAATCGAAAATAAATGCATTGATACCATTATCAACAGCAGCTTTTATCTTTTGTGCCATTACTTTCGGGTCTTTCTCGTCGGTATATCCCCATGCAGGTACGTTTGGTTGATGATGTCCTTCGAAACGAGGCTTAGCTGATTTTACCAGTTCCCATTCAGACCAACCTTTTCCTTTTTGTTTTATGTTTCGAGGATCGTCTGTGTGGTAATTTGGAAAGTAATAAGCTGCAACGGTAATCTTTTCAGATTTAGAATGTGTCCTTTGTCCAAATGCAGACAATGAAAACAGTAACGATAGAACAATTCCTATTGAAAATATTTTTTTCGACATACTATTTTAATTCTTGAATTAAAAAAAAAGCGTATTTATTTTAAAAAATAATATTAAATTATTTATATCCCGGGTTTTCAATCAAATTAGGATTGTTAGCAGTTCTACCTGAACTTATTGGCAAATAATAATGCATTTGAACGAAATAAGGCATTGGGATTCCAGTAACATCAGGCACCAAATATAGTTTAAACTTTTGATTGGTTACATTATACGTACTACCAACTAATGAAGAACCTTGAAGAATAAACCGTAATCCGCTGAATGATTTAGTTAGGTCAGTCACTGCTGTTTTCCAACGTCTAACATCAAAATATCGATTACCCTCAAAAGCCAACTCAATTTTTCGTTCGTGACGAATAATATCACGTGTAATTGTTATTAATTCGGGCATACCTGCACGTTTTCTTATCTCGTTTACTGCCCAAAGCGCATCGCCGGTTTTATTTAATTCGAATGCTGCTTCTGCATAATTCAGATATATTTCACCTAATCTAAATACAATATAATCGGTTGTAGAATAAAACCTTTCTGGAATTATACCCTTTGATTCATCAAGATATTTCAATACTCCAAAAGGAGTAGATCTTCCGTAGCTTCTTGAGCGACAGAGTACTCCATTATATGATCCAACGTCCAACCATTTTGATCCATCGGGAGTTTCAATAGCATCATGGTAATCCAAAATACCGGCAGGTGCCCAAGGTGTACCATGTGTGTAAATTGAAGCTTTAAACCGTGGATCTTTTTTACCCCAAAGAGCGTCTAATGTCCACCAATAACCAGATGCTATTTTACTCCTGTCAATTACGCCAGAAGTCCCGTCTGTATTATCATACGATTCTACCATTTCTAAATAAACCGACGCTTGTTGGCCGCCAGCCCAAACATTATAACTATATGGGTTTTGCCACATATCCCACGAATGACCTTTTCCTGAAACTCCATCAAATATCTCAGAAAAAATTACTTCTGAATTATTTTCTTCCAAAAATATATTACGATAATTTTTTACTTTATCAGCATATTTATTGAACAAACTAAATTTAGTACTTGTAATAATAGATCTTGAAGCGTTATACGATGCTGTCCAGTACTCAACAGCTTTAGATTGTGGAATACCTACTAAACCATTTAATTGGACTGTGCCCCAGGTGGCTTCACTTCCTGCGTACATTGCAGCTCGGCTTTTTAAAGACAATACAGCGTATTTTGTGGGACGACCTAAATCATTTCCATTATAAATTTCGGGTAATTTGTTTACTATACTATCCATTTCATCTAAAACAAATTTATAAATCACCTCCTCTTTATCGCGTGAACGATACAATTCACTATCACTATCAGTTAATTTTTGTGTGTGAGTAATTAGAGGAACACCACCATATCTTTTTACCATATTAAAGTAAGCAAATGCACGTAGAAAACGAGCCTCTGAAATTTTTTGGATTTTTGTGCTTTCAGGTATTGCAGAAGTGCCTACTTTTTCAATAAACTGATTCAACCTTCTTACAGTAGCATAACCCCACCATTCATAAACTCCTCCGCCAACAGAAATCCAATGTGACTGAGGATTTGGTGTCCAACCCCATTTCGCTTCATCAGCAATGGTTGTAGCTTGATCTACATCAAACCAACTTTGACTCGCACCATAGGGCATTTCGTGATAAAAACCAATTTCTGCATAACATTCATTTAAATATGCATCTATTAACACTGGGTCAGTCCAAACCACTTTATCTGATATTATATCAAGTGGTTGTTTGTCTAAAACATCAGTGCAACTATTAAAAAGCAGCAATATTAATGGAAGATAAGCTATAATTTTTTTCATGATTTATTGTTTTAGAATGAAAGATTTATGCCACAAGTAACTGTTTTCATTTGTGGGTAATACATACCCGCAGAGCCACTTGGAGCTTCAGGGTCTATACCGTATTTATTTAATTTAGAAAAAGTGAACAAATTTGTTCCTACTGCATACAATTTTAGATCTTTTATTTTTAGAATATCCAGTATTTTCTTGGGTAAATTATATCCTATCGATAAAGTTTTTAGTCTCAAATAGTCAGCAGCAATATATCTATAATCTGATGATAAATTGTTTGTATTAGCTCCACCTAATCGAGGCACTAAAGCATTTGTATTATTATTTGTAGAAGTCCATCGTTCGGTGTACATTATTTCGGGGAACACACTTCCTCTTTGTAAAACCACATAATTATAAAATCCAAAGGCACCTTGAGTTAAAGCCGAAAAATCAAAATTTTTATACTTTATACTTATATTGAAGCCACCCATCCAATGAGGAATTGCCCCTTTCCCAATTTCAACCTGATCTCTCCAATTTAGAAGGCCATCTTCGTTAGTATCTTTATAACGAACATCACCGGGTTTTAAGGAGACATTGCCTTGTGTTTCATTATATACAAATTTAAGAGCATCAATTTCTTTTTGTGATGCAAACAAACCATCTGATTTATATCCAAATGTTACATCTGTCCATTGACCGGTTCGCTGATACAATCTTTTATTATCTGGATCATCATAAGAAGGCTCGTCAAATTTCTGCCATTTAGAGCGTGACCAGGATATGTTAGCACTCAAATCCCAGCTAAAGTCATTTATCTTACCATGATGACCCAACATTAACTCAAAACCTCTGTCGTTTATTGCGTTAATATTTTCAACCGGTAGAGCTGCCCCAAAAGTACTTGGTAGACTTGCTGTGCGAGTTCCTGGTATACCATCCCGTACTCTATAAAACGCATCAATTTCACCATAGAACACTCTGTTTTTTAAACCGAAATCCAAACCTACATTTGATATAGTCATGGTTTCCCATGTCAATAGATTGTTTGCAAGCGCAGTTTCAATTATACCTGAAGAAGGTGTTGTCCCAAAAATATAACCTTGTCCGAATTTATATCCTGAAAGATATTGAAAATTACCTACCGCATCATTACCTGTTTGACTGTAACTCCCTCTTAATTTTAGATTTTCAAACCAGGTAATATTATTCTTAATAAATGACTCCTCAGTTATTCTCCAGCCAGCAGATACGCTTGGGAACAAACCACTCCGGTTATCTTTATCAAATTTGGCCGATTCATCGCTTCGTAAAGTGCTTTCAAATAAGTATTTTGATTTATATGAATAGTTCAATCGACCTATAAGGCTTTTTCGACCCATTTCTGAAGCGCTTCCGTTGCTTGTCTGATTAGCAACACCCCCTGCAAATAGATAATCAATTGAAGAGGTCAAATAATTGACCCTTCCTGCAGAGATATAATCACTAGTATAATCAATTAATTCATATAGTGCTAAAGCTGAAACATGATGGTCATTTGCAAAAGTTCGATCGTAGTTCAAAGAGAATTGACCTGTAATTACCCTATTTTTACTGTCGACATGAGTTAACGATGGATTACTTGCCCCACCTTTGGAAGTGTAAATACCACTTGTGTTTTCGTAAGTCCAAGTTTCAACTAAACGCTGAAAAGTTTTTGAAAAACTGTAATCTTGTTTGTAATTAGCAAACGCTTTGGCAGAAAGTCCTTTGATTCGATTAAAATCATATTTTAAAGATAAACTTCCGGTGACAGTTTGACTATTGGTCCTTTTATATCCACAAATATCACTATTAGTTGATATATGAGCACCTCCAGTACCTCCACCATTTGCATAAGATAATTTTGTGGGATCAGGTAATGTTGCAGGATAGTAAGGTTCAGTACCCCAAAAGTCTTGCCAAACAGAATTTGCATTTTCATCTCCTCGCCATGGGAAATCCCTATTTTCAACTATACTTGATAAATCGACTTGAAGACTTAAGTTTTCAAGAATTTTAGCATCAACATTTGAACGAACATTATAACGTTGATAATCACCACCATTATTTTTAAACATTGATTGTTGATTTACAAAACCTAAGAATCCATAATATTTCATTTTATCGGTACCGCCTCGTACACTTAAATTGTGTTGTTGTTGGGGGGTCCAAGGTCTGGTAATAACTTTTAACCAGTTTGTATTTGCATAATCCGGATTTGTTCCGGCATAGTAAAGATCAACTTGCTCTTGTGTAAATCTGCTTGTAGCTTCTGGTAAACCTGATTGTAAATGTGCCTCTCTAATCATCTCTGCATTCTGCCCAGAACTGGCAGGTGTTAGCATATTTGTGATGGTTTGGTAAGTGGTTGAACTATTTAACGTAATAGTAGGTTTTTCTGATTTGCCTCTTTTAGTGGTTACAAGAATAACACCATTACCTGCTCTTGAGCCATAAATTGCGGCAGAAGCATCCTTTAAAACTGAAAGTGATTCAATTTCATTGGCATCAATATTGTTAAGATTCGATTCAATACCATCAACTATAATTAATGGACTATCAAACCCGCGAATACTTAGGTAAGAAGCATCAGAACCTGGCAAACCACTTTGTTGCTTCGTAATTAATCCGGGCAATCTACCGGCTAAAGTATTCGAAGTACTTGTTAATGGCGCAATAGCCAACTTATCAGATCCTATTGTGGCAACTGAACCTGTAAGATTCAACTTTTTCTGAGTTCCATAACCTACTACTACAACCTCATCTAAGGCTTTGTTATCTTCTACCAAAATAAATTTAAAGTTGTTTTGAACACCAACTTTTACTTCTTTAGAAAGAAAACCAATATACGAAATCGCTAAAATAGATTCGGAACCAGCTTCTACCGTAAAGATGCCACTTATATCCGTAACTGTTCCGGTATTCGTTCCTTTTAAAATAACTGATGCTCCAATTATCGGGTCGCCTTTTTCATCGGTTACCAAGCCGGTAATTTTTTTGCTTTTAGGAGGGTCTGGGTTTGTTAATTGAACTAGCTTACTTTGAAAAAGTACTATCTGCGAGTTAGTTATTTCAAAATTTATAGTTGTGTTTGCCAGTAAATCAGTGATAGCCTTTTTTACAGGAGTATTTTTTGCATTCAGGCTTACCTTTTGCTTTAAATCAATTTTCATTGCATCGTAAAAGAAGGTAAAACTACAAACCTTTTCAATGCGTTGAATAGCTTCTGACAGAGGAATATTGTCGAATGATATAGTTATCGTATTATCCTTGCTTTGAGAATAACTGAATGCGACAATACATAGTAAGAAATAAAGTGAGATTTTCTTTTTTAAGTTCATAACAATTATAAATGAGGTTAACCAATTTCTATTTAAAAACAGAAAGCGAAATTCGTATACTTAAAATACTACCTTCTGGTAGTGAGTATCAATTCATTTTTATCAGTAAAACGATAGTTAATACCATTCACTTTGGATAGTAAGCGAGCAATTTCTTCCAACGATTCGTTTTGCACAGTAAACGAATAAGCTTGTTTGTCGGCAATGGTTGAGTCAATACTTATTTCTACAGAATACCATTTCGACAAATATTTACAAACTTCGCGTAGATTTTTATTCTCGAACTGCAATTGATCCTTTGTCCACGATTGTGCAAAGGCCACATCGCTTTTATTTACAGCAATTTGTTTGTTTGCTTTATTATATGTTCCTTCTTCGCCCGGTTTCAGAAAAACATTTTTGATATTTGTTTTCATTTCTACAGAACCTTCGCTCAAACTAACTAAAACAGAGTTGGACTCATTATAAGCATTTACATTGAACTGTGTTCCATGCACTTTAACCACTACCTCACCTGCTTTAACTATAAATGGTTTATCTACATTATGCTTTACTTTAAAATAAGCTTCGCCCTTCAAAGCCACCTCACGCAAATTCGATTCGTTGCTGTAAGAGTAAGTCAGGGTAGTATTGGAGTGAAGCCAAACTTCGGAACTATCCGGTAGTATCACTTTCGATTTTCCATTGAGTGAAGTGTAAGATTGGCTAATAATTGAATTGTCTGTGCGATACCCAAAATAGTAAAGCGATGACAAGGACACTACTAATAAAATAGAGGCAGCAGCAACGTATTTATAGAATGGTTTAAAAATGAAGTGTTTTGTTTTGGTTATACGTGGAGCAGTTTCAGCATTATCCATACGTGCCGACAATTCTTTCCAGTAATATTCCATATCGGGCTCGTAGGTTGCCACTTTTTGTTGAATATTTTCCCAAACAGTCTGAAGTTGTTGAAAAAGCTGACTGTTATCCCCCAGTTCCAACCAATTAGTAAAACTTTTGGTATCTTCTTCCGATAAGTTTTCACGAAGTTTAGAGATAATAATATCCCAAGGAAGTTTCTTATTCATAACCGACAATTTAAGGGTTCTATTTGTATGACACAAATAATAGGCTTAACCCTTACGCCGGTATAAATTATTTTACCACAAAAACGAATAGGAATCGCCCAAAAAGTCTTTTATGCGCTTTAACGCTTTGGTAATCTGGGCTTCAACTGTTTTTACAGAGATGTTTAATTTTGTGGCAATTTCCTGATTGGTGAGATTTTCGGTTCTGCTGAGTTGAAAAACTTCCTTGCATTTGTCCGGCAATGCCAAAACAGCTTCTTGAATTAGTTGATAGAGTTCGTCTGTCTCCAAACTCATCACATTTGTTTCGGCAAAGTCTAAATCGGTATCTTCCAACCTAACAGTCAGCTTTTTTTGACGAAGCATATTGAGGCATTTATTTCTGGCTGCCTGAAATAAGTATGCTTTTATGGATATAGTTATTTGTAGGGTTTTTCGATTTTCCCAAACATAAGTGAAAATATCTAATGCTAATTCCTCTACTATGGTAGTTTCGCGAACATAAAGGTGCATAAATCGGCACAAAGGCGTAAAATAGCTTTCGAACAAATGCCTGAAAGCCAATCTATCACCCTCACGAATTAAATTCAATAGAATTATATCGTCGTCTTTTTCTGTCACTTCTATAGATTTTATTGGTGGCAAAGATAGTAATTATTTAAATTTATCTCAAATAAGATTTTGAAAGCCTCTTCCCACACCCATAACTTTCCACGCTTCACTTACATTTACATACGTTTGATTTCTAAATGCATCTAACTTGCCAAACCCTATGACTACGGAGAGAATAAGTGTCTCCTTGGCGAAAATAACCCTAAAAAACAACCCGCAATCTAGCATTTTAACTTGCCAAGTTGCAGGGTGTAATTTATTAACCTTAAAAAACGAACCAATTAAACAAAACCAAAATCCTCTCTAAAAGAACTTTGAACACTGTTTAAATTTACTTCCCATTCTCATTCATAGCATTGCCGTTTCGTATTGTGAATATCTCAAGGAGTATTCTACAAATTCAAAACTGCATTTTTTAAATTATTTGTATTGTTAAATATTACTAGTTTTAAATATTGCATTTTATCGTTTGGTCATCTTTTCCCAAATTTCTTCCA
>CAYXQZ010000031.1:0-25296 GCA_964466415.1 uncultured Paludibacter sp.
CGGTGCGGAACACCTTCTTCCATTTCGTCCAATGCTATAATGTATGGCCATTGAGCCACTTTTTTTTGAAAATTTCGCACATCCGAATTTGTTTGATGGACTGTATCGTATAATATTCGCAACTGAGAAATAGTAAATTTGCGGGGCAGCAATTCAAAAAGCAAATGAGGCTCAATATCCAAGTTGTGACGAATAAATTCTAATCCTTTTTTAATAATTTCAGTGTGGTCAAATGCTAAATACATATCTGTCAGTTCTTTTAAATCGTACCAATTAGCCTGTGTGTTGTCCGATTTGACTTGAATCTTCCTATCAATCTTTATTAAAGCCACGTAAGCAACCGTTACTATTCGTCCAATTTTAAGCTGCATGGTGTTTTCCAACCACAAAATGTCACGAGGGTTTTTTGTTCTTTCGGGTCCACCAAAACTTCGGAACTGACTTAAGTAAATGTTTTTTAGTCCAGTGAGCTCTGTCAAAACACGCGAAGCTGCATCATCCAAATCTTCGTCATTCAAAATAATACTTCCTGGCAATTTCTTGTCGTTATATAATTCGTTTTGCTCAGTAATGCTTCGTTCAATCAAAAGCACTTTGAGTTTTTCGCCATCGAAGCCAAAAACTACACAGTCTACAGATACATGAGGATTATATATGTTTTCGTTTGACATTAATTATGCTGCAAATGAATAGTTCGAATTGTTTTTTTAATAATTTCGTTGCAAAAATACATTATTTATTCTGTGATACAATGATAATTATATATGTTATAAAACACATTATCAATCATTTGAATACTGTAATAATTACAATAAGTTGTTTGTTGATATTGTATTTATTACAATAAGTATTTGGTGCGTAAAAAAGCTAAGTGTGCGTGTATAAATTAGTTGTAGTTTTTTAAAAGTAAAAATGAAACTAATTCAAATTTACAATAAGGAGTTGTTGAGTAAAGAATAAATGGAGTAGCTTGATTTTTTAAGATTTAACTAAAAAATCAATGATTTCAAATTTTGGAATCTGAGTTTTTGCTAATTGGCTCGAAAGAGCAATCGTGAGTAGTAGTTTTTCCTTTTTTAATCATTTCGTGTTTAATGCCACAACCAGTACAGTCTTCACAAACCGAAGTAGGTTTTGTGTTTACTTTTTTGATAACTGTATATATGGAATATACAATTACAAGGAGTAAAATAACATAAACAATAATTTCTTGAATCATATTGATCTGAATTTTATTAATTCAATATATTGAACGCTTATAAAGCTTCAAAAGTTTGTAACGATGAATTTAATTATCTTAAAACGTATGAACACATCAACTTTTTTCCTCATGCCACTCCTAAAAAAGCTATTTTTTTGATTTTATTTATCTTTTTTTTATGTCAGAATATTGTATTTCAACAAAAATGTGTAAATTTGTGATTTAAAACAGTGTTGTCGAACATATTTTTATAGGAAACGATGGCTAGAAGAAGTACAATTGAGTATAAACCACTTGATGAATTATTGAATTTTTGGGATGTTCTTACTCCCGACGAACGACAGTATTTACGTAATAACCACTCTATTCAAAGCTTCAAAAAAGGCGAAATTATAGCTTGTGAAGGTGATGTGCCTACACACATGATGATTTTGGAATCGGGCAAAGTAAAGGTTTACAAAGATGGTGTTGGTAGCCGTACACAAATAATTCGCATGCTCAAACCAGGCGAAAATTTTAGTTATCGTGCCATGATAGCAAACGAATTGTACAATACTACTGTTGCGGCATTCGAGGCATCGACTGTTTATTTAATTAAAAAAGATATTTTTATTTCCATCCTCCGACATAATAATGCGCTTTGTTTTCGGTTTTTAGAAGAGTTGGCAACCGACCTTGGTGCCTCAGATGCTCGAACCGTTAATCTTACTCAAAAACATATACGTGGCCGTTTGGCCGAAGCTTTATTGATTCTCAAAAAGAATTATGGCTTGGAAGAAGATGGAGCTACAATTAATATTTATCTCTCACGCGAAGATTTAGCTAACCTGTCGAATATGACTACCTCAAACGCCATTCGTACGCTTTCGCAGTTTGTAAACGAACATATTATTGCCATGGATGGTCGTAAATTGAAAATTATTGACGATGATAGATTGCTGAAAATAAGTAGATTAGGTTGATTTAGTTTATAAAGTTTATAAAGTTTGTAAAGTTCGTAAGGTTTATAAAGTTTCAGAATTAATTTATCATCACATCTCCACATCATCATATCACCACATCAACCTATGACTCCCGAACAGATACATGCTAATTTTAAATCAGTACTTTCGTTGATTAGCGATGGGAAAATTAAAAATGCGTTCGTAAAAGGTCGCTTGCTAATAGATGAACTTCAAGAAGGTTCGTTTACGGATACTTATGATGAATTACAGCAGAATTATAGATTTTTATTAGACTATTTTATAAAAGGAATTGATGATCCACAACGAAAAATTGTTTACAATAAAATAGTTGCTCGCTTATTTATTTTGATGAATGAATTACGCGAAGAATTATTGTTTCGAAATTCCTCAAACTTTGAATATCTCCAAAAAAGATTTTTTCCATATAGGCTACATTTTCAAACTGTGAGTGGGTTAAACGACTCTTTACAATACTTCCATTCGCAACAACAAGAACTGACCGCTGAAATAAACAGCAGGAAAAACTACGAACAATTATTGTATGATGTTTTTTCAATTTTTTGGCTTACAACCTCATACAATTCGGATCAAATTCGTTTTTTTAAATCAATAATTTCGGTTGAATACACGGGACGACTCGAAAAAAACTTGGCTATAACTGCGCTTACGTTAAATTTGTGGCGCATGTTCGATGAAGATAAGTTGCAATTATTACTGGATGGTTGCGACCATGCTGATGTTGAAATAAAACAACGAAGTTTGGTTGGTTTGTGTTTTATTTTAGCCCGTTACAATAGGTTTATTCCATATTTCCCTCAAATTAGAAATAGGTTAATTCTATTGGCCGATGATAATCATACATCTATCAATTTCAGAAATATAATAGTACAGATTATTGGAACCGTTGAAACAGATACCATTACCAAAAAGCTACGCGAGGAAATTTTACCCGAAATAATGAAAGTTAGTCCCTTGCTGAAGGATAAAATGGAAGCTGATAGCTTATTAAAGTCGGATGAGTGGGAGGAGAGTAATCCTGAATGGCAAGAATTGCTCGAAAAGAGTGGTGTTCAAGATAAATTACAAGAACTTACTGAATTACAAATGCAAGGTGCTGATGTATATATGGGTACATTTGCGATGCTTAAAAGTTTTCCGTTTTTTAATAATATTTCGAATTGGTTTTTACCGTTCGACTCACAGTATAGTGCTGTATCGGAGCTATTTACAGTTACCGAGAAAAATCTACTTTCGGCATTTATCAATAATAATGCTTTATGTAATTCCGACAAATATTCCTTTTGTTTAAGTATTTTGCAAATGCCCGAAGCTCAGCGTAATAGCTTGAAACATTCATTTAAAATTGAATCGGAACAAATAGCAGAAATGGCCAAAGATGAAGCTTTATTATTGCCCGAAAATTACGCTAAAAATATATCGAAACAATACATACAGGATTTATTCCGATTCTTTAAACTTTATCCCGAACGAAAAGACTTTTCGGATATGTTTGCGTCAGCATTGTTTATGCATCGTACATTTTTGTTCGATATTTTATCGTCGAGTAGTGAATTGAAAAGTTATGTGGCTGAATTCTATTTTGCAAAAAGTCAGTATCGCGAAGCTATTGAACTTTTTAACGAATTAATGAACGAAAACGAAGCTACAGCTGCTTTGTTTCAAAAAGTAGCCTACTGTTATCAGCAAACATCCGAAATTAAATTAGCTCTTGATGCCTATTTAAAATCGGATATTATACAACCCGATAATGTGTGGACTACTAAAAAAATAGCACTATGTTACAAGTTATTAGGTGATTATAGCAAGGCGCTTGAATATTACAAACATCTCAATGTTTTGCGTCCGAACCAGCAAAATACCTTACTGCAAATTGCAAATTGCTATTTGGAAATTGAACAATATTCTACTGCGTTGGAAATATATTCAGAACTTGAAAACACAAACAATACTAATTTAAAAGTGCAACGAGCCATAGTTTGGTGTGCTTTATTATCGGGTAAAGGTGCTCAAGCTAGGTATTATTCACAACGTATTCTCGAAACTGAACCGATTTCACTCGATTACATTCATGCTGCTTACATTGATTGGTCCGAAAATAAAACGAAGGAAGTAATTTTAAATTTACAAAAAGCTATTTTGGTTCAAGATAGTAGCTTGGAGCAAGTGTATGCAGTTTTAAAAAACGATACACAAAAACTTAAAACAGCAGGTATTGTTTTGAACGATTTGAATTTAATATGGGATGGAATTGATGCTTAATCAATAACAAATAATGCCAGATTAGTAATTTAAACTGTTGATATCTAATTCTATTTCGCCAAATTCAATCATGGCATTAAACAATCGTATGCGACTGTAAATGCACAAATCCTCTTTTGAAATATCCTTTTCAATAATTTTTGCTGATTGTAATAATGCCGCACGCTGTGTACCATAAATTATGGGTAGAGTGGGAGTACACCAGTTTATGCCATCCCACAAAGCGATATTCGAATACCAAGCATCGCTTAATAAGCCATTGTTGAGCATAATAATATCATCACAATTGCCTCGCATTGCAAAAGCATGATTTAGCGTATCCCTATTTTCTAATTTATAGTGTTTTGGTTCTATTTGGGTTTCAACTAATTGTAGACTTTTTATTTCGCGCATCGTATAAGGCACAAATTCGATGAGCTGTGGTGTGTGGTCAAATACAATTCTACATTTATAATTGCCTTTTGTAGGAACTTCTTGTTTCGATAGTAATTCGGTTAAATTAATCGCTCTGAATGTAGGAAACAAGTCATTAAATGCCATATTTACTCGTGCTTGATGCAAAGGCAAACGAAAAAAAATACCATCAACTAGTTTTATGGATTCAATTAATTGGCACATACACTTTTTGAATTAGTTCTTCGTATTCTTTTTGTACATCGCTTTGTGACGTAATTCCTCCACCACTTTTAAACACGAATGCATTTTCTTGCTGTTCAATAAACCGTATCATTACAGCCGAATCCACCGTTTTACCATCGAAAAAACCAAATATTCCGGTGTAAAATCCTCGATTGTAGCTTTCGGCCTTTTTAATAATTTCTACTGTTTTGGGTTTTGGGGCTCCACTTATGGAACCTGCTGGTAAAAGCGATAGTAATAATTCGCCCAATTTGGTTTTATAATCAGTAGGTAAAGTACCTACAATTTCGGAACTAACTTGCAATAATTCACCTTTATTTGTCTGTAATTTTTCGATGTATCTGTATCGTTTAACATGCACATTATCAGATACTATGCTTAAATCATTTCGGATTAAATCAACAATAGTTGCATGTTCAGCCTTTTCTTTTGCATCGTTCAAAATTGTGTTTTCGGCATTTGATATATTTGCATCTATTGTGCCTTTCATAGGGAACGAAGCAATTTTACCATCGCTAATCTGTACAAAACTTTCGGGCGAAAGTACCACAAATTGATTATTCAGCCATAATTTATATTTTGCTGAGCATTTATCATAAATTTCTTCGAGGGTACAATTTGTTTCTACTCTTGTAGGTTGTGTCAGGTTTACTAAAAATGAATTTCCTTGTTGTATTTGTTCACGTACGTAAGAGAATTTCGAAGTGTACTCTTGGAAGGAAATTGGAAATGTCTTCCAATGTATTTCTACGTTTTCTTTAGTTGAACTTTCAGAATGTTTGTTAGGTAATGAGAATTTTATGTGTTGATAATCAATAGTGTTGGCAGCGATTACATAACCATTCTCGGCTTCATAATCAATAATAAATAAAAAAGGCTCATTTAAATGGGCCAATTTATTTATAAGTGAAATGATTTCATTTCGCTTTAATAGTTTATATGGAAAGTCATTTTTCAATACTTAGTAATCGGCCCGTTTGTGGATCAATATAAATTTTAAAATTTGATGTACCAATTGTTGCTGTCGACAATGGAACAAGTATTCCAAATTGTGGCATTTCGGTATTCAACGAGCATATAGTTTTTACACCATCGCTCAGTTCAATTACAGTTTTAGCAGGTAAAATAGTATTAATTGTACTCGAAATATCATGCTTTAATTTGGGGTCAGCTGGTTTCACTTTTATTTTATTAGCCTGAATACTAATAAAATATGGGTTTCCTGATAAGTCATTTACATCTACTAATCCTTTGAAAGATGATAATCTGAAGGCAATAGTATTATTCATGACCGAATCAATAGAAATTGAAATTTTATGTTTTTCAGTTGTAGTTGTTTTCTTTCCAATAAATAATTCTGTCAATTCTTTTTCCGATTTATTTAATCCTTCAAGCATAGTTTGCATCGAAGTGCCATCGGCTGGTAAATGCTCTAAATCACCCGTTAGCAGGCTCAAACGACTTTCGCGAATACGGTAAATTTGTTTCGCTGCACCTTCGGCAAGTTTAGCAACAGAGCCAGCCATAAGATATTCTTCCCCTAAAGGCAACAATGAACTGCTAATTTTTGAGTTGTCGGCTAATGGTTTGTACGTTTTTGGTGTTTCGCTTCCAATTGCTTTAGTAGGAATATTTACACCAAAAATTACGCCCAATTCATTTACCGAAATGTAATTCAAATTATTTTTTTTGATAGGCTGTATCACAAACATTCTGCTCGGATCGGCTACCGAATAAGTTGAAAGCTGTATTGATTTTAGTTGGAATGATGTTTTTTCTTCCAAAAATATTTGATTAGTAGCTAAATACCTATCGGAATATTGAAAATAAATGCCTGGTTGTTGCACCGTTTTCTCAATGTCCAACTCAATACACAGTTCTTTTTTTGGTAACGAATAAACAATCGATGGTTGATTCTCTGTAATCAACGCTTCTTGCGCTACACTTTTAAGCGTTAAAAATGTAAATAAAAAAAGAATTTGATAGCTTTTCATTTGTTTGTAATTTACTTTTTAGATCCTTTTTTACCACCTGCTCCTTTTTTAGTAAATCCTTTTTTCTTAATACCTGCATCGGGTTGAGTTGCCATAATTTGTGTGCATTTTTCGAATGTAAGATCAGTTGCTTCTATACCTTTTGGAATTTTGTAGTTAATCTTGTTGCAAGTGAAATATGCACCATATCTACCATTAAGTACTTGTATTTCACCTTTTTCGCCAAGTATCGAAATAACTCTGTTTTTTTCTTCTTCGCGTTTGTTTTCAATTATTTCTACTGCACGTTCCATCGATATTTCCATCGGATCGTCGGTTTTTGGAAGTGAATAAAACGAAGCATCGTGGCGAATATATGGACCAAATCTTCCAATAGCAACTGTCATTACTTTTCCTTCGAACTCGCCAAGCTGTCGTGGAAGTTTAAAGAGTTCCAAAGCCTCTTCCATTGAGATATTTTCGATGGATTGATCTTTGCGAAGTGATGCAAAAACTGGTTTTTCTTCTTCTTCCGAAGTGCCTATTTGCGCTAAAGGACCAAATTTACCTATTTTTACAGAGAGTTGTCGGCCACTTACAGGATCAGTTCCTAAAATTCGCTCACCAGACTGACGTTCCGAATTTTTGAGTGTATCCTCAACTATTGGATGGAATTTTTTATAGAATTTGTCAATTGATTTTGTCCATTTAATTTTGCCATCAGCTATAAGGTCAAATTCTTTTTCAACATCAGCTGTAAAATTATAATTTAGGATGTCAGGGAAGTATTCCGTTAAAAAGTCGGATACTACAATGCCGATATCACTCGGAAAAAGTTTTGATTTTTCAGCACCTGTATTTTCTGATTTTATAGAGTCTGATATTTTGTCGTTTTTGAGTTTCAAGTAACTGAAATCACGTTTTTCGGGTTGGCGGTCACCTTTTTCAACATAGGTTCTGTTTTGAATAGTGGAAATAGTTGGCGCATAAGTCGAAGGTCTACCAATTCCCAATTCTTCCAATTTGCGCACCAAACTAGCCTCACTGTAACGTGCAGGTTTTTGTGTAAATCGTTGTTGTGCAGCTATTTCGATATAAGTTAGCTTCTCATTTTCACGAAGTGAAGGAAGAAGTGACTCGCTTTCAGCATCATTTTCATCGTCGGTCGATTCAAGATAAACTTTTAAAAATCCGTCGAAAACAATAACTTCGCCCGAAGCAATAAATGGATAATCGCTTCCTGAAACACTGATATTAATTGTCGTTTTTTCTAATTCAGCATCTGACATTTGCGAAGCGATTGTTCGCTTCCAAATCAATTCATATAATTTTTTTTCCTGATTAGTGCCTTCAATAGTATGAGCATTCATATAGGTTGGTCGAATGGCCTCATGGGCTTCTTGTGCACCTTTGGTTTTGGTGTTGAATTTACGTGTGTGAACGTATTTTTGTCCAGCCATGCTTATAATCTCAGCCTTGCAAGTATTTATAGCCAACGACGATAAGTTTACTGAGTCGGTACGCATATAGGTAATATTTCCCGATTCGTAAAGTCGTTGTGCCACCATCATGGTTTGTGCCACCGAAAAACCTAGTTTACGAGCTGCTTCTTGTTGCAGTGTAGAAGTGGTAAAAGGTGGTGCAGGTGATTTTTTGGTTGGCTTAGTACTTATGCTTTCAATAGTAAAGGCTGCTTTTTTGCATTTTTCAAGAAAAGCCATAGCTTCTTGTTTTTCCGCAAATCGTTGTTGCAAATCAGCTTTCAGTTCAACCGGTTGTCCATTTGCATCGTTAGTTTTAAAAGTTGCGGTAATTTTATAAGCACTTTCGGCTACAAATTGATTTATGTCGCGTTCACGCTCTACAATTAATCGAACGGCTACTGACTGTACACGTCCGGCCGACAATGATGGTTTTACTTTGCGCCAAAGAACAGGCGAAAGTTCAAATCCTACAATTCTATCTAAAACACGACGAGCTTGTTGAGCATCAACTAAATGAAGATCAATAGAGCGTGGGTTTTCAATAGCATTTAATATGGCATCTTTTGTAATTTCGTGAAAAACTATACGTTTGGTATTTTCGGGCTTAAGCTTTAATTCATCATACAAATGCCAAGCAATTGCTTCTCCTTCGCGGTCTTCATCGGAAGCAAGCCATATAGTTTCGGCAAGTTTAGTCGCTTTTTTTAATTCCGATACAACCTTTTTCTTGTCGGTTGAAACAATATAATCGGGTTTGTAATTGTTTTCAAAGTCAATTCCAATTCCTTTTTCGGCTAAATCACGAATGTGACCAAAGCTTGACATAACTTGAAATTCTTTACCAAGAAATTTTTCTATTGTTTTTGCTTTTGCAGGCGATTCTACTATGACAAGATTTTTAGACATATTCAGTGTTTTAGGTGAGTTTATTCTGAAATTTGCTGCAAAATAACAAAAATAGAAAGGTACGAACCAAATTTTCACCTCATTATTTTTATTTTTTATTGTTTTATGTGCATTTCAACAGCAAATAAACAGTTAAATTTTAACTTTTGACCTTTTAGTAATATAATATTGTATGTTTTGGCTTAAAAATGAGTAATTGATTTCTGCATAACTTTCTATTTAAATTTGAGGCATGATATTCTTTTGTTTGTTTTATCAAAACTTAAAATTAAAATAACTGTTATATTTGAAGTTTTTGACCAATAATTTAATTACTTTTGCAACCAATTTTTATTACTTATGACAATACAAAAAGATTATATATATCTAAATAAAATTGATTCGCCAGTTGATTTAAAAGCAATACCAAAAGAAGAGTTAACTACGGTCTGCAACGAATTAAGGCATTTTATAATTGATGAAGTTTCGAAAAATCCAGGTCATTTAGGTTCTAGTTTAGGTGTAGTTGAGCTCACTGTTGCTTTACATTATGTGTTTAATACTCCTTACGACCGTATAGTGTGGGACGTAGGTCACCAAGCTTATGGACATAAAATACTTACTGGTCGTCGAAATAAGTTCCATACAAATCGACAATTCAAAGGCTTATGCGGTTTTCCACTACCTGCCGAAAGTGAATACGATGCTTTTGGTGTAGGGCATTCTTCAACAGCTATTTCGGCTGCTTTGGGTATGGCAGTTGCTGCATTTAATAAAAATGAAGTAAATAGGCATGTGGTGGCTGTTGTAGGCGATGGCGCCATGACAGGTGGTTTGGCTTTCGAAGGTTTAAATAATACGTCGATGGTTGATAATAATATGTTGATTATCCTCAATGATAATCAAATGGCTATTGACCCAATACATGGTGGTTTTACACAGTATTTAATTGATATTACTACCTCGCAAACTTACAATAAGTTACGTTTTAAGGCATACAAAATCCTTAAAAAAATGGGATTAATTAGTGAACGTGGAAAAAACCGAATTATAAGTTTCAATAATACAGTTAAGGCTGCATTGACAAAACAACACAATATTTTCGAAGGCTTAAACATTCGTTATTTTGGACCTGTGGACGGACATGATGTGGATACACTGGTTAAGGTTTTGAATGATATTAAAGATTTTAAAGGTCCTAAAGTGCTTCATTGTATTACTAAAAAAGGAAAAGGCTATGAACCTGCCGAAAAATCGGTAACGGAATGGCATGCTCCAGGCAAGTTTTGTGTTGAAACTGGCGAACGAAATCAACCAATTACGACTGAAGCAACTCCTCCACTTTTTCAGGATGTATTTGGCGAAACCTTACTTGAACTTGCAAAACAAAACGATAAAATACTGGCTGTTACGCCTGCCATGCCATCGGGGTGCTCTATGATTATTATGCAAAAAGAACTTCCAAACAGAGTTTTTGATGTTGGTATTGCTGAGGGTCATGCAGTTACATTTTCGGCTGGATTGGTTAAAGATGGCATGATTCCATTTTGTAATATCTATTCGTCGTTTATGCAACGTGCCTACGACAATGTGATACATGATGTGGCGCTTCAAAATTTACCAGTCATTTTTTGTTTGGATCGTGCCGGGATTGTTGGGTCGGATGGCGCAACGCATCATGGTATTTTCGATTTAGCATACATGCGCTGTATACCAAATATGACTATATCAGCTCCCCGTAATGAACACGAAATGAGGAATTTGATGTTTACAGCTTTGCATTTCAAAAAAGGACCTTTTGTAATTCGTTATCCTCGTGGAAAAGGTAGTATAGTGGATTGGCGAAACGAAATGACTGTTTTACCCATTGGGAAAGGCGAACTGTTGAAAGCGGGTAAAGATCTTGCAGTTATTACAATAGGTACAATGGCTAATGTAGCTCAGGAAGCAATAAAGCTTATCGAATCTGAGACTAAATTGACTATTGCACATTATGATATTCGGTTTTTAAAACCTATCGACAAAGAATTGCTTCACGAAATTGCTACCAATTACAAACAGGTTTTAACCATCGAAGATGGAGTTATTGATGGCGGTTTTGGAAGTTCAGTACTCGAATTTATGTCAGATAATAACTATAAAATCAATGTAAAACGCTTAGGAGTAAAAGATACTTTTGTGGAACACGGTACACCAGATGAATTGTATCAATTACTTGGCCTCGATGTAAATGGTGTAAAAAGTGAAATCGAAAAAATTCTTTTGTAATACAGTTTATTTAAAATAAATTGCTCATTAAATATTTATATAAGTATGAAGATTATTATTGCTGGAGCAGGTGAAGTAGGTACTCATCTTGCCAAATTATTAGCTCGCGAAAATTTTGAAATCCTTTTGCTCGACGAGGATCCTAATAAACTGAAAGATCTTGAGTCGGCTTATGATTTGATAACTAGTTTAGGATCACCCACATCTATTTCTGATTTGCAGGAAGCAGGTGTAAATGGAGCCGACCTTTTTGTGGCTGTAACTCCTCAAGAAAGTGTAAATATGACCGCCTGTATGTTGGCTAATAATTTAGGAGCAAAAAGTACTTTAGCTCGTATAAATAATTATGAATATTTACTACCTAAAAACAAAGAGTTTTTCGAAAAATTAGGTGTTAATCATTTGATTTATCCCGAAGTACTTGCTGCCGAAGAAATTGTTGAGTCATTAAGTTCTAATTGGTTGCGTCAGAATTTAAGCTTTTGTAATGATGCTCTAATTTTGTTAGGTATTAAAGTTCGGAATAATGCAAAAATTATAAACCAAAAATTTAATTCAGGTTTTTTCGATGCAGAAAGATATCGTGTAGTGGCAATAAAGCGTGGAAACAAAACAATTATCCCTGTTGGAACGGATTTAATTCTCGATAATGATATTGTTTATTTTATGACCACCTCGGATCAACGTGATTATGTTCGTCAGCAAGCAGGTAAAGAGGATCATCTTATAAAAAACATAATGATACTTGGTGGAAGTAAAATTGCTCAGAAAGCATTACGCGCACTACCTTCGTTTATGACCACTAAAATAATTGAAAGTGATCGCAGTAAAAGTTATTCTTTAGCCGAAAAGTTTAATAATTCTCTCATTATTAACTGCGATGGACGTAATATTGAAGCCCTTAAAGAAGAAGGCATTGAGGAAATGGATGCGTTTGTAGCTGTAAGCGAAAACTCTGAAGCTAATATCTTGGCTTGTTTAGCAGCAAAGCGTTTAGGAGTTCGTAAAACTGTAGCCGAAGTAGAAAATATTGATTACATTATGCTTGCCGAAAGCATGGATATTGGTACTGTAATTAATAAAAAAATGATTGCAGCAAGTTATATTTATCAGTTAACTTTAAATGCAGATGTGTTGAATGTTAGAACTTTAACATCGGCCGATGCCGAAGTAGTTGAGTTTGTTGCCAAAAAAGGTTCTAAAATAACAAAATCGAAAATTAAAGATATACGCTTGCCCGATCAGGTAAATTTGGGTGGGTACGTACGCAATGGTAAAGGCTACATAATCAATGGTAATTCAGTTTTACAAGCCGACGACCATGTAATTGTTTTTTGTGTTTCCTCGGCCATTCGTAAAGTTGAAAAATATTTTAATTAATACTTTCCGCCATTTTATACAATTTTATCATTAAAAAGCCTTTCGCTTAACTTTATTTCCGATTGACGATGCTTGATGATACGTTTTTAATAGTAATTTTGTAGATTATAAAAAATTCGAAATATGGAGAAATTACGCTTTCAGAGTTTTGCAAGCGGTAGTAGTGGAAATTGTTATTACATTGGAAATGCAAAAGAAGGAATTCTGATTGACGCAGGGATAGGAGTGAGGACAATACGAAAGTGTTTAAGAAATATTGATTTAGATTTTGAAAATATTCTGGGGGTATTTGTTACTCATGATCATGCCGACCATATTAAATCAGTTGGAGTGCTTGGCGAAAAATACAATATTCCAATTTACAGCACCGAATTAGTGCATGCCGGCATAGCTAAAAGTTATTGTGTTACCGAAAAACTATATCAAAGTAGACGATTTATTGATAAAAACGTTCCCTTTAAATTGGGCGATTTTACAATTACTGCATTTCCGGTGTCGCACGATGCTACTGATAATGTAGGTTTTACGGTTGATTATAATAATAGAAAATTCTCGTTTGCAACTGATTTGGGCTATGTGAGCACCGAGGTGAAATTGCATTTAGAACAAGCCGATTTTATAGTTTTTGAAGCAAATTACGATGAGCAAATGCTCGATGGTGGCTTGTATCCTTTGCATTTGAAGAATAGAATCAAAGCCAATACAGGGCATTTAAGTAATTTTGAGTGTGGAAAATTTGTAGCCGAAATATATAATGAGCGTTTGCAGTATGTGTTTTTGTGTCATTTAAGTCGCGAAAACAATATGCCTGACATTGCTTTTGAAACTGTAAAGAGTTTTCTGGATGATCGAAATGTTCATGTTGGGAAAGATTTGCAACTCGTTACCCTAAATAGATTTATACCATCTGAATTATATATTTTTGATTGACGAACTCTTGAATAATTTCATTTTATGGATACTAAATTAGTTATTATTCCTACTTATAACGAAAAAGAAAATATCGAAAACATCATCAGAGCAGTTTTTAACCAGCCTCTTGATTTTCATATTTTAATTATCGAAGATGGTTCGCCTGATGGTACTGCGTTGATTGTAAAGGAACTACAAAGCGAGTTTTCGAATAAATTGTTCATGATTGAACGCAAAGGTAAGCTTGGTTTAGGAACTGCTTATATCACTGGCTTTAAATGGGCTCTGGAGCATAATTACGATTATATATTCGAAATGGATGCGGATTTTTCGCACAATCCTACTGATTTGCCTAAGTTGTACAATGCTTGTGCTGAGAAGGGTGCCGATGTAGCCATTGGGTCACGCTATGTAAGTGGTGTTAATGTTGTAAATTGGCCTATTGGACGTGTTTTAATGTCGTATTTTGCATCAAAGTATGTTCGTTTTGTGTTAGGTGTTAAAATTTCGGATACAACTGCTGGCTTTAAATGTTACAAAAACATTGTTTTAAAAACTATTGAACTCGATAAAATCAGATTCAAAGGTTATGCTTTTCAGGTTGAAATGAAGTTTACTGCTTTTAAATGTGGATTTAATGTTGTTGAAGTTCCAATTATATTTATCAATAGAGAACTAGGAACATCCAAAATGAATAGTGGTATATTTGGCGAAGCGTTTTTTGGTGTAATCCAACTTAAACTGAATAGTTGGTTCCGTAACTATCCTCAAAAATAAAAAATCAAAACATTGCTACAATGAGTGTTTTTCTGATAAAAGATGCTACCATTATAAACGAAGGCAGAACATTTAAAGGTTCCGTTTTGGTCGAAAATGCTTTTATAAAATCCATATACACCGAAGGTGATTTTATTCCTGAAATTGCCAATTGCGAAACTATTGATGCTGAAGGTAAAATACTAATTCCTGGTGTAATTGACGACCAAGTACATTTTAGGGAGCCTGGCCTAACACATAAAGGAAATATTTATTCCGAATCGCGAGCTGCTGTTGCTGGTGGTGTTACTTCGTTTATGGAAATGCCTAACACTATGCCGCTTACAATAACAATAGATGCGCTCGAAGATAAATATAAGCTCGGAGCTGAGAAGTCATTCGCAAACTATTCTTTTTACATGGGGGCTACCAATAATAACCTTGCTGAGTTACATAAAGTTGATTCGCGAAAGGTTTGTGGATTGAAAGTTTTTATGGGTTCTTCGACAGGTAATATGCTGGTTGACAACAAAGAAACCTTGAGTAATATCTTTAATGAAATACCAATGCTTATAGCTACGCACTGCGAAGATGAAGCAACTATTCAAGCCAATAAAACGCATTACAAAGCCATGTATGGCGATGATTTGCCAATTCAGTTTCATCCCTTAATTCGCAATGATGAAGCATGCTATCGCTCTTCGTCGTTTGCGGTGGAATTAGCAACAAAATACAATGCACGTTTGCATGTGTTGCATATTTCTTCCGAAAAAGAAATGTCGCTTTTTGACAATAAAAAACCATTAATCGAAAAAAATATTACTTCCGAAGTTTGTGTTCATCATCTTTGGTTTTCGGATATTGATTATGCCAAATATGGAAACCGAATAAAATGGAATCCAGCAATTAAATCGGAACGAGATAAACAGGCATTAATTGAAGCGTTGAATAATGGAAAAATTGATGTGGTAGCTACCGATCATGCTCCACATTTAATGCGCGAGAAAGAAGGTTCATGCTTAAAGGCTGCATCGGGTGGTCCACTTATTCAGCATTCGTTAATTGCCATGTTACAAATGGCTAAGGACGCTGTTTTTACATACGAAAAAGTGGTTGATAAAATGTGTCACGCACCTGCCGAACTTTACAGAGTGGAACAACGAGGTTATATACGCGAAGGTTATTATGCTGATTTGGTGTTGATTGATAAAGATACATCATGGACTGTAACGAACGAAAGCTTACTGTATTTCTGTAAATGGTCACCATTTGAAGGTACAAAGTTCGATCATAGTGTACAAAAAACATGGGTTAATGGCCAACTCGTATACAATAATGGTGTAATTAATGACGATGTGCGCGGAATGCGTTTAACTTTTAATATTTAAGTATGATAATTGTATTCAGAAAATTCCAATTCTTGCTTTTACTAGCTGTTTTAATTTTGGTATCGTGTACTAAGCCTGTTGCAAAAAAAATAGATTATATACATAACGAAGGAAAAGCTCAAGGTACTTATTATTCAGCTACTTATTTGCAACCCGAAGGCAAAAACTTACAAGCTCAAATTGATACTTTTTTCAATGAATTTGATCGATCGTTATCAACTTATAATCCAAATTCGATTATATCGAAAATAAATCAAAACAACGATTCGGTTCAAACGGATGCTTATTTTGAATCCATGTTTGAAGCGGCTCAAAAAGTATCAATGCTCACCAATGGTGCTTTTGACATTACTGTAGCACCGTTAGTAAATATTTGGGGTTTTGGATTTGGCAATCACGACAGGAGTAAAGAGCCTGATTATAAAAAACTTATGCCACTTATTGGATACCAAAAGGTGAAATTGCAAAATCATAAAATTATAAAAGATAATCCGGCAATTATGATCGATGCAAGTGCTATTGCTCAAGGATATTCTGCTGATTTGATTGCAAAATTATTTGAGAAAAATGGCTGCGAAAATTATATGATTGATATTGGTGGCGAAATTGTGTGTAAAGGTTTAAATCCCAAGGGTTCAAATTGGAAAATAGGTATTGATAAACCTGTTGACGATTCGATAAACGTGGATGGTGAATTGCAAGCTATAGTAAGTATAACAAACAGAGCATTAACCACTTCGGGCAATTATCGGCAGTTTTATTACAAAGATGGTCAGAAATTTGCACACACCATTAATCCCAAAACAGGACGCCCTGTGCAGCATAACTTATTGAGCGCAACTGTAATAGCGGCCGATTGTACAACAGCCGATGCTTTTGCAACAGCATTTATGGTACTTGGTAAAGATAGTGCATTGGCATTGTGCAAACGAATTCCGGATATGGATTGTTACTTGGTATACACTGATAAAGCGGGGAAATTTCAAGTAATTTATACGGATGGATTTAAAAAATATTTAAGCGAATAATGAATTCCTCTTTCTTTTTGGCCATTTTGCAGTTTAAACTTTAAAATAATTGTATTTATTTTTTTATTACCAATATATTAACTACTTTTGCAGTCCGAATTTTAATTATGAAAAGATATTCATTAATTCTCGTTTTATCAATTGTTTTATTCGCTTCATGTGGTGATTATCAGAAACTTTTGAAGAGTACAGATCCCGAATTAAAATATACGAAAGCAGTTGAGTATTTTGAAAAAGGCGATTTTATGCGAGCTACAACTTTGTTCGACGAAATTTCGACCTATTTTAAAGGCACTGAACGCTCCGAAACTATTTTAAATTATCTTTCAAAATCATATTTGGGACAGAAAGATTATTTTACAGCAAGCGAATACTACAAAACTTATGTAAAAACATATCCTAAAGGGAAATATGTAGTAGAATCGAAGTATATGATAGGCTATTGTTATTACCTCGATTCGCCTGATGCCCGCTTGGATCAAACTGCTACCAACGATGCTGTAGCTTCATTACAAGAGTTTGTAGATGTTTATCCCGAAAGTGAAAGAGTGCCTGATGCAATGAAATTGCTTGACGAGTTAAATGATAAAATAGCTTATAAATATTATTTGAATTCGAAACTATATTTCAACTTAGGTAATTACTTAGGAAATAATTACGAATCGGCTGTTATAACAGCACAAAATGCTTTAAAACGCTTTCCGTCCACTAAGTATCGCGAAGAATTATCAATTATTATTCTTGATGCTAAATACCAACAAGCGGTACAAAGTTTTGAGGAAAAGAAAATGGATCGTTACAGAGCAACAATTGACGAATACTACAATTATATAAATGAGTATCCCGAAGGAAAAATGCGCAAGCATGCTGATAAAGTTTTTAACGAATCGAAAAAAATTGTAAAAGATTAAATATATAAAATTATGGATCATAAAAAAGTAAATGCACCTTTGAGTACTATCTCGCGCGATATGAACGTGTTAAGCGAGAATGTTGGTAATGTTTACGAAACAGTGAAAATTATTGCCAAACGTGCCAATCAAATTACTGCCGAAGTAAAATCCGAACTTGATAAAAAACTTCAGGAGTTTTCATCGTTGAGCGAAAACATTGAAGAAGTTTTCGAAAACCGTGAGCAAATTGAAATTTCGCGCCATTACGAAAAACTTCCTAAACCTACTTTAGTAGCTACACAGGAATTTATCGAAGAAAAGGTTTATTATCGTAATCCGATAAAAGATAGCAAGATAAAGTAAATTTTAAATCCTAGATTTAAGAATATTATAAATAAAAGAATGAAGAGTTTTTAAACTTCTTTGTTCTTTTATTTTTTTTTGTGAGTACAGTTCGTAACATTTTTGTATTTTTGCCGTATATAATATTGTGAGTGTAATATTTCGATTTATTTAATTTAATTGAAAGGGAAATGGCTATGTTAAAAGGAAAAAAAATTATTTTGGGAATAACAGGAAGTATTGCGGCATATAAAGCTGCTATTCTTGCAAGATTATTGGTGAAGGAAGGTGCTGAAGTAAAAGTAGTTATGACTCCTTTAGCTAAAGAGTTTATTACACCACTTACAATGGCAACCGTTTCGAATAATCCAATTTTAGTGGATTTTTTTAATCCCGAAAACGGCGATTGGAATAGTCATGTTGATTTAGGTTTGTGGGCTGATGCTTTAATTATTGCCCCTGCTACTGCCAATACTATTGGTAAAATGGTGAGTGGAGTAGCCGATAATTTATTGTTAACTACTTATTTGTCAGCTAAATGTCCTGTATTTGTTGCTCCAGCAATGGATTTGGATATGTATGCACATCCATCAACAAAACGAAATATTAAACAATTGCAAGCCTATGGAAATCATATTATTGATTCATCAGTAGGTTTCTTAGCAAGTGGGTTAGAGGGTAAAGGACGAATGGAAGAGCCCGAAAATATTATTCGTTTTATGACCGATTATTTTACGCCGAAAAAAATGTTAGGAAAAAAAGTATTGATCACAGCTGGTCCTACCTACGAAAAAATTGATCCTGTACGCTTTATTGGCAATTATTCATCGGGTAAAATGGGTTTTGCACTGGCTGAGTCATGCGCTATGCAAGGAGCCGAAGTTACATTAATAGCTGGTCCAGTTAGTTTAAGTGCCAAACACCGAAATATTAAGCGTATAAATGTTGATACAGCTGAACAAATGTATAAAGCAGTAATGAGTAAATTCGATAAAATGGATGGTGCTATTTTATGTGCTGCTGTTGCTGATTTTGCTCCTTCGCATAAATCAAAATCGAAAATTAAACGCGAGAATGATGATTTAACGATTGAACTAAAGCCAACAGTTGATATTGCTGCTACTCTCGGAAAGATTAAAAAAGATGAACAGTTTTTAGTAGGCTTTGCACTCGAAACAGATAATGAGGAGGCAAACGCAATTTCAAAAATGGAACGAAAGAATTTTGATTTTATTGTTTTAAATTCGCTTCAGGATGCTGAATCGGGTTTTGGATTTGATACCAATAAAGTATCAATTATTCATAGTTCAGGTTACAAAAAACATTATGAGCTGAAAACTAAGCTTGCTGTAGCCGATGATATTGTGAATGAGATAAATACACTTATTTTTTAATGTTGAAAACTGAATGAAAAAGTTAATTGTAATATTGTTTGCAGGCCTTTTTGGTACTATAAACTTGTTTTCGCAGGAGTTAAAATGCAATGTAAATATCAATTCCGATATGGTTATTGGTACCAATAAGTCAGTATTTAATACGCTTCAAAAATCAATTTCGGAGTTTATGAATACGCGTCGCTGGTCCGAAATGACAATTGCGAATACCGAAAAGATTGAATGCAATATGAGTATTATCGTAAAAAAGGTTGATGGAGACTTGTTTACAGCCGATATTCAAATTCAATCGCGTCGACCGGTTTACAATTCATCGTACAATACAACGCTTTTTAATTTTAAGGACAATTATTTTTCGTTCGATTATAAGGAATTTGATCAACTCGAAATGAACGAAAATACCATTACTTCAAATCTTACAGCCGTGTTGGCTTATTACGCCTATTTAATAATTGGTTACGATTTAGATTCGTATGCAAGGTTAGGAGGTACACCTTTTTTCGAAGCAGCCGAAAGAATTGTGAATGCAGCTCAGGCAGCCGATTTAGTTGGTTGGAAAGCGTTTGAAAGTAGCAAAAACCGCTATGCATTGGTCAACAATCTAACCGACGAAGCTTTTAAAAAGTACAGATCGTATTTCTACGAATATCACCGGTTGGGATTGGATGAAATGTCGGTTAATATAACAAATGCTCGTTCAAAAATTGCTCTGGGATTACCATTACTGCGCGAAGCGAATAGAGCACGTCCTTCGGCTATTGTTATTGCCTCGTTTTTGGATGCCAAAAACGAAGAGTTGATAAATATTTTTTCAAAAGCCACTGATAAAGAGAAAAAAGAGGCTGTTGAAATTTTAACGGATGTAAATCCAACTCAAACTGATCGTTACGAAAAAATTTTGAAAAATTAAAATGCTTAAATCACTGTATATTTTAAATTATGCTCTTATTTCGGAACTCGAAATTGATTTCGAGTCGGGTTTTTTATCTATTACTGGCGAAACTGGTGCAGGTAAATCCATTATTTTAGGCGCATTGTCGTTAATTTTAGGTCAAAGAGCCGAAACAAAAGCCATTAAAAATGATGCTGATAAATGTGTAATTGAGGCTACCTTCGATATTAAAGGTTATACAAAATTAAGTGGTTTTTTTATTCAAAATGATATTGATACTCCATCCGACGAATGTATTATTCGTAGGGAGCTAACAAGCGCTGGTAAATCGCGGGCTTTTATTAACGATACTCCAGTGCCTTTAAATGTGTTGCGTGAGCTCACTGTTCAGCTTATCGACATTCATTCGCAGCATGATAATCTCATGTTGGCTAATCCTACCTATCAGCTCGATGTGGTTGATACGATTGCTCAAAATTCATTGCTTTTAAATGCATATACTCTCAGTTTTCAGCGTTGGCAACAATTACTAGCCGACCAGAAAAAACTAGAACAAAATGCACGTCGATATAGCACTGAGTTAGATTATATTCAGTTTCAATATAATCAATTAGCTGAAGCACAGTTAGTTGTTGATGAACAAGAAATGCTTGAATTAGAGCAGGATACACTTGCTCATGCCGAGGAAATTAAAATAGAATTGCTCTCGTCACAAAATTTATTCGACAACGATAGTGCTGTTTTAGCGCAGTTAAAAGAAATTATTACATCCGTATCGCGAATTAAAAATTATGTAGTTAATGGCGAAAGTTGGACTGAACGATTGCAATCGGCTTATATTGAACTCAAAGATATCAAATCGGAATTAAGTTCATTTGCCGATAAGATTGAAGATAATCCAGAACGCTTAATGCTGATTCAGAATAGATTGAGCGAATTATTTACTCTTCAGAAAAAATACAAAGTTACTTCGGTTCAAGAGTTGATTGCAATACGTGATGATTATGAAACACAACTGCAAAAAATTGACTCCTTTGACGAAGAAATTGAAAATATTAAAAAACAAATTGTTCAAACTTTTGAGCAAGTAAAAGAGCAAGCTCTACAACTTACACTATCGCGACAAAAAGTTGTAGGTCAAATTGAAAAATACATGATTGAACGACTGAAAATTCTTGGCATGCCAAATATTCAATTTGTTGTGAATGTTCAAGTTACTGATAATTATTTAGTAAATGGTCAAAACGAAGTGCAGTTTCTTTTCTCGGCAAACAAAAACAGAGAAATGCAACCCGTGCAACTCATTGCTTCGGGTGGTGAAGTTTCGAGATTGATGCTTTCGATAAAAGCTTTAATTGCAAATAAGTCAGATTTGCCTACCATTATTTTCGACGAAATTGATACCGGAGTTTCAGGCGAAATTGCTCACCGAATGGGGGAGATAATGCAAGAAATGAGTATAGGAATGCAGGTTATAACCATTACGCACTTACCACAAATTGCAGCAAAAAGCAAAGTGCAATACCGAGTTTATAAAGATGATTCTGGAATTCAAACACAAACATTTATTGAGCGATTGACTGATAATCAACGCATAACTGAAATTGCTCAAATGCTCAGTGGTAAAAAACTTTCCGAAATTTCGGTTTTAAATGCCAAAGAATTACTGGGATTTTAATTAGTATTGTTCCATTTCGCTCGGAAAATCACCCGATTTTACATCAGCCACATAATGCTCAATAGCTTGATTCATTATTGTTTGTAAATTAGCATATCGACGTAAAAAGCGTGGCGAAAAATCTTGAGTTAGTCCAATCATATCGTGTAAAACAAGTACTTGTCCATCCACACCATTGCCAGCACCTATTCCAATAATTGGGATAGTAAGTTCACTAGCAACTTGTTTGGCTAGTTTAGCAGGAATTTTTTCGAGTACGATAGCAAAACAACCAGCTTGTTCTAGCAAATGAGCATCTCTAATTAACTTTTCGGCTTCGGCTTCTTGCTGCGCTCTAACTGAATATGAGCCATATTTGTTAATTGATTGGGGCATAAGTCCAAGGTGGCCCATAACAGGTATTCCGGCTGATAAAATGCGTTTAACCGATTCTAAAACTTCTTCGCCACCCTCAAGCTTCAAGCAATCGCCATGTGTTTCTTTCATTATTCGAATGGCCGAAGCTAATGCTTCTTTCGAATTGCCTTGATAGGTTCCAAAAGGCATGTCAACAACTACTAAGGCTCGTTTTACACCTCTCACAACCGATTTAGCAAGAAAAATCATTTGATCGAGGGTAATTGGAAGTGTTGTGGTGTTTCCACAAATTACGTTGGAAGCTGAATCGCCAACAAGTATTATATCAACGCCTGCGTGGTCCACAATACTTCCCATTGTATAATCGTAAGCAGTTAACATACTGATTTTTTCACCACGTTTTTTCATTTCTATCAACCTCTGGGTTGTAACTCTTCTTGGATTATCGCTATGTACCGACATGAAATTTAGTTTTTTGTTTTGATTTTGCAAAGATATGGAATATATTTTCATTTTCAATGTTAAAGATGGTTTAACAGCTATGTAGTTGATGTATAAAATTTTAGTAGTAATTCAAATTGCGATTGAATAATTAGTTCCCTTTTTTGAGTTATTATTTAATATTTAGAATTATCTTTGTAGTCCATAAAACTAATGACCAAAATTTATTCAGTATGAATGATAAAGAAAATTTATTGACAGGATCAGATATTTTTTCGCATTTAACCTCATTGCGCTACGTTCCACGTTGGATAGTTTTAATTATTGACATTGCATTATGTATAGTTGCATTTTTTATTGCAAGCTTTATTGCGTCAAAAATTTCTGAAAATCATGTTGATATACGTATTCTGAATTTTTATCAACGTTTATCAATCATTTTATTTATACAAGTCATTTTCTTTTGGATATTCCATACCTATTCAGGCGTTTTGCGATATTCGGGATATGTTGATGCTGCCAAACTTTTATTTGCTGTTTTATCTACCGTTGTTATATTAATAGCTACAAATGTTTTTCTAAAAGTCTTTTATCAATTCGAACTTTATTATACTACTGGTTTAATACTTTATGCTGGTTTTTCGTTTTTGTTCTTGTTCTTTTTACGATTAAGCGCTAAAATTATTTTCGATTATTTCACTACAAATGGTGGAAAAATTACGCCTGTAATGATATATGGTACAAAATCGGCTGCTGTAGGTATTGCCAAAATGTTGCGGTCGGAGCAAAGCGAAATAAAGTATAAGTTAGTAGGTTTTATCGATGATGATAAAAATGCTACTGAACGTATAATCATGGGTGTTAAGGTGTATCATTTCGACGAAAAAACGATCAAAAAAACGGTTTCTAAAAAAGCAAAAGCTATTATTGTTTCGCCAACTCAGATGAAGAAAATTAATCCTGAGGTTGATTTGGAATTGTTTTTAAGCAATAATCTGGCTGTTTTAACTGCACCACCCGTGAGTATTTGGAAAAACGATATGCCTACGATTAAACAAATTAAATCCGTTCAGATTGAAGATTTATTGGAAAGACCTAAAATACATATCGAAACTGAGAAAATTTCAGAAGCACACAAAGGAAAAGTTGTATTGGTAACTGGTGCTGCTGGTTCAATAGGTAGTGAAATTGTAGCTCAAATTATTAGCTATCAACCTCAACTCATTGTTCTGCTCGATCAGGCTGAATCGCCTATGCACAATTTGCGTTTGGAGCTTGAAGAGAAGTATCCCGATCAAAACATGAGTGTTTTCTTGGCCGATGTACGTAATAAAGAACGTATGGAATATATGATGGATATGTACAGACCCGATTATATTTATCATGCCGCTGCATACAAGCATGTGCCTTTAATGGAGGATAATCCGGTTGAAAGTATACAGGTAAATGTACGTGGAACAAAAATTTTGGCCGATTTGGCTGTGAAATATAAAGTTCAACGTTTTGTAATGGTATCTACCGATAAAGCTGTAAACCCTACCAATGTAATGGGAGCATCCAAACGTATTGCCGAAATTTATGTTCAATCGCTTTATAAAAAGTTGGTTGAAGATGGCAAAGATTCAACTAAATTTATTACAACTCGTTTTGGTAATGTGTTAGGGTCCAATGGTTCAGTAATTCCTTTGTTTAAAAGTCAGATCGAAAAAGGCGGACCAATTACGGTTACACACCCTGAAATTATTCGTTATTTTATGACTATACCCGAAGCTTGTACACTTGTACTCGAAGCTGGAGTTATGGGCAATGGAGGCGAGATTTTTATTTTTGATATGGGGCAGCCAGTTAAAATTGTAAATTTAGCTAAAAAAATGATTCGTTTGGCTGGCTATATTCCAGAGGTTGATATCAAAATAGAATTTACTGGTTTACGTCCAGGCGAAAAATTGTACGAAGAACTTTTAAATCAAAAGGAAATAACAACCAAAACTCATAATCCAAAAATTATGATTGCTAAGGTTCAAGAATACGATTATGACTCCATAACAAGCCAAATTGAAGAGTTAATTGGTTATAGCTTACTGTGTAAAAACTTCTTGACTGTATCGCAGATGAAAAAAATTGTACCCGAATTTAAAAG
>CAYXQZ010000032.1:0-24962 GCA_964466415.1 uncultured Paludibacter sp.
CGGTGGCATTCTCGATAAGGTACGAAAATGGCAAATCCGAAGTGTCGGAATGTTTATAATGACGACCCATAACCAGCGTAAAGGCACCAATCCGAGCAGGCCACAAAAGATATGAATCGCTGGTAGTTTTGGAACCACGTTCGCAAATGCCTTGATGTATTGGACCTAACTTATACATGTGGTTACTTTGATTCGAACCGCTACCCGCATTCAGAAACGAAAACATGCCCGCAATAAGTAATGTGGATTTGTGGTGCGAAACTGTGTAAGGACCTGCAAATATGGCTGTTGCCTCGCCATGTAAGCCTTGGCAGTTTGAGAAAAAAAGCGAATCGAGAGCCGAATAATGCTTACCCATAATACAACCCTGACCAACAAAACAACGTGAAATTAACGTTGAATCGGTTACCGAAACACCTGAGCAAAGTATAAAATCATTACATTTAACGCCAGAGCCAACCAATACCGGAGCTTGCTCGTTACTATTTATGGAGCCGTTTTCGAGCAACGATGCACCTTCGATAACTGCACTATTGCCAATGCGGACATTTTTAATACTTCCACAGTTTACAATACGTACATTTTCACCAATTGTTCCTACCGATGATTTTAAGGTAGCAGCATAAGCATCAATCAAAAGTTGTAAATTATGGATCAACTCAGGACGGTGACGATAAAGTGTAAGTATATAAGCCAAAGGAGCTGAAAGTTCATCGTAAATTGGTATTTCGCGCCCACCACCTTCGTTCATTACGGGCACTTTTACACCGTTTCCAAAAGCAGATTCGCCCTCAACCAATATCAAATTTACATTTTCGATATATGAGTTATCGCCAATTTTATAATTGGCTATGTAATTATGTACTTTATCAATAAACACATCATTGCCCACCTCACAGTTATGTAAACAACAGTTATTTAAACCTGCATGCTTCTTAAAACCTCCAGCAAGTTCAAAAACCCTATTGTATGTGCCTAATTTGTTTTTTCCTGAAAAATGCACATTGCTTAAATAGTTGGGCGAAAAATTTTCAGCCACTTCCACCTCGTTCCAGTTTTCGGCCGAACAGCCATAAACAGTGAGTGTTGCAATTTCTTTATCGGTAAGCTTACGATACATATTATTCTTCGTATTTTTGAAACAGAAAATCGTTATACGGATATCGTACAACATGTATTTCCTTGATTTTATTGTACATCATTTCCTTTAATGGCTCAATATTTTGTTTTTCGCGTGCCGAAATAAACAAGCAATTATCATGCATTTTCGACATCCAAGTTTTCTTTAAATCGTCCAAACTTAAATTTTCTCGTTTAACGGGCGATAAATCATCCTCCTCTTTTGGAATATAATTAAATGCATCAATTTTATTGAAAACCAATATTGTAGGCTTATCACGTGGGTCAATATCTTTTAATGTTTGATTCACCACCTCAAGCTGCTCTTCAAAATTTGGATGTGAAACATCCACCACATGAATCAGCAAGTCAGCTTCGCGCACTTCGTCCAAAGTAGATTTAAATGATTCAATAAGATTTGTAGGCAATTTACGGATAAATCCTACAGTGTCCGACAAAAGGAAAGGCAAATTATCAATTATTACTTTACGAACAGTGGTGTCTAATGTTGCAAAAAGCTTGTTTTCGGCAAAAACCTCCGATTTGCTAAGCATATTCATCATGGTTGATTTGCCTACATTGGTATATCCTACAAGCGCTACTCGAACCATTTTTCCGCGGTTTTTGCGTTGCGTAGCCATTTGCTTGTCAATGTCTTTGAGGTTTTGCTTGAGCAGCGAAATTTTAGTGAGAATAATCCGTCGGTCAGTTTCAATCTGAGTTTCGCCGGGGCCACGCATACCAATACCACCTTGTTGGCGCTCAAGGTGCGTCCAAAGGCGTGTGAGGCGTGGCAACATATACTGCAACTGTGCCAATTCAACCTGGGTTTTTGCATTGGCCGTTTGAGCACGTTTGGCAAAAATATCCAGAATTAAGTTTGTGCGGTCAAGTATAAGTACATTGAGTTCTTTCTCTATATTTCGTAATTGTTTTGGCGACAATTCATCGTCGAAAATTACCACTCCAATGTCATTGGCATCGACATATTCTTTTATCTCTTGTAACTTACCTGGGCCTACAAAGGTCTTGGGATTGGGATAATCAATGCGCTGAAAAAACAGTTTTTCAGGAGATGCACCAGCTGTATCGGCTAAAAAAGCCAATTCGTCGAGGTACTCATGCGCACGATCTTCTTTTTGGTGTTGGGTAATTAAGCCAACCAGAACAGCTTTTTCCTGATATATTTCTGTTTGCATTAGGTGCTATTTTTTAATAAAAAACCGCTTGGACATGATCCAAACGGTTTTTGTACAATATCTTTCGATTCTCCGATTTTACCGTCGGTGCGAATGTCAGTTTTTTGTTTAATTATTGCAGTTTGAAGTTAACTGGTAAAGTGTATTTTACACGTACCGATTTACCACGTTGCTTACCTGGACTCCAGTTAGGCATTGATTTGATAACGCGGATTGCTTCTTTGTCCAAACTAGGGTCAACTGGGCGAACTACTTCTACATCTACAATCGAACCATCTCTGTTTACTACAAACTGGCAAATTACACGACCTTGTATACCATTTTCTTGAGCAATTACTGGGTATTTTACATTTTCGCCTAAGAATTTGAAAAGAGCTTGGTCTCCACCAGGGAATGCAGGCATAGTTTCAACTACCTGAAATACTACATTGTCTTCTTCTTCGACAGGAGCCGCAACGGGAGCCGCAATAACTACTTCCTTGTTTTTATCATCTTCGGTGTTTATATCAACACTTTCAACAATAACATCATCTTCCACAATATTAATTACCTCAACTACATCGGGCACTGGAGGTGGTGGAGGTGGAGGTAATTCTTGTTGAGTCTGTTGAATCTCAATTTCCTCTTCGGCAAGCATTTCTGTGTCAATTGAGTCATAAATTTTAACTTCAGATTCGGTCCATTCGAATCCAATGTACAATAGTGACAAGACCATAACAAGGCCCATCATCACGAAGAGCATTTTTTTATCTTCTAAAGAAGCTTTTGGTGACTTTTTTAATTCCATTTTTGCTGAATTATTTAAATTTCGAGGTCACAAATGTAATATTATTTTTTAAAACACTAAACTTTTAACGCTAAAAAATTGAATTTATTTGATAATTTATTCAGAATCAATAAAAATAATCTTTTTTTAGCATGCTAACGCAATTTATTTCAATTTTAGCGTTTTATTTTTCGGCAGTCAAACTTCATTAATTTTTGGTTCGAATGCCTAAAAACCGTATCTTTGAATATTAATTATAAAAACATCGTTTTTTATGTTTCATAAAGGTGTAACAGCATTTTTGCTTTCGATTTGTTCAATATTCGTATTTTCACAAGCTGGAAACGGTGTCTATTCTTTTCTCGATTTACCTGTTTCGTCGCGCGTTGCTGCCCTTGGTGGAACAAATGTGTCGTTGCGCGATAACGATTTGAGTTTTGCATTTCGTAATCCAGCACTACTTACTGCCGAGAGTGATAAACAAATAAGTTTAAGCATGGCTAATTACTTGGCTGATATTCAGTTTGGCTCTGCCATGTATGGTTTTAAAATTAAAGATAAAAATTATTTTGCGGTTGGTGTGCAATATATAAATTACGGAAAGTTTATTGAAACAAGTGATATCAACACCGAACTAGGTGATTTTTCGGCTAAAGATATGGCTCTTAATATTGTATATGCACGCCCTTTAACAGATAAAATTACAGTAGGAGGTACACTTAAACCTATTTATTCAGTTTTTGAACGCTATACTAGCTATGGTGTAGCCTTGGATGCCGGTGTGAGTTTTATTGATCCAAAACGTTATTTTTCGGCAGGTTTGGTTTTGCGTAATTTGGGAACTCAACTCAAAGGATATTACCGTAACGAAGATGGACAGCATTTTGAACGTTTGCCTTTTGATATTCAGTTAGGTTTAACAAAAAAACTGAATCACGCTCCTTTTAGATTGTCGCTCACCTTGCACAATTTACAACAATGGAGCCTAAATTATTATACCAACGACAATAACAGTGGACAGAGTGTATCCGACGAAATCAAATTTGTTGATATGGCTTTTCGACATGCCATTTTTGGAGTTGAATTTGTTCCAAGTAAAAACTTTTATTTAGCTGCCTCTTATAATCATCGCCGACACAACGAGTTAAAAATGCCTGGCTTTAAGAGTAGTACTGGCTTCTCATTTGGAGGTGGAATTAAACTTTATAAGTTTCAGGTTGGATTTGGCATGAGTAATTTCCAAACCGGAAATTCAGCATACCAATTTTCGATAGCCACTTCGCTCAACGAATTTAAATTATAAAGAGTTTGAAAAAATATCTACCTATTATTATCTGTCTTTTGTTTTGTATTGGGTTTGTAACAATCTCCGATTTCCAACTTTATACTTCAGCCAATGCCAACACATTTGCTAACCGTACCAAAGTTGATAGCGTTTCTCATTTTGAAAAATGCGTACCCGAGGTAGTTGGAATGAATTCGGTCACTCTCCGACGTATCGATTCAATTGCAAAAGATGCAATTCGCAACATGGCTTTCCCTGGCTGTCAGGTTTTGGTATTAAAAAATGGGAAAGAAATTTACAACAAAAGTTTTGGTAAATATACATACGAAACTGACCGAAAAGTAACACCAGCCACCATTTACGATTTAGCTTCTTTATCAAAAACTACAGGAACCTTATTGGCTGTAATGAAGTTATTTGATGATAATAAGCTGGATATAAACGATAAAGCATCGGACTATCTGGATTTTTTAAAAGGAACAAACAAAGAGCACATTAAAATTGTAGATTTGTTATTTCACGAAACTGGTTTACCTGCATACATTTACTTTCCAACATCCACCACACAAAAGAACGCTTCATACTCCACAACGGACTCTATACATGCAGCTGCTATGAAGCTCATTGCCAATACACGCTTAGGCTCCAAAACATATCTTTACAGCTGTATAAATTTTGTGTTATTAAAAGAAATTGTCGAAACCATAAGTGGAGTTACATTGGACTTTTTTCTTCAACGTGAGTTTTATGGCCCAATGAATTTACGAAACTTAGGATATGTACCATTGCGTACTCATGTTCAGGACGAAATTGCTCCAACCTTAAAGAAAATTAGCTCAAATGGTTTTCTGCAAGGCGAAGTACACGACCCCATAGCCAACTTTTTTGGAGGAGTATCGGGCAATGCTGGACTATTTGGTACAGCGCACGATGTGGCTGTAATTTATCAAATGATGTTAAACAATGGTGATTTGGACGGAAAGCAGTACCTTTGTAAACGAACTTGTCAGTTATTTACCACTACAGTTTCGGCTAGCGGTAGGCGTGGTTTGGGATTTGACAAACCAGTTCCAACTAATCCGGCTATAAATCCTTGCAGCAAATTGGCACCAAAAGAGGTGTTTGGGCACACGGGTTATACAGGGACATGCTGCTGGGTTGACCCAGTAAATCAGTTGGTTTATGTGTTTTTAAGCAATAGAACTTATCCCAACGATGGCGTAAATAAATTAGCCCGAATGAGTATTCGTCCTAAAATACAGGATGCTATATATCAATCAATTATAAATTTTAAAGTGAAATAAATTATTTGTAAAATAGGAAAATTATGTATCAAAAAATTATCTTTTTTAGTTTGTTAATTTGTAGTTTATTTATTTCAAGTTGCTCCAATGCCACTAAAAAAGGCGACAAACAAGCAACAACTACTTCTGAGGAACAAAAAGACACAACTACGCAGCAAGTGGCCAATACCGCTGCTCAAATAATGGCCAAACCTCAAGTTCCAGTGCTGTGTTATCATCGCATAACTGATGGCAGTAAAGGCGATTACACAGTAAGTCCTGCTACATTTTCGGCACATATCAAAGTGCTTGCCGATAGTGGTTACCATTCCATTTCGCCAACTCAATTATACGATTATTTAGTATACAATAAATCATTGCCTGCCAATCCGGTTATGATTAGTTTTGACGATTCACGCATTGAGCATTCAACAATTGCTGCTCCTGTAATGGAAAAAAACGGTATGCGTGGCGTTTTCTTTATTATGACAATTACGTACAATAAGAAAAACTACATGACAACCGACGAAATTGCAAAACTCGCAAAAGCGGGACATACCATTGGGCTACATAGTTGGGATCATACTATGGTTACAAAATACAAGGAGGCAGCCGACTGGAAAAAGCAAGTGGAAGAACCAATAGCTAAACTAGCAAAAATTACGGGCAAGCCAGTGGAGTTTTGGGCACATCCAAATGGAGTGTTTAATCATGAATCGGCAGTTGGTCTTAGCAAGTATTTTAAGCTCTCGTTTGCATTGAGCACCAAGCGCGACTCCATTCAACCACTTCAATGTGTTCGTCGTGTAATAGTGCCCGATATGTCATCGCATGCCTTACTGAAATCTATGCGTCGTACTTTCAACTAAAAAATTAAAATCATTTAAACAAATAAAATATGAACTATAAATTAATTATCACCTTCGCTCTCGCATTAGTATTTTTTAGTTGTAATCCAAAAAACGATAAAAAAGCGGGCGATAAAACAGCTGTTGAACAACAAGAACCAGAGACTTTGAAAGTGGACACGCTGGCATACATCAAAAAGAATTTAGCCCTTGCAAACGGCGACACTACTGGCTATTGGCCAATTAAAAATAATGTTTTTCCTATTGATGGAGCCATTTTACCATTTAAACGGATTATTGCATTTTATGGTAATCTTTATTCCAAAAAAATGGGAGCTTTAGGCGAATATCCACCCAAAGTATTATGGCAAATGCTTAATAAAGAAATGAAAGCATGGGAAAAAGCAGACTCGCTAACTCCAGTAATTCCAGCCATACACTATATTGCTATTGTGGCTTCGGGCACTCCAGGCAAAGATGGCAAATACCGTACACGCATGCCTGAGCATCAAATTGACTCTGCTCTCGCTATAGCTAAAATGGGAAATGCTATTGTATTTTTGGATATTCAGGTAGCGCTAAGCACCCTTCAACAAGAAGTGCCAACGCTGGAAAAGTATTTAAAATTACCACAGGTGCATTTAGGAATTGACCCTGAGTTTTCGATGAAAGATGGTAGTAAACCAGGTAAAAAAATTGGTAATTATGATGCAGCCGATGTTAATTACTGTGTAGACTATTTAGCTAAGCTTGTAAAAGACAATAATTTGCCTCCAAAAATCTTAATTGTTCATCGTTTTACGCAAGGCATGGTTAAGCGTCACAAAGAAATTAAACTTCGTCCTGAAGTTCAGATTGTGATGCACATGGATGGTTGGGGTGAACCAATTTTGAAACGCAGCACCTATAAATTGTATATCTACAAAGAGCCCGTACAGTTTACTGGTTTTAAATTGTTTTACAAAAACGATTTAAAGAAAGCGCCCCACACCTTAATGACACCAGAGGAATTATTAAAACTAAAACCTCAACCTATTTACATTCAGTATCAATAAATTGCCACCCCATTTATGGGGTGGATGATTTGTAGATTAACATTGGGCTTTAGCCAAAATATTATACTTGTTTGGCTAAAGCCGAAGACCTTTCTTTTTACTTTTCCGGCAGCTAAAGCAGCCGGCAATTGACAACTAATGTAGTTTTTATAATAGATTACTTGCCAGTTCGGATAAGAAACTTCGTTCGCCTTTAACCAAATTAATGTGAGCAAATAAGTTTTGCCCATGCATACGGTCAATCATATACACCAATCCGTTCGAAAACATATCGAGGTATGGCGAATCAATTTGCTGAATATCGCCCGTAAAAACAATTTTAGTACCTTCGCCAGCACGCGTAATTATTGTTTTTATTTCGTGAGGTGTCAAGTTCTGCGCTTCGTCAACAATAAAAAAAGTATCGCTTAAACTCCTCCCGCGAATGTAGGCTAAGGCTTCAATTACCAACTGCTGACTGCGTTGCATCTCTTCAATTTGCCTAATTTCTTTGCCCTGATACGAAAAATTGTGTTTAATGACATTTAAATTATCAAAAAGCGGCTGCATATAAGGCGCAATTTTTTGCTTTTCGTCGCCGGGCAAAAAGCCTAAATCTTTGTTAGCCAATGCCACAATTGGTCGAGCAAGTAAAATTTGCTTGTAGTTTTCGTTTTTCTGAAGTGCTGCGGCAAGTGCCAATAAGGTTTTCCCTGTGCCCGATTTTCCGGTAAGAGCAACAAGTTTTATATCGTCGTCGAGCAATACATTCATGGCAAAGGCTTGTTCTGCATTGCGAGGTTCAATACCAAAACAGCGCTCTTTTTCAACACGTTTTACTGTGCATGTAAAAGGATTGTAACGTGCCAAAATACTTGAACGAACACTTTTAAGAACAAAGCAATCTTGTGGTTCAATGTCGGCAGCAAAATCAAGCTCGTCGATTGGCAAATTGCCATCGCTGGCATACATTTTATCAATTATTTCAGGCGGTATATTTGTATATGTCTCGTGATTTTTTTCAAATATATTTATGTTTGTTACTTTATCGTTTATATAGTCTTCGGCTTCAATTCCTAACGAAAGCGCTTTCATACGCAAGTTTATGTCCTTTGTAACTAACACCGTTTTTACAGCAGTTTTTTTCTCGCGTAAGGTATAAGTAGCAGCAAGTATGCGGTGGTCGGGTGTTTTATCAACAAAAGACTTGACCATAATCTCAGGATAATCACTTCCTGTAAGAATAAAAAGTCTGCCTTTTCCTTTACCTAAATCCACTCCTTTATTGAAAAGTGTTTCGTTAGCAGCTAAATCAAGTTCTCGAGCAAACTCGCGTGCGTTATAGTTTATTTGTTCGTTTCCTTTTTTAAAATGATCCAGTTCTTCGAGAACTACAATAGGTATGTAAACATCATTCTCTTCAAAATTCCAAATACATTTATAATCGTGAAGTATCACATTCGTGTCCAAAACAAAATTTTTCTTTTTACTCATTATTACTATTCGTTTAAATATCAATATGTTTATGATTTGTTATTCTCAAATAATCGATTTTGTAAATATATGAAATTTCAACAATATACAAACCAGCAAAAAACAATATCACATATATTAACATTGACTTTGTTCCTAAAAGCTTAAAAACAAGGTCAAAAATGTGTATATTTGCACGTTAATTTATTCAATAACAGATTCAATATTTATTTTTGACATGAAAAATACCGGACTATTCATTTTATTACTAAGTTTTTTGTTTGTAAGTTGTAGCGATCACGTAGATCCTAATTTCAGTTTTTCGCCTCTAACTCCAAAGTGTGGCGAGCAAATTACATTTAACAACCTCACCACTGGCGACGAAGATTGGACGGCTGACAGTTGGAACTGGGAATTTGGGGATGAAGGCAAGTCAACTTTAAAATCGCCAACACACATTTATCGTAAACCAGGCATTTATTCGGTTTCGTTAATGGTTGATTCAAGTAAAAATCTTGTAAAAAAGATGAATATTACTGTTTTTGATAGTGTTCCTACTATTCTTGTAAATGTAGATTCGGTTAAGTTTTATCAAACAGTACGTTTTAGTGTTTTAATTTACAATCCGAGTGGCAAAGCGGTTACTTACCAATGGTCAGTATCGAACAATGCTTCACCTGCACTTGACTCTATCACATCAAAAGCAGCTACTATTGATGTATTTTTCAACAAACGCAATTACAATGAAGAAGTAAAATTAAAAGTTACGGTGGGCGACTCTGTGTACAATGTTTCCAAAACACTATACGTTCATGACTATAAGACTAAAAGTATACTTATGGCCAAAAAAGATGGTAAGATTCTTCGTCAACGTATATTTCTAAATGGTGTTGAAGCGTATACCGAATTACCTGTAATGGCTGGTAAACACCCTTTTAATATTTATGCAGTAGCCGATAATTTATACGTTTTTGATGCGGGCACTAACATTGCCTACAAGCCAGATTGGATGACCGATACTTCGGGCGATGGTAATATCAGAGCCATTGATTTAAAGGATTTTGTATGGATTGAATTAGCCAACAACCGAAACGCAAGTTCACATTTTGGTTTCTATAACGGTTTTGTCACTAACCAACATATATATTGGACCGATTATAGCGAATTTATTTACAGAACGGGTATCAACGAAAAACCAGGAAATTTTGAATGGAAAGGAAATTCGGATGCTCAAACGGCAGTGCCTTATTATTTAGCCAAAACCAATCGGTTAGGATATTATGGCAATGGCCTAGATAATAATCAGTTAAGTGGTGGAATTCGCTATTTCGACATGGCTTACTTTTGGGCTAAAGGTGGTAATGGAAGAGGTATTTATCGCTTTGTTAGCAATGATATTTTAACTGCAAATGCAAATTCGAATACGCCATTACCTTCACTTGGTGCAATATTGACAAACTATGCCATTCGCGCATTTGCCATCGACGAAATTAATCTTAAAATATATTTTTCGGTAACTGCTCCTGCCGATAAAATTGGTTTTTGGGTATCAAACCTTAATGGATCGAATCCACAACGCATCGAATCTGCACCTATGGACAATGCCTCGCTTTATATTACCGGCATTGCTATCGACAACGAATCGAACCGGGTTTATTGGGCATATCGCAGCCCCGAATCGATAGGGGCTTCGGCACCTGTAGGCACTTGGGCTACGTATTATGCAAATAATCCAACTCACAAATCGGGCGTAAAAATGGCATCGTTAGCAACTGATTACAAGCCTGTAGGCACTATTGAATATTTTCTAAAAGATGTAGCAGTATACGGAATTGCTGTTGATAAAGTAAGAAGGTAATTGTATGGCAAAGATTTTAATTATCGACGACGAACGTAGTATCCGCAATACTTTGAAGGATATTCTTGAGTTTGAAAAGCATCAGGTGCAGTTGGCCGAAAACGGAAAAATTGGACTCGAAGTGGCGCAATCTTCGCCTTATGATATCATTTTTTCGGACATTAAAATGCCCGAAATGGATGGAATTGAGTTCCTCAGTGCACTCAAAGAAACCGAAGTTGAAGCGCCTGTTATTATGATTTCGGGACATGGTAATATAGATACTGCTGTAGAATGTATCAAAAAAGGTGCATTTGATTTTATCGAAAAACCCATTGATCTGAACCGACTGCTCATTACGGTACGCAATGCGTTGGATAAAAACACATTAGTTGTAGAAACCAAGAATCTGAAAAAGAAAATTGCCAAGCGTCATCAAATGATTGGAGCTTCGCCAGCCATCGAGAAAGTGCGTATGATGATTGACCGCGTGGCACCAACCGAAGCGCGTGTTTTAATAACAGGCGAAAATGGAACAGGAAAAGAAGTTGTTGCTCGGTTATTATTCGAAATGAGTAGCAGAGTAAATGCTCCATTTGTTGAAGTGAATTGCGCGGCCATACCATCCGAACTTATTGAAAGCGAACTATTTGGTCATGAAAAAGGTTCTTTTACATCGGCCATAAAACAACGAATTGGAAAATTTGAACAAGCCGACACCGGAACAATATTTTTGGACGAAATAGGCGATATGAGTCTTTCGGCACAAACAAAAGTACTACGCGTATTGCAGGAAAACGAACTCACTCGCGTTGGAAGCGATAAAAGTGTGAAGGTGAATGTACGCGTGCTTGCAGCCACCAATAAAAATTTAAAAAAAGAAATTGAAGCAGGTAATTTTCGTGAAGATTTATTTCATCGTTTAAATGTAATCCCAATTCATGTACCCTCGCTCGACGAGCGCAAAGAAGATATTCCACTTTTGGTGAGTCATTTTTGCGAATTAATTTGCACCGAACAAGGTATTCAACCCAAGGTGTTCGATGCGAATGCATTAACAAAACTTCAAGCTCGTTCTTGGACTGGAAACATTCGAGAACTACGAAACGTTGTGGAACGACTAATCATACTTGGTGGACAAACTATAAGTCAGGACGACGTAGAAATGTTTGCTTAAAAAACAACCCCTAAGGAGAATAATTGAAAGTATATATGAAACGAATTTCCGAATTGAAAATAGCCTTATGCGCTGACCATGCAGGTTTTGAATTAAAAAACATAGTTATTGAATATCTACAATCGAAAAATGTAATGGCTTTACACGACTTTGGTACATATTCAACCGAAAGTTGCGACTATGCCGATTTTGCACATCCAATGGCTTCGGCAGTTGAAAATGGCGAGTTTGATTTTGGCATATCGATTTGTGGCAGTGGCAATGGAATTAGCATGACAGTTAATAAACATCAAGGAATTAGAGCCGCCCTTTGTTGGAACGAAGAAATTGTAGCTTTGTCACGTCAGCATAACAATGCAAATGTATTGTCGCTTCCAGCTCGCTTTGTAACCGTAGAACAAGCATTGAAAATGGTCGATGTGTTTTTCGCTACTGATTTCGAAGGTGGACGTCACCAAAATAGAATTGATAAGATACCACAGTGTTGAATAATCGGGTTTCACCGTAGGGGTAACACGATGTTTTAATTAATCGAGTTTCACCGTAGGGGTAACAAGATGTTTTAATTAATCGAGTTTCACCGTAGGGGTAACACGATGTTTCTCAATTTTATTGGGTCACCCGTATCGTGAGACCCAATATCCGAAACCCGAACAAACGAAAATATAACAATAAAAAAATGCAACGTACAGAAATAGCTCAATATGGTGAATTCGGATTAATTAAACATTTAACCGAGAAATTTGAAATCCAAAATGCATCGACACTTATAGGTGTAGGCGATGATGCTGCTGTGCTCGACTATAAGGACAAACAAATTCTAGTTACCACCGATTTATTGCTCGAAGGTGTACATTTTGATTTGGTATATGTGCCACTAAAACATTTGGGTTACAAAGCGGCTATTGTCAATTTTTCGGATATTTACGCCATGAATGGTCAGCCCAAACAAATCACTGTTTCGCTGGGTGTTTCTAAACGCTTTTCGGTAGAAGACCTTGAGGAATTGTATGCAGGCATTCAATTGGCATGCAAAACCTATAATGTAGATTTAGTGGGTGGCGACACTTCGGCATCGCTCACAGGTCTTACAATTAGCATAACTTGTCTTGGCGAAGCCGAAAAGGAAAAGATTGTATACCGCAATGGAGCCAAACCAAACGATTTGATTTGTGTAACGGGCGATTTGGGCTCTGCATATATGGGATTGCAATTGCTCGAGCGCGAAAAAATTGTATTTTCGGCTAATACCGAAGCACAACCCGATTTCGACGATAGAGACTATATTTTACAGCGCCAACTCAAACCCGAAGCGCGCAAAGATATTATAAAAGCCTTGGCCGATAAAGGAATTGTACCTACCTCGATGATGGATATTTCGGATGGATTATCTTCAGAATTATTACATATTTGCACACAAAGCAATGTAGGTTGCCGTGTGTACGAAGACAAAATTCCAATTAATTACCAAGCAGTAGTAATGGCCGAAGAATTAAATATGAGCATAGTAACAGCAGCACTCAATGGTGGCGAAGATTACGAATTGCTTTTTACAGCTTCGATCGAAGATTACGAAAAAATCTTAGCCATTGATAATGTTGGCATTGTTGGTCATATCACCAAACCCGAACTTGGCTTAAACCTTGTTGGTCGCGAAGGCGAGGAAATTGGTTTAAAAGCGCAAGGTTGGAACTCGTTGAAATAATTAGTTTTAGAATGTGATAGCCACTCCTACCCCATTCCGAACAGCTGTCAGATGAATTTGGTTTTTTGGGATTGTATACGAAGTTCTTTTGGTGACCATATTATAGCTTTGTACCGCTTTTTTAAGTTTGCTTTCGGCCGAGCTTACTATCGGCAACGATATAGCTAACACTCCTAAGCCTATACCCATCATTGGTAAACCTACTTCAGCATTATTAAATATGTAACCTAAACCATATCCAAAAAAACCACCACCTATGTATCCTAAAATACTTATCAAGCCAGATGCACTTTTTGCCGACTGATAGAGATCATAAGATTTGGAATTTTTATTAAAAAACGATTCTAATTGCGTGAGAGTCAGTTTTTCACCTTTATACGTATAACTATATCCAATTCCACTTTTTGCAATCTGAATAGTGTCTTTCAATTCATTTGTCAATACTATTCCGTTTGGTAAAGTGTCGTTATCGGTGGCAGCAATTTTTTCAGATTGAGGCGCTATATTATAGGCTAATGCCGAAAACTGATGACAAGTACTGCCCAATGGACTTGGTTTAATATGGTCAGTAATGCAAATTGCATTTGCTCCCACTTTCCGAGCTTCCTGAAGCAATACATTAAGCATAGCATCGTAGTTGCAGTTTGTTGTAAAGCCGCTATCACCAACATCAATTCGTCCAATTTTAGTAGCGTTTTCAGGTATTTGGCTTTGTAAATTATAAATTTTTACTTCCTCGTTATTTGATACGGGAGCTACACTTCTTAAAATGCTAGTAGTAATACGAGGCGAACACGAACATAACACTATCGCAAACGCTGCTAGGAGATAGAATTTAGTCATACTTTTCATTTAATTTATACGTTTAAATTTGTTTTTATCAATTGTGCTAAATCAGGTCTTACATTTGCTTTTTTTGCATATTTTTCCCAATCTCGAACTGTGGATTTTATTTCTTCAATCAATTGTTCCGCTTTTTTAATATTATTTGCTATCGCAATAGTCATAAAGTCGGCAGTAGTGATGTTTTTATGTTTGCCATTAATGCTCAACGTTAGCTGATTAACCCACACATTATTAGGGTCGTACGAATAGCAAATATCATAAGCCGGACTTAGCTCCCAACGACCACCTTTTTTTAATCGAAACGAAAAATTCTTGGTATGGTCATCGTAGTTTGTTGCCAGCACATTAAACACCATTCGCTTAAACATTTGTTCCGCTTCGGGATATGTTAATCGGAGCAAACGCATAGTTTGAAATAACTGTTCGTAACTGTAACTATATAATTCTTGAAAGTCCAAATGCTGCATTCCACACCATGTTTGAATGTGATGTTTTATGTTATTGCCATCTCTATCAAAGCGTTTTGTCATAAAATGAGCACGTCCGTTCTCTTCCAATAACTCACTATCCATCATATCAATACCACAGTCTTTGGCCATCAAATAATACGCAAACTCTACTCTACCGTATCCATAACTTTCACCAAATTGTGCATCGGTTACACCATCCAGTTTAAGCAACCAATGTTCAAAGCCAATGGGAGCATTAGCCTGACCCGATTTTATTTCGCCTGTTGCCTTATTGTAGGCAATAACTGCTTTAGCTCTGGCGCCACCAGCCGAAGTACCAATTTTAAGAATTTCACTCAGGGCTTTTTCTTCGTCATGTTCACTCAACATCACATTGAAATTTTCTCTTCCTGTGAGCATTTTTTGTGCAATTTCCACCAGACTTTTAATTTCGATAGTATCCACACTATCAGCCGATTTCATATTTGTTGGCTCAAACTCCAATGCACCCATACCTCTTGACCCCGTAAAACAAAGTTGCTCAACAGGATTCATGCTATTTTGCGGACGACCATTTTGAGCCAACCACAAATTTATCAACTGATTACCATATCTGTCGGGTAAAGTATCGGCCAACATGCCAGGTAACCCCTTAAACGTCGACACTAATTCGTCCTTTCTTTTCCGAAGCTCTGGAAAGCGATAAATGCGATCACCATTGCTTATGGGCATTTTAAGTGGCGATAAATCCCAACCTTTGGCAATGAATTTTTCGTTATATTGAAAACTGGCAAGCTGCTGTTGTTCGTCCCAGCGTATGGCGCCTACCGTTTCGCCCCATAAATTTACTTTTGCAACGTCTACCATCCTATATCGCTTACTATATTACCATCAATATTTTTTTTTCGAGCTCGTATTCTTGTTTTCATTTTCATTTTGGCATAAGCTATCGGGCTTATTTCGTCAAAAGGTTTAAAAACATCCATTATATAAAGCAACTCTAAGGTACGTAAAACTTGAATAAAATTACTGATAGACACATTCTCGCCACGCTCAAGCAAACTTAGCGTGGATCTACTAACGCCTGCTGCTTTTGCCACATCGGTTTGCGATTTGTTTTGACCAATACGTTCGCGCTGAATAAAATGACCAATGGTTTCACTTAATCCTTTATCGGTCATTGCATACCAATTATTGCTTGATATATCATTCATAATATAGTATATTTATTGTTTGTGCCTTATATTCACTGCAAATATACAACATTAAATTTGATATTCCAAATATTTTTCAATTTGATTTATATATAATGCATTAAGTATATTTATTGCAGTTTATGAATGATATATAACTCATTTAAAACAACAACAACAACGTATTATAGTATTCTTTTTTATTCAAAATGTGGTTGGTTAAAATTACATTGAACCAAGTGTCATGCAATTTGTACTTAAGAACACAAATCCCCAACAATCACAATTGATCATCAGGGATTTACGTAATTTTCTTGTTGTCTTACCAGGACTCGAACCTAGACAGGCAGATCCAGAAACTGCAGTGCTACCATTACACCATAAGACAGAAATTTGTTTTCGGAGGTCAAAAGTATAAAAAATATTCTTTATACCAATATTTTTTTGAAAAAAAAGGTTGAAATTCCGTTTTAAGAATTTCAACCGTTTTCGATTTTATTTGTTGTCTCACCAAGACTCGAACTTGGTCAGGCAGAACCAAAAACTGCAGTGCTACCATTACACCATGAGACAATCATTATGTGCTTCTTTTCAAAAGCGGTGCAAAGATACGATTGTTTTTCGTTTTTGCAAAATTATTTTGCAATTTTATTACAATAATTTATGCTAACAATGTGTATTGTGTAGACTATTCGGCTATTATCAAATAATAATTTTTCTTTCCTTTCTGTGCTAAAAGGTATTTTCCATTCAATAAACTTGAAATTCCGATAACTTCATCCTGGCTTTCCAATTTTTCTTTATTTAAACTTACACCACCCGCTTGTACCATTTTGCGCATTTCACCTTTCGAAGGAAAAACAGCGGCATTATCAACCAACAAATCAATGGCTTTTGCACCAACTTCGAAAACCGATTTAGTCACTTTAAATTGCGGAACTCCTTCAAAAACAGCTAACAAAGTTTCTTCGTCGAGCTTTTTCAACGCTTCGGAAGTAGCATTGCCAAACAAGATATTCGATGCTTCGATAGCTGCATTATAATCCTCTTCGGAGTGTACCATTATGGTTACTTCTTTGGCCAATCGTTTTTGTAAAATACGTGTATGAGGAGCTGCCGCATGTTCAGCAATTAAGGCTTCAACCTCAGATTTCTCAATCGAAGTAAAAATTTTAATGTATTTTTCGGCATCTGCATCGCTCACATTTAACCAAAACTGGAAAAATTTATAAGGGGATGTATAACGGCGATCCAACCAAACATTTCCACTCTCGGTTTTACCAAATTTACCACCATCAGCTTTAGTAATAAGCGGACAAACCAATGCAAATGCATCGCTATCAGTCTTACGGCGAATTAATTCGGTTCCGGTGGTAATATTTCCCCATTGATCGGAACCACCCATTTGCAATTTGCAGTTTTTATTCTGGTTTAACCACAAAAAGTCGTAACCTTGTAATAACTGATACGAAAATTCAGTAAACGACATACCCACACTCGATTCGCTGCTCAAACGTTTTTTTACAGAATCTTTGGCCATCATGTAGTTAACAGTAATATGCTTTCCAATATCGCGTATAAAATCGAGGAATGAATAGCTTTTCATCCAGTCGTAGTTGTTAACCAACTCAGCTGCATTTGGCGCATCGCTTTCGAAGTCAAGAAATTTGGCCAATTGCACTTTTATACATTCCTGATTGTGACGGAGAGCAGCCTCGTCGAGCAAATTACGCTCGGCCGATTTGCCCGAAGGGTCACCAATCATGCCAGTAGCCCCACCAATCAGCGCAATTGGTTTGTGCCCAGCACGTTGAAAATGACGGAGCATCATTACGCTTACAAGATGTCCGATATGGAGCGAGTCGGCTGTGGGGTCAATACCCACATAAGCCGCTGTTAATTCTTTTGCTAACTGCTCTTCGGTGCCTGGCATCATTGTATGTATCATACCACGCCATTGAAGTTCTTCGATAAAATTCATTATGTGTCTTTTTATTCTGTTTTTACGAAGTGCAAAGATACAAAAATCTTCGGTTAATAGAAGCATTATAAGGCTAACTGAATAATTTTCACTACCTTTGCACCCTCAAAAAAAAGATTGTTTTACATGCAGAAAATTAGAAACATTGCAATTATTGCTCACGTTGACCACGGCAAAACTACTTTGGTAGATAAAATGTTGATGGCTGGGCACTTATTCCGCGACAATGAAACCGCCGGCGAGTTAATTATGGATAATAACGACCTCGAACGCGAGCGCGGAATTACCATTCTTGCCAAAAACGTATCCATCGATTATCTTGGTTACAAAATAAATATTATCGATACTCCTGGTCACGCTGACTTTGGTGGCGAAGTGGAACGTGTGCTCAATATGGCCGATGGCGTATTGCTGTTGGTGGATGCTTTCGAAGGCCCAATGCCTCAAACACGCTTTGTGCTTCAAAAAGCATTGCAAATAGGTTTGAAACCAATTGTGGTTATCAATAAAGTGGATAAACCAAACTGTCGACCCGACGAAGTTCACGAAATGGTGTTCGATCTTATGTATAACCTCGATGCTACCGAAAATCAGCTCGATTTTCATACCATTTACGGTTCGGCCAAACATAACTGGATGAGCGAAGATTGGAAAAACGAAACAACCGATATTATACCGCTGCTCGATGCTATTATTGAGCATATTCCAGAGCCTATAATGCTCGAAGGTACACCTCAAATGCTGATTACTTCGCTCGACTATTCGTCGTACGTTGGGCGTATTGCCGTAGGGCGTGTGCATCGTGGTATTTTGCGCGAGGGTATGGATGTGAATTTGGTAAAACGTGATGGAAAAACTACAAAATGTCGTATCAAGGAGCTACATACTTTTACAGGACTTGGACGCACCAAAACTAACGAAGTAAAATCGGGTGATATTTGTGCTCTGGTAGGTATCGAAGGTTTCGAAATTGGTGATTCGGTTTGCGATTTACTAAACCCTGAACCATTGAAACCCATTGCCATCGACGAACCAACCATGAGTATGGTTTTCACTATCAATAACTCTCCGTTCTTTGGCAAAGAAGGTAAATTTGTTACCTCACGCCACATACACGACCGCTTAATGAAAGAATTGGATAAAAACTTAGCGCTTCGCGTGGAGAAAAATCTAGATTCGGACATTTGGAATGTTTACGGACGTGGAGTACTCCACTTGTCGGTACTAATTGAAACCATGCGCCGCGAAGGCTATGAACTTCAAGTAGGCCAGCCACAGGTTATATACAAAGAAATTGACGGCAAACGTTGCGAACCAATCGAACAATTGACTATAAACTTGCCGGAAGAATGTTCGGGCAAAATTATTGAAATGGTGGCCATACGCAAAGGCGAAATGCTTAGCATGGAAGTAATGAACGACCGCATACAGTTGGAATTTCTTATTCCATCGCGCGGAATTATTGGCTTGCGAAACGGCGTTTTAACATCTTCGGCAGGCGAAGCTATTATGTCGCATCGCTTTTTCGAATATCAACCCTACAAAGGAAATATTGAAAAACGTAACAATGGTTCTATCATTGCTATGGAAGGCGGTAACGCATTTGCATATTCGCTAGATAAATTGCAGGATCGTGGTCGCTTTTTTGTTTTTCCACAAGACGAAATTTATACCGGACAGGTAGTGGGCGAAAGTTCGAAAGAAGGCGATATGGTGGTGAACGTTACTAAACCCAAGAAACTCACAAATATGCGTGCTTCTGGTGCCGATGATAAAACAAAACTGATTCCACCAATTGTATTCAGTTTGGAAGAAGCATTGGAATACATCAAAGAAGATGAATATGTGGAATTGACACCTACAAAAATCCGTTTACGTAAAATTTACTTAGACGAAAACGATCGTAAACGCAATTCGAAGAAATAAGAATTGGAGATTATAGAATTATGAGAGCATTGACAGTAAGAGTTGATGCTCTCTCTTTTTTTAGAAAATATTTTTTGAGCGAACTAAAAATCGGTGGAAGTTAATTAAGTAATTTTCGAGTAAAAAATCACTACAATTCCGTAGTTTCAGTAATATAAAGTAAATTTGGAAAGTTTGGTGTTTTTTCAACTATTTCCAAAGCCTTCATCGCAGCATGTTGGTGCGATTCTTTTTTACTACGACCGGTGGCATCGCATATTACTTGGTTGTCGATGCTAATTTGGGTATGAAATAGGTGGTTGTTTGCTGAGCTGAGTTCTTCGCTTAGTAATACAAAATCAATTGTGAGTTTGTTTTTCTGACACCATTCAATCAATTTCGACTTAAAATTAACTTCAGCCAAAACCAATTCGTCTACATCAATGAAATTCTTCAGTAGGTGATGTTCTACAAAATTCTTGCATTTTTTGTAGCCATAATCCAAGTAAATAGCACCCAATAATGCTTCAAGGGCATTTCCAAGCATATTGGTATTGCCTGTTTTATTTACATTTTTGCCAGCTAACATAAGTTTGTCTAACCCAATTTCGAGTGCCAGTTTGTTAAGCGATTCTCGCTTTACAATTTTTGAACGTGTGTTAGTCAGGAAACCTTCGCGCTGATGTTCATAACGGCGATAAAGGATATCTGTAACTACCGAGTTAAGCACGGCATCGCCTAAAAATTCTAATCGTTCATTGCTGAGCATTATGCCATTATCGGTAGGTACAGATGCCGAACGATGCAGCATTGCCAACTGATAATACTCAATTTTATAGGGATAAAAACCAAGTACGTTGTGAAATAATAAATAAGGCTCTCTTCGAGATTTCGAAAAGAGCCTAAATTTTAGTATGACTGTTTTAATCACAGTTTAACGAACATATTTCTTCACAATAACGCTCGCATTGTGTCCGCCGAAGCCAAATGTATTCGACAAAGCGGCATTGATAACGCGTTTTTGTGCTTTGTTAAATGTAAAATTCAGTTTGTTGTCGATTTGTTCATCTTCGTCACCTTCGGTAAAGTTGATAGTTGGAGGAACAATATTGTTTACAAGCGATAATATCGTTGCAATTGCTTCAACAGCACCGGCAGCACCAAGTAAGTGTCCAGTCATCGATTTTGTTGCACTAATATTCAGATTATAAGCATGTTCGCCAAAAACGCTTAAAATAGCTTTTGGTTCAGAAATGTCGCCAACAGGAGTTGAAGTGCCGTGTACATTGATGTAATCAATATCTTCGGGTTTCATTCCTGCATCTTTCAATGCACGAGCCATTACTAACTTTGCACCAAGTCCTTCGGGATGTGTAGCCGTTAAATGGTATGCATCAGCCGACATACCACCACCTACGACCTCGCAAAGAATATTTGCTCCGCGCGCAATAGCATGTTCCAATTCTTCAAGGATTAAACAACCTGAACCTTCGCCCATTACAAAACCATCGCGGCTTTTGCTAAACGGACGTGAAGCGCTTTCGGGGCTATCATTACGAGTAGATAATGCTGTTAAAGCATTAAAACCGCCTATACCAGCAGGTGTAATTGAAGCTTCGGCACCTCCGGTTACAATAATGTTTGCTTGCCCAAGACGAATATAATTAAATGCATCAATCAACGCATTGGTCGATGAAGCACAAGCTGATGTTGTTGAAAAGTTTGGACCTCTAAAACCATACATAATCGAAATTTGACCAGCAGCTATATCCGATATCATTTTTGGAATGAAAAACGGATTAAACTTAGGACCATTCTCTAAATGTTGATAATAATATCCAACTTCTTGTTCAAATGTAGTTATGCCGCCAATTCCAGCTGCAAAAATAACACCAACTTCGTCTTTATCAATGACTTCTAAATCAAGCCCACTGTTATCAATCGCTTCTTTGGCTGCTGCAATAGCATACTGGGCGTAAAGGTCTAACTTACGTACCTCTTTACGATCAAAATACTTAGTTGCATCAAAGTCTTTCACTTCGCAGGCAAATTGTGTCTTGAACAGTGTTGTATCAAAACGAGTAATCGGCGTTGCGCCACTTACTCCTTTAAGTAGATTGTCCCATAATTCCGGAACGCTGTTACCTAAAGGAGTAACCGCGCCAAGGCCGGTTACTACAACTCTTTTTAACTCCATAATAAATACTTATCGTGGAAAAAGATTATTTTTGAATAGCTTCGATGTGAGCGATAGCGTCGCCTACAGTAGCAATTTTTTCTGCTTGTTCGTCTGGAATAGAAATACCGAATTCTTTTTCGAATTCCATAATTAATTCTACAGTGTCCAATGAATCAGCACCAAGATCGTTAGTAAAGCTTGCTGTTTCTACAACATCTGCCTCTTCTACGCCTAATTTGTCTACGATAATAGCCTTTACTTTAGCTGCAACTTCTGACATAATTTTTGTTTTTTAAGTTTGTAATTAGAAATTGTTTTATAATTTTGCGGTGCAAAGTAACAAAAAATTCTTCAAACTACCTCGCTTTTGTTGAAAAAAATACAGTTTATTGCACATATTGCTTACAAATGAGCAATTTTAACACATAAAAAATGATACGTAAAATAGCAATCTTTGCTTCGGGTTCAGGCTCAAATGCCGAAAACATAATTAGTTACTTCGAAAAAAGCGACAAGTTTGAATTTCCGTTAATATTATCTAATAAACCTGATGCTTATGTGCATCAAAGGGCAAAAAAATTCCAAATACCATCTTTTTACTTTACAAAAGAAAGTTTTATAGATGGAAATGAAATACTCGATTTCTTAAATACGTATAAAATTGACAGTATTATATTAGCAGGATTTTTACTTAAAGTTCCCGAAGTGTTAGTTCAGGCTTTTCCTAACAATATTATTAATATTCATCCGGCTTTATTACCCAAATTTGGCGGAAAAGGCATGTATGGCGACAATGTGCATAAAGCAGTAAAAGCTTCGGGCGAAACCGAATCGGGAATTACAGTACATTATGTAAACGAACATTACGACGATGGAAATATTATCCTTCAGGCTAAATGTGCTTTAAATGAACTTGATACACCCGAAAGCATAGCCGATAAGGTTCATGCTTTGGAATATGAGTTTTTCCCAAAAGCTATTGAGCAGATTTGGGCCTAAAAAAACAGGTATGACGCAAAGCGGCTTTCATGTTTTTTTAGATTGTAACTAAAAGAAAAGCGGCTTTCATGTTTAATTTGATATATTTTTTTCATGAAAGCCGCTACGCGTCATACCTGAAAAAAATATATCAAATTAAGCACAACTTAATAAATTAATTAGTAATTTTGTAGCCGAAATAATCAATCTTCTCATAAGCTTATATATTAAACTGATATTCAAGTGATTAATTCGAACAAATTGAAAACTAAATAACACCAAATATTTATGGATGCACAAGCAATTGCTCTCAACAACACTATTCAGCAGGTAAATCCAAGTGTTTACCAAATGTTATCGGATCGAGGAAAAAATATTTTTTTTCCAAAACTTGGTATTTTAGCACAATCGGCTCAAGCCAAAGGGAAACAAATTAATGCCACCATTGGCGAAGCTGTTGAAGATGATGGGACATCGATGCACTTGCCTGAATTTGATGCATTGTTGAATGTGCCTACAGCAAACATATTTCCGTATGCACCAAGCTTTGGTAAACCGGAGTTTCGTAGCTTGTGGAAATCGTCGATCTATCGTAAAAATCCATCGTTGGGCGATACGGTAATTAGCAATCCGGTAGCTACCAATGGATTAACGCATGGCATTAGCATGGCAGGCTATCTGTTTGCTAACGAGGGCGATACCGTATTGTTATCGAATCATTACTGGGAAAACTACAATTTGATTTTCGACAATAGTTATGGTGCAAAAGTTGATACTTTTGAACTTTTTGCAAACGGTGGTTTTAATGTGGCCGATTTTTCGAAAAAATTGAATGAAATTCAAGGAGAGAAAATTATAACATTGCTCAATTTCCCAAACAACCCCGCAGGTTACACTCCGCTTGTAGCAGAAATTGAAGCTATTGTGGCCGAAATTAAAAATGTAGCAGATAAAGGAAAAAAAGTAATAGTTCTTATCGATGATGCTTATTTCGGTTTAGTGTACGAAGAGGGCGTTTTTATGGAATCAATTTTCACAAAATTAGCCAACCTTTCGGAAAACGTATTGGCAGTAAAGCTCGACGGACCAACCAAAGAAGATTATGTATGGGGATTCCGTGTAGGTTTTATCAGTTATGCCATTAAAGGTGGTACAGCAGAACTTTACGAAGCGTTGGAAAACAAAACGGCTGGTGCTGTACGTGGTAATATTTCCAACATAAGCCAATTATCGCAATCGCTTTTATATACTGTATATTCGGCACCAACTTACGAAGCTTCGAAAAAAGCTAAATACGATATATTGAAAAGCCGCTACGATGCATTAAAAGTTGAATTGGCAAAACCACAATATGCCGAATATTTTGAACCACTTCCTTTTAACTCAGGTTACTTTATGTGCGTGCAACCTAAAAAAGGACTCCTTGCCGAAGATATTCGCAAACATTTGTTGGAGAAATACAGCACTGGCGTAATTGTACTTGGTAATGTAGTGCGTTTAGCATTTTCGGCTGTACCCAAAGCAGTGCTTCCACAATTGGTTGAAAATATCTACAACGCTTGTGTGGATTTGGATAAAAAATAATTTAAAAATAACATTATACAATTTTCGGCTGAACTTCAAAAAAATGAAGTTCAGCCGTTTTTAATATAAATATAATTGAAATTGCAGTTGTTATTTATCTCATTAAAAATCACTATCTTTG
>CAYXQZ010000033.1:0-3294 GCA_964466415.1 uncultured Paludibacter sp.
ATATTTGTAGATACTAAAATTACTAACGATAACGAAAATTAATTGCTCGATGGGACAAAAAATTAATCCGATAAGTAACCGCTTAGGAATTATCCGTGGATGGGATTCAAACTGGTACGGTGGAAACAATTATGGTGATACCATATTGGAAGACCACAAAATCAGAAAATATCTGAATGCTCGTCTAGCTAAAGCAAGTATTTCTCGTATCATTATTGAACGTACGTTGAAATTTGTAACAATTACTGTTATGACTGCTCGTCCCGGTATTATTATCGGAAAAGGTGGTCAGGAAGTTGACAAATTAAAAGAAGAATTGAAAAAAGTAACCGATAAGGATATTCAAATCAATATTTTCGAAATTAAACGTCCAGAACTTGATGCTGTTATCGTTGCTAATAATGTAGCTCGCCAAGTTGAAGGTAAAATTGCTTACCGTCGTGCAACCAAGATGGCTATTGCCTCTACCATGCGCATGGGAGCTGAAGGTATCAAAATCATGTGTTCAGGTCGTTTGAATGGAGCCGAAATGGCACGTTCGGAAATGTATAAAGAAGGACGTACTCCTTTGCATACATTTAGAGCTGACATTGATTACGCACATGCCGAAGCAATGACAAAAGTTGGTATCATTGGTATCAAAGTATGGATTTGCCGTGGCGAAATCTGGGGTAAGAAAGATTTATCACCAAATTTTGCGGCTAACAAAGAAACTGCTCGTGGCGGTAATGGTGGTGGAAACGACCGTTTCAACAATGATCGTGGTGATCGCAAAGATCGTAACGACCGTGGAGGTAAAGGTGGTTTCAAAAAGAGAAAGAATTAACTGTTATAAATGAATTTGATAGAAGTAAATTATGTTACAACCTAAGAAAACAAGATTCAGGAGACAGCAAAAAGGGCGCATGAAAGGTGAAGCCCAGAGAGGCAATCAATTAGCGTTCGGATCTTTTGGCATCAAAACATTAGAATCAAAATGGTTAACCGGTCGTCAGATTGAAGCTGCTCGTATTGCTGTTACCCGTTATATGCAACGCCAGGGTCAAATCTGGATACGTGTATTCCCCGATAAACCTATTACTAAAAAACCTGCTGAGGTTCGTATGGGTAAAGGTAAAGGTGCACCCGAAGGATTTGTTGCTCCCGTTACACCGGGACGTATGTTATTTGAAGTAGAAGGCGTATCGTATGAGATAGCGAAAGAAGCATTACGCTTAGCAGCTCAGAAACTACCCGTAACTACAAAATTCGTGGTAAGACGCGATTATGATTTCACCGCAATAAATGTGTAATGAATATGAAAACAAGAGAAATAAAAGAATTAAACACAAAAGAGATTCAGGAACGCGTGGATGCTGAAAAAGAGCATTTGGTTCGTTTAAAATTGAATCACGCCATTTCTCCGCTTGACAATCCATCGCAGATTAAAGTGGTACGTCGTACATTAGCTCGCCTTGCGACTGAATTACGTCAGCGAGAAATAAATCAATAAAATCAGACTCTGATGGAAACAAGAAATTTAAGAAAAGAGAGAACGGGTGTCGTTTTCAGCAACAAAATGGAAAAGACCATTACAATTGCTGTAAAATGGAAAGAAAAACACCCTATTTACGGTAAATTCGTAAATAAGACAAAAAAATATCATGCTCATGACGAGAAAAACGAATGTAACATTGGTGATACAGTTCGTATAATGGAAACTCGCCCGCTGAGTAAATTAAAAAGATGGAGATTAACTGAAATTATCGAAAGAGTTAAGTAATTATGATACAACAAGAATCAAGACTCATAGTTGCGGACAACAGTGGTGCTAAAGAAGCGCTTTGTATCCGCGTATTAGGAGGAACTAGCAAACGTTACGCTACATTAGGCGATATTATTGTGGTAACAGTGAAGAGGGTTATACCTTCATCTGATATCAAAAAAGGTATCGTTTCGAAAGCGGTTATTGTTCGTACAAAAAAAGAAGTTCGTCGCGCCGACGGATCATATATTCGTTTTGACGATAATGCTTGTGTACTGTTAAACAATGCTGGTGAAATCCGTGGTAGCCGTATTTTCGGCCCTGTAGCGCGCGAATTGCGTGCAACAAACATGAAAATCATATCACTTGCACCTGAAGTGCTTTAATCTTCGAAAAAATTAATTTAAGATGAGTAAATTACATATTAAAAAAGGTGATACCGTTTACGTAAATACCGGTGTTGATAAAGGAAAAACCGGACGTGTGTTGGAGATTCTTGTGAAAGATCAACGCGCTATCGTAGAAGGTGTGAATATGGTGTCGAAGAGCACCAAACCAAGCGCAAAAAGTCCTCAGGGTGGTATAGTTAAACAAGAAGCTGCTATTCATATTTCGAACCTTAATCCGGTAGAAAAAGGAAAACCAGTACGTGTTGGACGTAAATTAAACGCAGAAGGCAAATTAGTACGTATTTCTAAAAAGACAGGAGGAGAAATTTAAGATGAATACAGCAAATTTAAAACAAGATTACAGAGAACGAATCGTTCCTGCATTGATGAAAGAATTTGGTTATTCTTCGGTAATGCAAGCTCCTAAACTTGAGAAAATTGTATTGAATCAAGGTTTAGGTATAGCTGTGGCTGACAAAAAAATTATCGAAGTGGCTATCAATGAAATGACAACCATTACAGGTCAAAAAGCTGTTGCTACTATCTCTAAAAAGGATATTTCGAACTTCAAATTACGTAAAAAAATGCCAATTGGTGTTCGTACAACTTTACGTGGCGACAAAATGTATGAGTTTCTTGAAAGACTTGTACGTGTAGCGCTTCCACGTGTACGTGACTTTAAAGGTATTGATAATAAATTTGATGGTCGTGGAAATTATACACTTGGTATAACTGAGCAAATTATTTTTCCAGAAATCAACATTGATGGCATTTCACGTTTGTTAGGCATGAACATTACATTTGTAACTACTGCTCCTACCGACGAAGAAGGTTTTGCATTGTTGAAAGAATTCGGATTACCATTTAAGAAAAACTAATTAGAAGAAACAATGGCAAAAGAATCAATGAAAGCCCGCGAGGTTAAAAGAGCCAAGCTGATTGCTAAATATGCTGCAAAACGTGAACAAATTTTAGCTGAAGGCAACTACGATGCTCTTCAAGCTTTACCACGTAACTCGTCGCCTATCCGTGCTCACAATCGTTGTAGCATTACCGGTCGTCCAAAAGGATATATGCGTCAATTCGGCATTTCTCGTATTCAATTCCGCGAAATGGCCTCAAAAGGCTTAATTCCGGGAGTGAGAAAAGCAAGCTGGTAAA
>CAYXQZ010000033.1:3394-20152 GCA_964466415.1 uncultured Paludibacter sp.
CGCGAAATGGCCTCAAAAGGCTTAATTCCGGGAGTGAGAAAAGCAAGCTGGTAAAAACATTTACCATTATGCCATTCACGATTTACCATTTTTTTGGTATCTCTTGAATGGTAAATGGTTAATAATCAAATAGTAAATAAATATTGTCCCGGTAGTCGGGATTAATTTAAAAACAATTTTTATGACAGATCCAATCGCAGATTATTTAACCCGATTGCGGAATGCTATCAAAGCAAACCACCGAGTGGTGGAAATTCCAGCATCGAATTTAAAAAAGGAAGTTACCCGCATTCTTCATGAAAAAGGGTATATCCTTAACTACAAGTTTGTAGAAGAAGGACCTCAAGGCACTATTAAAGTAGCTTTGAAGTACGATCCTGTAAACAAGGTAAATTCAATCAAGAAATTGATTCGTGTTTCTACCCCAGGTTTACGCCAATACGTTGGTTACAAAGAAATGCCACGTGTTTTAAATGGTTTGGGTATTGCTATCCTTTCAACTTCGAAAGGTGTAATGACAAACAAAGAAGCTTCTACTCTTAAAGTAGGTGGTGAAGTTATATGTTACGTTTATTAATAGAGGGAGGAAAGAAAAATGTCAAGAATTGGAAAATTGCCCATTAGTATTCCTGCCGGAGTAACAGTAACGGTACAAGATAGTGTTGTAACCGTAAAAGGCCCAAAAGGTACGTTAACACAAGAAATTAACCCAAATATCAATATCGAAATCGAAGGTTCAACTTTAACAGTTGTGCGTCCGGATGACGAAAAACAAAATCGTGCTAATCACGGATTGTATCGTTCATTAATTCAAAATATGATTGTTGGTGTTTCTGAAGGTTACAAAAAAGTACTTGAGCTTATAGGTGTTGGATATCGTGTTTCAAATCAAGGTCAGGTTCTTGAACTTGCACTTGGATATACACACAATATATTTTTAGGTTTAGCCGACGAAATTAAAGTTGAAACCAAAACAGAACGTAATCAAAACCCATTGATTATTTTGGAAAGTGCCGATAAACAATTGATCGGACAGGTTTGTGCTAAAATCCGCTCATTCCGCAAACCAGAGCCTTACAAAGGTAAAGGTGTTCGCTTCCAAGGTGAAGTTGTACGTCGTAAAGCCGGAAAATCGGCCGGTAAAAAATAATTAATGTAAATAGGTGAAATTATGTCAGGAAAATCAGATAGAAGAGTAAGAATAAAAGCACATATCCGTCACAATGTGTCAGGTACAGCTGTAAAACCACGTTTGACCGTATTCCGCAGTAATGCTCAGATTTACGCTCAAGTGATCGACGATGTTCAAGGTGTTACATTAGCATCAGCGTCATCGGCTTCAATAAAAGAAAAAATATCGAAAACTGAACAAGCCGCTCAAGTTGGAAAACTAGTAGCTAAAGTTGCTCAGGAAGCAGGTATTGTAGAAGTGGTATTTGACCGTAATGGTTATTTATATCATGGTAGAGTTAAACAATTGGCCGATTCAGCTCGTGAAGCAGGTCTTAAATTTTAATCAAGTAAGGCAACAAATAATATGAATAAAGTAAAAACAACCAACGATCTGGAATTAAAAGACAGATTAGTAGCTGTAAACCGCGTTACAAAAGTTACAAAAGGTGGACGTACGTTCAGTTTTTCGGCTATTGTTGTGGTAGGTAACGAAGATGGTGTTGTAGGATGGGGACTTGGTAAAGCTGGCGAGGTAACTGCTGCTATTGCTAAAGGAACCGAAGCTGCCAAAAAGAACTTGATTAAAGTTCCGGTGCTTAATGGTACAATACCTCACGAACAACTTTCGAAATTTGGTGGTGCACAGGTGTATATTCAACCTGCTTCGCACGGTACTGGAGTGAAAGCGGGTGGTGCGATGCGTGCTGTATTAGAAAGTGTAGGCGTAACCGACGTTTTGGCTAAGTCAAAAGGTTCGTCGAACCCTCACAACCTTGTTAAAGCAACAATTGTAGCTTTAAGCGAATTGCGCGATGCGCAAACGGTGGCTCAAAACCGTGGTATCTCTTTAAATAAAGTGTTTAACGGCTAATTTAAAAATTAATATGGCAACAATTAAAATAAAACAAGTTCGTAGTAAAATCAAATCGCCAAGAACTCAGAAATTGACTTTGGAAGCATTGGGTTTGAAAAAAATGAATGCCGTAGTTGAACACGAAGCCACTCCATCAATTTTGGGTATGGTTGCTAAAGTGAAACACTTGGTAGAAGTGATTAAATAATTATTATTCCTTAGACTCTTTAAAAAAAAAGATATGAACTTAAGTAATTTAACCCCTGCAGTTGGTTCTGTTAAGACTCGCAAACGTATCGGTCGTGGTACCGGTTCTGGTTTAGGCGGAACTTCTACACAAGGGCACAAAGGACAGAAATCACGTTCGGGATATTCAAAGAAAATTGGATTCGAAGGTGGACAAATGCCTATTCAACGTCGTTTACCAAAATTTGGTTTCAAAAACGTGAATCGTGTTGAATATAAAGCTATTAATATCGATACATTGGAAGTGATTGCTACTTCTAAGAAAATTACTAAAATTGGTTTAGCTGAATTGCGCGAAGCGGGATTCTTATCTAAAACTGCTTTGGCAAAAATTCTTGGTAAAGGAGTACTTACAGTTAAGATAGAAGTTGAAGCAAATGCATTTTCAAAATCGGCCGAAGAAGCTATCGTAGCCGCAGGTGGAACCGTAGTAAAATTATAAGCACATGAAATTTATAGAGACACTAAAAAATATCTGGAAAATAGAGGACCTTCGCAGTCGACTTCTTACAACCCTTTTGTTTGTGATGGTTTATCGTTTTGGTTCGTACATTGTTCTTCCGGGTATTGACCCAACCGCGTTATCGGCGTTGAAAGCTCAAACCAGTGGTGGTTTATTAGCATTGTTGGATATGTTCTCTGGTGGTGCCTTTGCAAATGCTTCGGTATTTGCATTGGGTATTATGCCCTATATTTCTGCATCTATCGTTATTCAGCTTTTATCAATAGCTGTACCTTATTTTCAGAAACTACAGCGCGAAGGTGAAAGTGGACGTCGCAAGATGAACCAATATACGCGTTACCTTACAGTAGCAATTTTGTTGTTGCAAGGTCCATCGTATTTGATTAACCTCAGCGTACAAATGGCGCAAGCTGGTACTGCAATGCCTTCAACCTTTTGGTTTACTTTATCTACAACATTGATATTGGCCGGAGGTAGTATGTTTGTAATGTGGCTTGGTGAGCGTATAACTGATAAAGGTATTGGTAATGGTATCTCATTTATCATTCTGGTAGGTATTATCTCGCGTTTTCCGGGTGCAGTTATTAAAGAATTTGCTTCGCGCTTGAACGATTCAGGTGGTGGTTTAGTAATGTTCCTTCTCGAATTGGTATTCTTGTTATTGGTTATTGCTGCCTCAATTCTGTTAGTTCAGGGTACTCGCAAAATTCCAGTACAATATGCTAAACGTGTAGTTGGAAACAAACAATATGGTGGTGTGCGTCAGTATATTCCTTTAAAAGTGAATGCTGCAGGTGTTATGCCTATCATTTTTGCTCAAGCTATTATGTTTATACCTGTTACATTAGCTGGTTTTGCTCACTCCGAAACTATCAGTAGTTTTGTTGGTGCATTTATGAATAATACTGGTTTTTGGTACAACTTTGTTTTTGCATTAATGATTATTGCTTTTACGTATTTCTATACAGCAATAACAATTAATCCAACGCAGATGGCCGAGGAAATGAAACGTAATAATGGTTTTATACCAGGTATTAAACCAGGAAAACGTACTGCTGAATATCTTGATGATGTTATGTCGCGTATTACACTGCCAGGATCTATGTTTCTAGCATTAGTGGCAATTATGCCAGCATTTGCGTCGTTACTTGGTATTAATCAGGAGTTTGCTCAGTTTTTTGGTGGAACATCATTATTGATTTTAGTAGGGGTGGTGCTTGATACACTACAACAAATTGAAAGTCACTTGTTGATGCGTCATTATGATGGATTAATGAAATCGGGACGAATTAAAGGTCGTACTGGTGGAGCTTCAGCTTACTAATAATCGAACAGAATGATTTATTTGAAATCTGATGAGGAAATTGAATTGCTTCGAATCAGTAATCAGATAGTAGCTAAAACATTAGCTGAAATTGCAAAAATAGTTGCACCGGGTGTTACTACCGAAGACTTGAACAAGCTTGCTGATACATATATCAGAGACAATGGCGCAGTTCCTGGCTTTTTAGGATATCATAATTTTCCGAAGTCAATTTGTACGTCGGTTAACGATGAAGTAGTACACGGAATTCCTTCGGTTGAAGTAGTATTACAGGAAGGCGATATAGTTTCGGTAGATTGTGGAGTATATAAAAATGGATTTCATGGCGATTCGGCTTACACCTTTTGTGTAGGCAATGTAAAGCCCGAAATTGTTGATTTACTTCGCGCCACTAAAGAATCGCTTTACAAAGGTATTGAACAGGCACAAGAGGGAAAACGACTAGGTGATGTAGGGTATGCCATACAAGATTACTGCGAACAAAGAGGTTACTCGGTAGTTCGCGAAATGATTGGACATGGCGTAGGACGAAATTTACACGAAGCACCCGAAGTTCCAAATTATGGACGACGCGGAAATGGTGTAATGCTGAAATCAGGAATGACAATTGCCATTGAACCTATGATTAACATGGGAAAAAGGCAACTAACGTTCGAAAAAGATGGTTGGACAACACGTACAGTCGATCGTAAAATTTCAGCACATTTCGAACATTCCATTGCAATAAGGCGTGGTAAAGCAGATATATTATCAAGTTTCGAATATATAGAACAAGTATTAGGCAACAAAGCAATTTAATTTATGGCCAAACAAGCAGCAATTGAGCAAGACGGAACTATCATTGAAGCATTATCAAATGCTATGTTTCGGGTTGAACTGGAAAACGGTCACGTTATAACAGCTCATATTTCAGGTAAAATGCGTATGCATTATATTAAAATTTTACCTGGCGATAGAGTAAAAGTTGAAATGTCGCCCTACGATTTATCGAAAGGACGCATATCGTTCCGTTATAAATAAAATTGATAATTAATAATTAATAATTAACAATTAATAATTAATTTGATATTCACAAAAGAAGAAAAACAAAATTAAATATCTTCAGAATATGAAAGTAAGAGCATCGGTAAAAAAGCGCACCGACGATTGTAAAATCGTTCGCCGTAAAGGTCGCTTATACGTTATTAACAAAAAGAATCCCAAGTACAAACAACGTCAGGGATAAATAAAAATTTTATAAGCAAAATAAATTAAGTTTATGGCTATAAGAATTGTAGGAGTAGATTTACCCCAGAACAAACGTGGGGAAGTTGGATTGACTTATATCTACGGAATAGGTCGCAGTAATGCAAAAAAGATTTTAGAAGACGCTGGTGTTGACATCAACATCAAAGTAAAAGATTGGACTGACGACCAGGCAGCTAAAATCCGCGAAATCATTGGCGCCGGATACAAAGTAGAGGGTGATCTTCGTTCGGAAGTACAACTAAACATCAAACGCTTGATGGATATTGGTTGTTACCGTGGAGTTCGTCATCGTATCGGTCTCCCATTGAGAGGACAAAGTACGAAAAACAATGCTCGTACTCGTAAAGGTAAAAAGAAAACAGTTGCAAACAAGAAAAAAGCAACTAAATAAGGTTTAACTGTTAGCGAATTTTAGAAAAGCTAAAAAAATTATTTAACTAATATGGCAAAGAAAACAGTTGCAGCCAAGAAAAGAATTGTTAAAGTTGATGGTGCAGGTCAATTACATGTACACTCATCGTTTAACAATATCATTGTAACCCTTACAAATGGCAGCGGTCAGGTAATATCATGGTCGTCGGCAGGTAAAATGGGTTTCCGTGGCTCAAAGAAAAACACCCCTTATGCTGCACAAATGGCAGCTCAGGATTGTTCGAAAGTTGCATTCGATTTAGGATTGCGCAAAGTGAAAGCTTACGTTAAAGGTCCGGGTAATGGTCGTGAATCTGCAATTCGTACTGTACATGGTGCAGGTATCGAAGTGATTGAAATTGTTGACGTTACACCACTTCCACACAATGGCTGTCGTCCTCCAAAACGCAGACGCGTTTAATTTGAAGATTATTTAATTTGTCCTGATAACTATTGGGATTGAAGATTTGATAATTAACAAGATTTGTTTGTACTAAGTAGTTGTCTCGGTTTATGATTGCAGTATTTAACCTCTCAGCAGTCGCGGCAAAAATCGGTATGTACGAAGTGGAATGACAAATCATTTTATAATAAATAAAAAAATAAAAGAAAAATGGCAAGATATATTGGACCAAAGTCAAAAATTGCCCGTAAGCTAGGTGAAGCTATTTTCGGACCTGATAAAGTGTTAGCGAAAAAGAATTATCCTCCTGGACAACACGGACAAAACCGACGCAAAAAAACGTCGGAATATGGTATACAGTTACGCGAAAAGCAAAAAGCCAAATACACTTATGGTGTATTGGAAAAACAATTCCGTAATATGTACGAAAAAGCGCAACGTACCAAAGGTGTTACCGGTGAGGTATTGTTGCAATTACTTGAATCACGTCTCGACAATATCGTGTATCGTTTAGGTTTTGCACCTACACGTTCAGGTGCTCGTCAGTTAGTGAGCCATAAACACATTACTGTTAATGGTAAAGTAGTGAACATTGCATCGTATCATGTTCGTCCAGGACAAGTTATTGCAGTTCGCGAAAAAGATAAATCGATGGAAGTAATAGCTGCTTCGTTAAACGGATTCAACCATACAAAATATCCTTGGATTGAGTTTAATGCTGCTTCATTATCAGGTGTTTATTTGCATATCCCTGAGCGCGAAGATATTCCAGAAAATATCAAAGAACAATTAATCGTTGAGTTGTACTCTAAATAATAAGTAAAACCATGGCTATATTAGCATTTCAAAAACCTGAAAAGGTTATCATGTTGGAGGCTGACGCGTTTCAAGGTAAATTTGAATTCCGTCCTCTTGAACCAGGTTACGGTATTACTATTGGTAATGCTTTACGCCGTATTCTTTTGTCTTCATTAGAAGGTTTTGCCATTACATCGATAAAAATAGCCGGTGTTGATCATGAGTATTCAACTATACCTGGTGTTATTGATGATGTTACCAATATTATTCTTAATCTGAAACAAGTTCGCTTCAAACAGATTGTCGAAGATGTTGATAGCGAAAAGGTAACTATTAATGTATCTGGAGTAAGTGAGTTTAAAGCGGGTGATATAGGTAAATATTTCTCTGGATTCGAGGTGTTAAACCCTGGATTGGTGATTTGCGAACTTGATCCTTCGGCTAATTTCCAAATTGACATTGCTGTTAACAAAGGACGTGGATATACTCCGGCCGAAGATAACAAAGTGTCGAACGGTGAAGCTGGAATCATTCCTATTGATGCTATTTTTACACCCATACGCAATGTAAAATATACAATCGAAAACTTCCGTGTGGAGCAGGTTACCGACTACGAAAAATTGGTTATCGATATCAACACCGATGGTTCAATACATCCAAAAGATGCCTTGAAAGAAGCTGCCAAAATTTTAATTCATCACTTTATGCTTTTCAGCGACGAAAAAATTTCGTTGGAAATAGTTGAAGGGGAAGAAAGCAGCGAATTCGATGAGGAAATACTACACATGCGTCAGTTGCTGAAAACCAAATTGACTGATTTGGAACTTTCGGTACGTGCATTGAACTGTCTTAAGGCTGCCGATGTTGAAACATTGGGCGAATTGGCAGGTTTCCATAAACACGATTTGCTAAAATTCCGCAACTTTGGTAAAAAATCGCTTACCGAATTGGACGAAAAGCTTGAAAGCCTTAATCTGTCGTTCGGAATGGATCTTGCAAAGTATAAATTAGATAAAGAGTAAAGAAATGAGACATAATAAAAAATTCAACCATTTAGGCCGTAAAACGGCTCACAGAAAGGCAATGTTGTCCAATATGGCTATCTCTCTGATTGAACATAAGAGAATAGCTACAACCCTTGCTAAAGCTAAAGCGCTTAGAGTATATGTGGAGCCATTGCTTAACAAAGCCAAAGACGACACTACGCATTCGCGTCGTTTAGTTTTTTCTAACTTACAAAACAAAGAAGCAGTTACTGAATTGTTTCAAAATATTTCATTGAAAATTGCTGACCGTCCAGGTGGTTTCACACGTATTTTACGTACAGGTTTCCGTTTGGGTGATAATGCCGAAATGTGTATTATCGAGTTAGTTGATTACAACGAAAACATGCTGAAAGATAAAGCAACTAAAAAAGCAGCCCGTACACGTCGTTCGAGTGCCGCTAAAAAAGCTGAAACTGTAGTAGCTGAACCTATTGCTGCTCCTGTAGTAGAAGCGCCAGTTGCACCAGCTGCCGAAGAAGCAAAGGCTGCTGAATAAAACTACAATTGATTGATCTGTTTCAAGGTCAAGTCAAATAAAAAAGCGAAATGCCTTTAAATTAGGTGTTTCGCTTTTTTTTTGATTGTATTTGAAAATTAAGTTAATTAATATTCAGTCAATGTGAATAAATTTTATATCTTTGTGCTGATTTTGGTTTTAGCCTGTTTAATGATGCATATTATTACATTTTGTATTGTTTGTGTAGGCTTAAATCAATAATTATCAATTATTTAATATAAATTTTAAAACATTTTATTTTATGAAAAACTTCTTTTTTGTGTTATTGTTTTTAGTATCGTTTGTTGGTCTACAGGCTCAAGAACAAGGTAAAATTCGAGTAGCCGGAAATATCGGATTATGTTTGCCTGCTATGGGAGCTGGTATGTCCATCGATTTATTGGATATACGTTATAATGTTAAGGATAACATTAACGTAGGGGTGAAAATTGGTGGAGCATTTATGGTGCGTGATATGCAGGAGCTTAGTTCTACAACAGGAACAGCAATCATGCATGTTAGTAGCAACACAATGATTGTAGGAGATTATTATTTTCCCAATGGCAGTGCCTTTGCACCATTTGTAGGAGCAGGGCTTGGTTCTTACAGTATTTATGATATAAAAATGGATTTTGATCCTTCTCAATCGGTTAATTACACTTATACTGATTTTCCATTACCATCACGAACAATTGGAGCTGCTTTCCGTGGAGGATTTGAATTAGGACGCCTTCGTTTAGCCATGGAATATAACATGATTCCTCGCACCAAAATGTACGATGCTGCTAATATTATGCAACAAGTGGGCACTTCGGCTAATAGCTATTTAACAATAAATTTGGGTTTCTACTTTGGTGGAGGCAGATGGCGTAAATAAGTAGTTGAGTATTATAGTTATAAATAAAAACTGCTCTCAAAAAGTTGATTAACACTTTATGAGAGCAGTTTGTATTTTTAGGAATAGAACTTATTCAGCAACTTCAGCTGGTTCTTCGGCAGCAACTTCGGCTGGAGCGTTAGCAGCAACTTCGGCTTCGGCAGCAGCAGCTATAGCGTCCGATTTTTTCTTAGCTATTTCAGCAGCTTTCGCTTTGTTTACTTCTACTTCGGCAGCCATACGGGCTTTTGCAGAAGTTGCTTTTTCAGCAGCTAATTGTTCTTTTGTTTTGTTTACGTTAGCTTCTTTCGATGCTTTCCATGCTTCGAAACGTTTGTCGGCTTCAGCAGCATCAAAAGCTCCTTTTTTCACACCTTCCAACAAGTGTTTTTTCATTAACACGCCTTCGGCCGAAAGAATGTTACGAGTTGTGTCTGTTGGTTGTGCTCCTGTAGTTAACCAATACAAAGCGCGTTCGAATTTCAAATCGATGGTTGCAGGGTTAGTGTTAGGATTGTACGAACCGATACGTTCGATAAATTTACCATCACGTGGTGCGCGACTGTCGGCAATAACGATATGATAATAAGCATATCCTTTACGACCATGACGTTGCAATCTAATTTTTGCGGGCATTTTCTTAATTTTTAATTTGTTATACCTAATGCTTTTTCTCGAAAAGCGGCTGCAAAGATAGTGTTTTTATTTTGATTATAAAGTAATTAAATGCTTTTTTTTGATGATAATTGATTTTTGAGTAATTTCGCCACTGAATAAATCCTTTAAATAAATTTTGGTTATGCAAATAATAGCTTGTAACGATGATTTCGCTTCTCAAATTCTGGATATTTTTAACGATGCAATATTAAATACAACAGCACTTTACGACTATAAACCATGGACCATGGAAAGCATGCGTGTCTGGTTCGAAACCAAGCGACAGCACAACTTCCCAGTTGTTGGATTGGTTAACAATGAAGGTCGTTTAATGGGCTTTGGTTCGTACGGTCAGTTTCGGGTGCGACCAGCTTACAGATATACCATCGAAAATTCGCTCTATGTACATCGTGATTTTCGCGGACAAGGTTTGGGCAAAATTTTATTAGCCGAGATTATAAAAAATGCAAAAGCTCAGAACTATCATTGCATTATTGGCGTAATTGATGCTGCTAACGATGTAAGTATTGGTTTGCATCAATCGTTTGGATTCGAGCAAGTTGGTGTTTTTAAAGAAGTGGGCTTCAAGTTTGGGAAATGGTTGGATGCTGCTTTTTTACAACTAACATTGCAAACTCCCGAAACTCCTGTAGAGGGTTAGTTAAGTCCATTTTTTTTGTAATTTAAAAATTAGATGTATCTTTGTGCTACTTTTAAGTAAAAACGTAACACGATGTCAGTAGCCCGTTTTGGTGTTTCCCTCGAAAATGAATTGCTCGAAGCTTTGGATGCTTATGTTCAGGAAAATATGTTTCCGAATAGGTCGCAGGCCATTCGGCATTTGATAGAGAAGAACTTAGTCGAAAAAAAGTGGAAGTGCAATAATATTGTGGCTGGGGCAATTACGTTAATTTACGAATGTAATAAACACGACACGCAGTTACGCTTATCCGAAATTAAGAATAACGCTTTATCCGAAATTTTATCCGTACAAAGTTTATATATTTCCGAAAATAAAATTTTGGAGATTATTGCTGTTAAAGGAACTTCGCACAAGTTAACCGAACTTTCGGATGCGTTTATTGGCATTAAAGGTATCGAACATGGTAAATTAATTATGAGCAAAGTAGATTAATTTTTTTTGTTCAATAGGTAACACGATTATTTAGATTGATAACACGTATTTTAAATTAATAAGACAGAATGAGGAAATTCAATTTAGTTATAGTTTTAAAACTGATAGGACTTGCGGTTTTTGCGCAAAGTGGAATACGTGATTCTGTTCGATTGGATGAAGTGGTGGTAACTGGATCAAAGTCTGAGATTTCTCGTAAAATAGTTCCTCTGTCGGTTTCGCAAATTTCCAAACAAGAGATTGAACGCACAGGGCAAATCAATATTTTGCCAGCTTTAAATACGTTTACTCCAGGCGTTTTTGTTACTGAACGCAATGTGCTTGGTTTTGGTGTGGCTACAGGTGGTTCAGGCAGTATTAGTATGCGAGGTGTGAGTAGCTCTCCCAATACAAGTGTCTTGGTGTTGATTGATGGTCATCCGCAGTATCAGGGTATTTTTGGTCACCCACTTCCGGATGCTTATGTGGCTTCGGATGTGGAGAAAGTTGAGATTATTCGTGGCCCAGCATCATTGCTTTATGGTTCAAATGCCATGGGTGGCGTTATCAATATTATTACGCGTAAAAACAGCAAAGAGGGTTTTAGTGGAAGCGTCGGGGCGTCGTACGGTTCGTATAATACACAAAAATATTATGGTACTTTAGGTTTTAAAAAGGATAAGTTCAGCGTTTTTGCTTCTGCTAATCACGACCAAACGGATGGAATACGTACGAATACCGATTTTAAAGTTACAAACGGTTTTACAAAAGTTGGTTATGAGTTTAATGAGAATTGGAATTTTTCGGCCGATTTTAATATTGCTAAATACAATGCCAATGATAATGGTCCAGTTTGGAAAACACCAACTCCAGTAATTGCTCCTAATACAGTAGCTGCTGCTCCGGTTCTATTTGGTATCGATATTTTACGAGGAAAAACCTCTGTTTCTATCGAAAATAAATTTGCTCGTATGGATGGTGCATTTAAAATGTATCATAATTTTGGAGAACATATTTTACCTGATAATAAATTGCCTAACAACACATTAAGTCCGTTTCGCTCAACGGATAGAAGTAGTGGTATTATGCTTTTCGAAACGTTTAAATTATTGAAGAATAATAGCGTTACTGTAGGAGGCGATTTTAAACAATATGGTGGGATGATCAATCAACTTCCAATAAAAGATACTTTAGTTACAATAAACGAACTGTCGGCTTATGCATATATGCAACAAACGCTGTTCACTAAGTTTACATTGAGTGCAGGTTTAAGGTTCGAGAATAACTCAAAATTTGGGAATGAATTGATTCCAATGGCTGGTTTAACGTATAATTTAAATCAAAATACAAGTTTTAAAACATCGGTTTCAAAGGGTTTCCGGAGTCCAACTATTATGGAATTGTATATGAATGCGCCTGTGCCAAATCCGAATTTGGAACCTGAACGCATGATGAATTATGAAATTAGTTGGTTGCAATCATTGCTCAATAATAAGCTAAGATTCGAACTCACAGCTTACAAAGTTATTGGTCAAAATATGATACAAGTAACAGGGATTTTCCCAAATCTGAAAAAGGAAAATGTGGGGTCGTTTTCGAATCAGGGAGTTGAGTTTTCGGCCAAATATGCTGTAAATAAAAACCTACATTTACATGCCAATTATAGCTATTTGGATTTGAGTAAAGCAGTTGTTGCAGCGCCTCGCCAGCAGTTAAATATCAGTGGTAATTACGGTTATAAAATTTGGAACTTGAATGTGTCTACACAATACATTGAAAAACTGTACACATTTATTTCGCCAAATCCAGCCATTGCCAAATCCATTCAGCCCGATTATTTGTTGTTAAATGCCCGAATAGCTTGTAGTCCTATCAAAAATCTAGAATTATTTGTTAGTGGAAACAATCTCCTCGACCAAAAATATCAGATTAATTATGGTTATCCTTTGCCGGGTATTAATTTTAATGGTGGCGTAAGTTATAAATTTTAAAGTGTAACTTCGGGTTTTAGTATCACACCAATATTTTTTCGACCATCAATTTTGGCTACAACGGGGGCTGCAAAACGAATATGACGAATGAGTTCGTTTTCGGTTTGCGCCTCTTGTTCATTTAAAAAATCCACATTGTAGCTTCCATCGTTCTGAAAAGGATTAATGGTGAAATAGGCTACGCCCAACGATGTTAGGTTTTGGAAAAAATGCGTTCCCTGACTTGGATCTACTCGGTAATGCGACAATCCCGACTCCACAATGATACGCGCATTGCATATATTCGACCACTTTACAGGTATGCCCAACCACGGATCACTCGAACCCCAACGGCCGGGGCCAACTAAAATATAATTACGGTTTTCGGACATAAGCAGGCGGTTTATTTTGTCAATTTCGGTGGCAATTCGTTCGTTATTAGTGGCTTTAAAAGCCTCAGGGCGAACATAAACTACATCGTAAATATCGCTTACTATGCCATGACCCAATGCGTTTTTGCTCGAGATGATTGTCTCGGAAGTGTTTATAGCGCCTATGTTTTCATTTATTACTTCTTTGGTGTCGACAATTGGCCTTATTTGCAATAAATAAAAATTATGCTGTTTCAGGCCGCTATAGTCTAGGTTTACTGCAAATTCAATTTCAATAGGTCGTCCCATTTCATCGTGTGCAATTTGCATAATCGTTTTGAGTACCGATGCTAATGGAAAAACATCATGTTTTAAAATATTGGCAAAGGTTATGAGCTTTCGTCCTTCGTAAATGCCATCGTTAATTGTTTCGTTATAAACATCATAAGTCGAAGCAATGTATTTTAAAGTGCCATCTTTCTCCGCTTCTTGAATCGGTAATTTTAAAATATTAAAACCATCTTCTACCTTAGGAATAAAGCACGTTGCGCATAAATCCAGTGCGTTGAAGGATGTTTGCGTTTCTTTTAATGTCAATTCCAAGGTGCTGGTTTGCAATGCATTTTGAGGATATGCAGGCGAAAAACGTAACGAGAGTCCACCGTCCATAATGTGTTTTCCAAGTCCAAGTGCCACATTTACAATACCATCTTCGGGTTGTTCGGCCCCAATAGGGTAATAGTTTAACGATCGCATTACGCCCGAAAACGAAGGATAGTAGCGGTTTTCGTATGCTTTTCCACATATTTCTTGCAATACAATGGCCATTTTTTCCTCGTCAATTACATTTTTAGTAGCAGTCATATATGCTTTACTATCGCGGTAAAACACCGATGCATAAACGGCCTTTATAGCCTCGGTTATCATTACAAGCATGTGTGTTTTGCTTGTGCTATTTAAAGGCACCATGTAAGTGGCGTATATGCCGGCAAATGGTTGGTAGTGTGAATCTTCGAGCAAACTCGACGAGCGCACAGCAATAGGCGCGTTAATTGCACCAACAAATGTATGTAAATCGGCTATCAAAGCTTTAGGTAAATGTGCTTTTAGAAAAGCCGACAGAATTTCTTCATCACTTATATCCGATAAGGCAATTGGATAAAGTGCATTTGTTTCCATAAATTCCGAAAAAATATCGGTGCACAGAACCACTGTTTTTGGAATGGTAATTTGTACATTTTCATAGTTTTCGAACGCTTCATTTCGTTTAATCATGGCATCGATAAATGCCAATCCACGACCTTTGCCGCCTAATGAGCCTTCGCCAATGCGTGCAAAATTGGAATATTGGTCAAATCTATCGCGCTGAAAAACAGCTACAATGCCTCGATTCTTAACTTTTCGATAGTTTACAATGGCTTCGAAAATTACTTGGCGCACTTTATTCATGTCGCCACCTGCATAGTTTTCGACGCTAATATTTTTCAAAAATTCGGCCAGTGGAAACATGGCGCGCGAATAAAGCCATCTCGAAATATTATTGCGCGATACGTGATAAAGCAATGTTTCGTCGCTTATCTTGAAAATTATTTCTTGCAGTCCACGTAAGTTTACTACACGTGCCTCTTCGTTGCCAGTTTCGGGGTGGAGAAACACAAAATCGCCAAAGCCAAAGTTGTTTGTAATGGTTTCGCGTAGTTCAAGTTGAAAAGTTTTGGAGAGTTTATTGATAAAAGCAGCTTCAACTTCATCGGCACCCGCTTTGTTGTTGTTTTCGGTCGATTCCACAATAATTGGAATCTTTTTATCGAAACAACGAATGTATTTGCTTAGCTCAATACCCGCAGTTTTATTTTTCTTTCCCCCTTTAAAATAGCTCACATCCGTAATTACGCCGAGCATGTTTTTGCTATATTTGTCGTAAAGCGTTTGCGCTTCCTCGTACGAACGAGCCAGTAGAATTTTGGGACGTCCGCGCATGCGTAGCATTTGCTCATGCTCATTCAGAGCTTCGGTCATAAACGACCGCGACTGTTTAAAAACGTACTTAAATAGCTGTGGTACAATGGAAGAGTAAAAACGAATGGAATCTTCGACAAATAAAATTACTTGCACACCCACCGAGTTTACATCCTCATCAACATTCATTTTGTCCTCAATGAGTTTAATAATGGCCAACAGTAAATCGGTATTTCCTAGCCAGCTGAATACATAATCAATAGCCGTAAGGTCTTCGTTCGAAATACGTAGCGAAACTGATTTTGAGAAGGGAGTAAGTACAACAATCGGTATTTCGGTAAATTTCTTTTTAACTTTCTTAGCCCATTCAAAAGGATTTATGCTGTCGCCACTTGGCATGGAAATTATTAATTCATACGTGCGAGTACGTAGCAGCTCATTAGCCTCTTCTTCGGACGAAACAAGTGTAAATCGTGGAGGAAAACGTAAGTTAAGCGAAGTATATTCGTTAAACAGTTTCTCATCAATTCGCCCATCCTCCTCAAGCACAAAAGCATCGTATTTGCTGGCATAGAGCAAAACATTGTATATACGATGATGCATTAAGTTCGCAAACGAAGTATCTTTGAAATATAATTTTTTAATGTTCGGTGTATTCATTTTTTTAAGTCTAATGTCAAAAGTCTAATGTCAAAAGCCTAATGTCAAAGTACAACTGTCTCAATTTTTGTCAATTAATAACGGCGCAGCACCAATATCGCGCACTTGCCTGCGGCAGGCAGGGCTAATAACGTGCGAAGCACCACTAACGCGAAGCTAATAACGCACGAAGTGCTTAATAACGCGAAGCACCAATTCCGCACGAAGTGCCCCCAAATTCCGCTGTAAATATATTCTGAAATATCCGAATAAACAATAAAATGCATATTTTTTCAAAAAAACTATCGAAATATTTTTTCATTACAAATATTTGTATTAAAATTGCACCGCAAACGAAGTGTAAGCAAAATGACAAGTAAATACCTGTAAATTTGATTTATTGAAAGTAAAAATGGTTGTAATTTATTATTTAACTTGCATAATGTCAGAATATTTACTCGGTAAATTAAAACATAATTAGATACTTTCAATTTGTAAGCAACGTATTCATTTACAATTTATCCATTTACCATTTACCATTTGTTTTCAAATCTTCAAATCCTCAAATCTTCAAATCCTCAAATTTTCAAATCTTCAAATTAATATTATGAATATCGAAAAACTAATCCAACAACTCGAAGCTAAACATCCAGGCGAATACGAGTATCTACAGGCAGTAAAAGAAGTTTTAATTACTATAGAAGACGAAT
>CAYXQZ010000033.1:20252-21496 GCA_964466415.1 uncultured Paludibacter sp.
GAATACGAGTATCTACAGGCAGTAAAAGAAGTTTTAATTACTATAGAAGACGAATATAATAATCATCCCGAATTTGAAAAAGCTAAAATTGCCGAACGCTTAGTTGAACCTGATCGCATTTTCTCATTTAAAATTCCTTGGGTCGACGACCGAGGCGATGTGCAGATTAATCTCGGTTATCGTGTGCAGTTTAACAATGCCATTGGCCCTTATAAAGGCGGTTTGCGTTTTCACCCTTCGGTAAATTTATCCATTCTTAAGTTCTTAGGTTTTGAACAAATATTTAAAAATGCACTTACTACATTGCCTATGGGTGGTGGTAAAGGTGGTTCGGATTTTAACCCCAAAGGTAAATCGGATGCCGAAGTAATGCGTTTTTGTCAGGCTTTTATGCTCGAATTGTGGAGATACATTGGTCCAGACACAGATGTTCCTGCTGGCGATATAGGTGTTGGTGGACGTGAAGTGGCGTATATGTATGGCATGTATCGCAAACTAGCTCGCGAAAATACGGGTGTGCTTACAGGTAAAAATCTCGAATTTGGTGGGTCGCTCATTCGCCCCGAGGCTACTGGTTTTGGTGGTTTGTATTTTGTGCACCACATGCTCGAAAATGCTGGAATTGATATTAAGGACAAGACAATTGCGCTTTCTGGTTTTGGTAACGTGGCTTGGGGAGCGGCTATCAAAGCTACCGAACTGGGTGCTAAAGTGGTTACTATTTCAGGTCCTGATGGCTATATTTATGATGCTGCAGGAATTTCAGGCGAAAAAATTGAGTATATGCTCGACCTACGCGCTACTTGCAACGATATAGTGGAACCTTATGCCGAAAAATTTGGAGCTGTTTTTGTTCCCAATCGTCGTCCTTGGGAAGTGAAAGTGGATATAGCACTGCCTTGCGCCACACAAAACGAACTGAACGAAGCAGATGCCGAATTGCTAATTAAAAATGGTGTAATATGCGTAGCCGAAATTTCGAATATGGGTTGCACACCCGAAGCCATTGATTTGTTTTTGAAACATAAAATAATGTACGGTCCGGGTAAAGCGGTAAATGCTGGCGGCGTGGCTACTTCAGGTCTCGAAATGACTCAAAATGCCATGCATATTTCGTGGACAGCTGCTGAAGTGGATGAAAAACTGCATCAGATTATGAGCGAAATACATACACAGTGTTTAAAATACGGCAAGGAAGCCGATGGATACATCAATTATATGAAAGGTGCAAACGTAGCTGGATT
>CAYXQZ010000033.1:21596-24825 GCA_964466415.1 uncultured Paludibacter sp.
ATCATCACATCAACAATATGAAAGTATATAAATTTGGAGGAGCATCGGTTAAGTCGGCCGATGGTATTCGTAATATCGTAAAAATAGTTTCGGGAGTCGACGGGCATTTGTTTATTGTGGTGTCGGCTATGGGTAAAACCACCAACGCTATGGAAGTGGTGTTGGACCATTTTATGAAAACCGACAAAACGGCTTCGCTCGCTAAATTACAAGAAGTAGAACAATATCATGCCGAGATTATTGGTGAGTTGTTTGCGCATCCTGAGCTAGGTTTTTTAGCCGTTAAGCCACTTTTCGATAGCCTTAAAAATTATATCAATACGGCTATTGCCGACGATTATGATCGTTGTTACGATTATTTGGTTTCGTATGGCGAGCTTATTTCAACACGTATTGTTTCGGCATTTTTGCAAGAATCGGGTGTGACAAATACTTGGCTGGATATGCGTAAGCTGTTGATGACGGATAGTAATCACCGCGAAGCGAATGTGCGTATGGACGAATCCAAAATTCGACTCAAAGCTGCTGCTAATTTTAATGATGCACGCATTTATATTGGTCAGGGTTTTATTGGTTCCAATCTAAAAGGTGATCCTACAACCTTAGGCCGCGAAGGTTCGGATTATACTGCTGCTGTTGTTGGTAACTTGCTCGATGCCGAAAGTGTATCAATATGGAAAGATGTTCCTGGCATTTTGAATGCCGACCCACGCCTATTTGATAATACGGTGTTGATACCCGAACTTACTTATTTGGATGCAGTAGAGTTGGCCTATAGTGGTGCTCAAATAATTCACCCTAAAACCATTAAGCCGCTCGAAAACAAGCAGATTCCGCTCTTTGTTCGTCCATTTGGTAGTCCTACAGAGGCTGGTTCTGTTATTAAGGCTAGCACTGCAAAGCCGATAGATGTACCTGTACTTATTTTGCGCAAAAACTTGGTGTTAGTTACCATACGTCCCCGCGATTTTTCGTTTGTGTTGGAAGAAAGTCTTTCGAAAGCTTTTACAGTGTTTAATAAACACCGACTTAAAATATCGCTTATTCAAAGTTCGGCTATCAGTATTTCGGTTTGTGTGGATAATACACGCTATCTGAATGCAGCATTGGATGAACTAGGAAATGAATTCAAAGTATCGTACAACACCGATTTGGAATTGTTAACCATACGTGGAACGAATGATAGTATTATTGAAAAAACAACTGCTGGTCGAACCATTATGTTGTCGCAACGTACCCGACGCATTGCACGTTTTCTTTTAAAAACGGAAGAATAGTTTTTGAATTGATTTGTTTTCAATAAAAAATTGTAACTTTGCAAGCTACAATAAGTATTATTTAAAACAAAAAAATATCCTTTATGGAAGAGCAAGAAAATCAGTTAAATATCGAACTTTCGGCCGAAATTGCTGAAGGTATTTATTCAAACCTCGCTATTATTTCACATTCAACATCCGAATTTGTTGTCGATTTTGTTCGTATTATGCCTGGTACTCCAAAGGCCAATGTAAAATCGCGCATAATCCTAACCCCCGAACATGCTAAGCGTTTGATGTTTGCTTTGCAGGATAATATTGCTAAGTTCGAAGCTCAGAATGGCAAAATTATGATTCCTGATAATCAATTTATTCCACCTATGCCAATGGGATTTGGTGGGGGCGAAGCGTAAACCTTATTTACAATTTATTCATTTACTAATCGGCTTGCTGCTTGGCTCGCCAAGAATTTACAATTTCAATGTTAAAAAGATTATTGTTAATTTTCTGTTTTGCTTTAGGTGCTTTTGTTGCAAATGCCCAAATAAAAGCTGGTGAACGTTTGGTTTTTGCTGGCTCGTACGAGGTGAGTGGTTTAATGACCAATTTAGCTCAGCTTACCATGTCTACATCGTCGATGCAAACAGCCAAAAACAACTACTTGCATTTAAGGCTCGAAATGGCTACTTTTAATAAGTGGGATAGTTATTTTAAGATTCGCGATATTTACGAGTCTTATGTTAATCCTACAAGTTTTAAACCATCGCTTTATAAACGAAGTATTTTTGAAGGTGGTTATTCTAAAACCGAAAAATACACATTTCAACCCGATGGTACTACCGTTAAAAGTGTTGTAAAGCGAGGTAACCGTCCGGAGAAGCAAAATACATTTAAAATTGGTGCTTCTACTATCGATGTAGTAACGCTTATCTATAAATTACGTACAACAAATTTTGCTGCTATGAAGCCTGGTAGTGCCGTGTCTTTTGTACTCGTATTCGACGAAAAACAACATCCAGTGTCGGTAAAATACATTGGTAAAGAAACAGTTCAAGCTGGTAATTTAGGCAAAAAAGAATGCTATAAATTGGCTATTGTGGCTAATACTAATAAGTTGAAGGGCAAAGATAAAAATTTGATTTATTTGACTGCCGATGCTAAAAAAGTGCCTGCACTTATTAAGTTTAGCATTCCAGTAGGAGTAGGGCAGTTAACACTAACCTCGGCATCGGGTATTTAACATTAAAATTTTTTAAAAAATGAACCGATTTTTAATTATACTCTCCCTCGTTTTTGGAGTTTTAGGTGTTGTATTAACTATATTACCTTTTGGTACGTTGGCACTTATTCCTATCGCATTAGCATTTATATTTGCATTGATTACAGTGTTTCGCCAACGCGAAAAGCTATTCCCAAAATTGGTTTTATTGTTTGTATTTGCTAATTTTCTGACTGTAATAGGCAAAGAAGTGTTTGTAAAGGATGTAGTTGAAGTAGATGAGCAGTTCGAAACTATAAAGCAGCAATCGGAACAGGAGGCTCAAAAAGACCTCGAAGGGCTTGAATAATATAACTTTATCTATTAAGTTATTCATTTTAAAACAATTTTATTCGGTAATGTTTTGTCAATTCAAAATGAATGTATATCTTTGCAGTCCGAATTTAAAAAACAAAAATAAACATATTAATTAATTCATTATTATGATCGTAGTACCTGTAAAAGAAGGCGAAAACATTGAGAGAGCATTAAAAAAATTCAAACGTAAATTTGAAAAAACCGGTGTAGTAAAAGAACTTCGTCGTCGTCAATGTTTCGACAAACCTTCGGTAGTAAAACGTGACCAAAAAATCCACGCGGTTTACGTTGAAAAAATGCAATTAGGAGAAGAATAGATTTAATTCTTTCAATTTTTGTTGCAGCTAGGCAGAGTACTAAGATTATTGAATTCTGCAATAATATATACAGTATGAGA
>CAYXQZ010000034.1:0-22729 GCA_964466415.1 uncultured Paludibacter sp.
AAAAACCAAACTGCATTACTAGCAATAGAATCAATACTAAATTTAATCGTTTCATATATTTTTTTTTATACAAAGAAACTAACAAACAGTGCAATATTAAGCAATGTAACGATAGCTCCTAATGTGAATAGTACAATTTTGGAGGCGGTGGAATTAACGTATTTACCCATTACTTTTTTGGACGAAGTAAGGTAAATTTGCATAAATATGGTGAATGGCAATTGAATACTTAATAACATTTGCGAAATAATAAGACCCTGAAATGGATTGCTAATGAGCATAATAGCTCCAAGAGCAATAAGTAACGACAGTGCCACACCTATGCGTGAGTGATTGTCTTTAATGTCATAAGGTTCTTTGTACATGCCGGCAAAAATACTACCGGCTGCCATGCCCGAAGTTATGGTTGATGCTAATCCCGAAAAGAGCAAGGCTACTGCAAAAACCACCGCTGCATTATTACCCAACAAAGGCACCAACAAATGATTGGCTTGCTGAAGTTCCGAAACTGGTGTTTTGGTTTTGAAAAATGTGGCTGCCGCCAATAAAATCATAGCACTATTTATGGCCCAACCTATAAGCATGGATACCAAAGTATCCAGAAACTCATATCGTAATTGTTTTTTAATAATTTTCTCATCCTGTAAATTCCATTGCCGGCTTTGGATTACTTCGGAATGTAAAAATAAATTGTGAGGCATAACAACTGCACCTAATACACTCATAATTACGATCATGGAACCCGGAGGAAATTGAGGTGTTACCCAGCCCGAAATGGCGCCATTCCAATCAATATTGACCAACGAAAGTTCGTACAAAAACGATAAACCAATAACCGAAACAAAAGCGATTATCCATTTTTCGATAATTCGGTACGAATTGGTATAGAGCATTACAAATACAAAAAGCGTAACCAGCACTGCCGCTGCTCGTATGGGTATGTCAAACAGCATATTCAGTGCTATGGCTCCACCAAGTATTTCGGCTAAGGATGTGGAAATTGATGCCATCATGGCCGACGACAAAAGTGCTTTGGAATAGCGAGGCTTTAAGTGTATGGCGGCGGCTTCGGATAGGCAAAGTCCTGTGGCAATGCCAAGGTGAGCCACATTGTGTTGCAAAAATATCAACATTATGGTCGACAGTGTAACCATCCATAGCAAAGCGTAACCAAAATCGGCACCAGCGGCCAAGTTGGATGCCCAGTTTCCTGGATCAATAAACCCTACTGTTACTAATAAACCAGGACCTATATATTTAAAAATATCCAATGCGCCGTGTTTTGGCTTATAGGATTTATTATCAACGTTTTTAAATAATTTGAACATGATTAGTTGTTTAATTCATTTTGAGCCATTTGTAATTTTGTAAATTCAAAAATCTGCTCTTCGTTAGCAGGATGAAACCAATGAATTTCTTTGTCGCGATTAAACCAAGTGAGTTGCCGCTTAGCGTATCGACGCGAATTTTGTTGAATCATATTCACCGCAAAGTCAAGCGGCCATTTTCCTTGCATGTATTCATATAACTCCTTGTAGCCTACTGTATTTAATGTATTTAAATGTTTGAATTCAAAAAACTGTTGCGCTTCGGCAATTAGTCCATCGGCAATCATTTGAAGCACACGTGCATTAATCCGTTCGTACAATTCAGGTCTTGGCCTGTTTAATCCAAGTTTCAGAATGTTGAATGGTCGTTCTTTTCGTATGCCTGTACGCACCTCCGAATAAGGTTTGCCAATAATACTGCAAATTTCCAAGGCGTGTAGTATTCGTTTGGGGTTTAAAATGTCCACTTCGGCAAAATGAACAGGGTCGAGTCGTTTCAATTCATTCTGAACAAACTCAAGCCCTTTTTGTTCGTATTCGTTCAGCCAAAATGCGCGTGTAGCTTCATCCACATTGGGTATGTCGTCAATACCATTACAAACAGCATCAATATACATCATGGAACCGCCTACAAGCATTACCACATCATTCGTTTTGAACAGTTTTGAGAGCAATTCCATTACATCGGTCTCGTACTGACCAGCATTGTAGGTATCGTGTATAGAATGTGAACCAATAAAATAATGTGTTGCTCGGCTCAATTCCTGCTCGGTAGGGGCGGCGGTTCCAATTTTCAGTTCGCGGTAAAACTGCCGGGAGTCCGACGACACAATAGGACATGCAAAATGCTCAGCCAATTGTAGGCTAATTTCGGTTTTTCCAACTCCCGTAGGGCCAAGAACTACCAAAAGTGTTTTATTTGTAGCGTTTTGCATGTTTAAAAATAGAATATTTCAAACTAAAAAAGACAGAAAATACCGCACTGCTACTTCCTGTCTTCTTTTAATATTTTGTTGTAAACGATTATAATTTCGAATCGTCGGCAAATAAAGTGCTGTCGTCGAAATTCATATCGCCAAATCCTTCTTCGTCTAGCTCATCGATATTAAAATCTTCGTCGCCATAAAAATTCTCATCTAAGTTTAATTTTGGAGCAACCGTAATTGCCTCTTCGGCCATAATTTGCTGTGGAGCTTTTCCTTCAGTTGAAACCACTTCTGGTTTTGAAACTGATTTTCCTGGAATAATTTCGGTAAGTTCAATAAAGAATGCTCTGTCCGAAATCATATCAAAAACGTAAAGCAACTTCTGTTTCTCGTCGTCAAGCAATTCCTCTAGTTTGGTTTTGTCCATTACCAAATTATCGTATTCTGAGCTCGAATCCATTTCAATGAGCGTAACTTCTTGTTCTTTTTCCCATTCGTCGGAACAGATAAAAAACGAGGTCATTTGATTTTTATCGTATTTTACCGATTCGAGAATCGTGTTGTGAAGGTCGAAAAAAGTTGCTTCGGGATCGATTTTAATAACTCTGACAAAATTGTCAACTTCATCAGATAATACAGTAAATTTATAAATCATATAATTTGCTTTTTATTTGAATGTAAAATTACAAAATATTTTTAATACAAACATCTTTTTTGGATCAAAAATAATAAAAATATTGGCAATGCATACTGAAATATTTCGACATTTGCAACACTAAATTCACATTTATCTCGTGTTTTGACTAGCTCTATTCGATGTGTTTATTGGTTTATTTTGACCCGATTTGGACGTGTTTTGTCCTTCATTACTGGTATCGTTATCAGGCGAGCCGGCTCCCATAAGCGAGCTTGTCCCAATTTTCACACGTGTTTCTTTTGGAACAGTTAATAGTACATCGCTGCTAGTGGTAGGGCGTTGCTTATCGAGCCAAAAAAAGTTTTTCAAATATAATTCGCCACCTTTGAGCTGACCTATAGGATACATCACACCACTTGTAGCCGCTGTCATTACTATCTTGTCCGCTTTTTTGTTTTTCAAATACATCACCACATAACTGCTTTCGGTTTTATTTAGCCCTATCAGGGTGGAGTCGGCCTCATCGCGTGGGTAATATATGGTTTCGGCATTGCCATTTACATGTACTCTTTTGAGTTCACCGCTATCAACGTGCGCTATTATTTCCTTGCCCGATAGTTGATTGTAAAATAGCGAGTCTTCTTTTTGAATAGCGATGGCCGATTGCTGAATGTGAATACGTTCTACTTTTTGGTTTTTGGTAAATGCTTGAATAAGATCGCCCGACAACTGATTTTTTTCAGCCCAAAGTACTGGTTCACCTTTCATATTGATAATAGAATCGCGTGCCGAAAAAAACAAGGTGTCGCATATTCCCTGTACATCATTGCGATACAATCGCACATTCATAATGCCTTTGGCAACATCGAAAATTGAATCTTTAAATGTGCGAAGCGTGTCGGCATGTACCCACATGGTGTCCTTAGTCGACCAGTCGACCAACAAAGCCGAGTCGGTAGCCAACCCAGCTTCGGTGAGTTCGTTATAAAAAACATAATCGCCATAAAGCGTCGATTTTTGAACTGAATCCGTCATTACTACATTTACAAAAGCCTCGCCGTATTTTTTGGCTTTATCGTAAAAAACGGTATCGCCTACAATGGTTTTGCCATCTTTATGCACTACCAATGAGCGATTAAGGAGCATCATGCGTTCGGTAGATGTATTGTACCAGCCTTTGTTGGTATAAATGTCGGTTTCGTTTTGATAAATAATATGTGTTGGACCCACAATATTCGATACATTGGTTTTTGTATTGTACTGCAATGTATCCGAAGTCATAGTGTAGTTTTTGTTTGTAAGCAAAACTTTATTGCGGAACAATGCATCGCTGGTACTTGTATTGTATTGTCCCCAAACCGAAGTAAGCGTGTTTTCAGGGTCAACAATTTTGCCTCCCGTATAGTAATAAGCCAAATTCGTATTTCGGTCGAAATTTAAACTATCCGTTGTAAGTGTGGTTTTTTTATTCACCATTTTGGCATTTCGACGTAGTTTAGCCAATTTTAAATTGCCATCGTAATACAAAAAATCGCCATAAACAAAGAGTGTATCTCCTTGAACTATACGTACATTGCTGAATGCATCGAGCGAGTTGGCTTTTTCGTAAAAATAAGCGCTGTCGCAATAAAGATAAGCGTTATCGTGCTTGAAACGTACATTGCCTTTTAATATTTTCAGGTCAGGATTTGTAAACTGATCATAGGCTAGCGTTTCGGTGTTTTCGAGGTATACAAGCGTTGCTTGTTTATTATTAAGAGGGTTTACAATAGGCGCTAACGGCTTTTTCGAAAACACAAAAGGCGTTTTTTTACGTGGCTTCGAAGTGGTTGTGGTAGCTTTGTTTTGTTTAACTTGTTGGTTGTTAAGTATTTCTTTGCGCAATTGACCAGGTCGGACTTGGGCAGTCAAAATTGTAAAAAACAAACAAAGCACACCGCCAAAAACGATGTACTTTAGTTGAGGTAAAGCTTTTAAATGGATTCCCATTTTCAAAAAAAATATCTTTAATTCCTAACTCGTAATTCCTAACTCCTAATTACTTCTTAATCCATCCTGGATATTGAAATTCGCATTTTTGCCAAGCTGGATCAATGCTGATATAGGTTTCTTTTTGCTTTTTCACAATCCAATTGGTAATAAATTCTTCTTTTTTCTTTCCTTCGTAATAGCTCCTTAGCATTTGATAATCGTCAATTAAGTTGGCTTTGTGACTGGACGTTTTCGATTTTACTTTTACCACTGCTACTACTTCTTTGTTGGTTTTAGGGTTTATCATCGAAAAAGGTTTCGATAGTTCACCCACATTCATGCCATAAACCACTTTTGCCACTTCTTGCGGCAAGTCTTGATACTCAAATTTTGATGTACCTGATTTTTCGTTCAACATAAGTCCAGCATTCATAGCGGTATTTTTATCTTGCGAATAATAGATTACAGCTTGTTCAAAAGTTGTTTTCGAATTACGAACAAGGTCGGCAATGGAATCCAAGCGTTGAATTGCTTTTGTTTTGTCGGAAAGCGAAATGCGAGGTTTCAATAAAATATGGCGGCAATTAAGTCGGTCGCCACGTTTTTCGATAAGCTGAATGATATGGTAACCAAATTCGCTTTGCACCACACGCGATACTTTTTTAGGGTCGGTGAGGTTAAAAGCAACGGTTGCAAATTCAGGTACAAGTTGCCCACGACCCATAAATCCCAATTCTCCACCGCGTTTAGCACTTTCGGTATCCTCGGAGTACAAGCGCGCTAAAACCGAAAAATCAGTTGTTCCTTTGTTAGCACGTTCGGTATAATCGCGTAAGCGTTCTTTAATGCGGTTTGTTTCTTCGATAGGCACAGGAGGCTCAAAACTAATTATTTGCAATTCCACTTGTGCTGGCACATTGGGTATACTGTCGGTATTTAAGTTGTTAAAATAGCGGCGAACATCGGCAGGTGTGGATTTAATATTGCCCACCAATTTTTGCTGCATCTGCTGAATTATCATTTGCTCACGTATGCTATTTCGTAAATCTTCGCGCAAATCGGTTGTTTTTTTATTAAAATATTCTTCCATTTTTTCTTTGGAGCCAATTTGCGAAATGAAAAAACTTAATCTGTTTTCCACTTGATTCATTACATTACTTTCGCTTACTTCAATACTGTCAAGCACAGCTTGGTGTAAAAAAAGTTTGTTTATTGCAATTTGTTCTGGAATTACACAATAGGGGTCGCCTTGCAGTGGTGTGCCTTCGTATTGTGCACGCAGGCGTTGTTCTTCCACTTCCGAACGAAGTATCGATTCGTCGCCTACAATCCATATTACTTCGTCGATAATGTTGGATTGACTAAATAAATTTGTTGTAAGTAACAGCAGTGTAATGGCAGATAATAAAATTTTCTTGTTCATAATTTATTCTTATTCAGCTTAATGCCGATTTATTATTTTTTATTGAAAAAAGTTACCGATTCGTTTTTTATGGCATCGTTGTAAATATCACTTTCGAAATTAGTTATAAAATCGGCTTTTAATTTATTCATTATTAGGTCAATGATTTTTGGTTTGGCCATGTCGTAAGGCTCCGTTTGACCAATCAATCGCGATGCTTTAATATTCAAAAAATAATGCTTTGTACTATCGCTCAATTCCACAAACCTGCGACCCGATAAATACGAAGTTTGGTCTTCGAGTTGCAAAGGTAATTTTTTCTGTATGGTCGAAAACGAAATCCATTTGTCGACGAAATAATCAACGCTTATAGCATGTTGCATACTATATTTATCAATATTTTCCAATGCTTTTGTGTTACCCGATTGTACCCAATTACGTACATTAGCCAGTTGAGGCGCATTAGCAGGTGTTATAAGTAAAATGCCTTGAATCACATTTTCCTTCAGCACCAATTGGTTTTTGTATTTATCATAAAACGCTTTTACATCTTCCTCGTTTGGCTCTTTGGGGAGTCGCTCTTGCAATAATTTTTGTTGATATTGATGAATAATCAATGATTTCTTATAATCTTCGAGCAATTGATCAATTTCAGCTTTGTTGCTAATATTCCGTTTTGCATTTTCGTAAAGTAGCACGTCAGTTACCCATTTTCGGATATAACTTTCGGCAATTTCGGCACTGTCTTTTTTATTTACATTAGGTGGAATAATTTCTTGTATTTGATCCAGATACAAAAACTTACCTTCCACCTCAAGCAATTGCTGCCTAGCGGTTTCCGTTGTTTTGTTTTGGCATGCAAACAAAGTAAAACTAACGGCACAAATAAGTAGGAAAGTTCTGAAATTCATATATTAAGCAAAGATAATATAGGTTTTGTATATTCTATGCTAATTTACAAATAATAAATCAGAATAAAGGTTTTTTAAGTGAGGTCATAAAATCAAACCCAAACCCAAACTGAGTGCAAACAAAAGCGTACCCATGGCCAATTTACCTAATTCGGGATACAATTCAATGGCATTTTTATAGGTAAATACTTTTTTAAGATTGAGTGCTAAAACTGGGAACGAAATCAAGAATAACCATTGCCATGGCGATGTGTAATTGTTAATAGTAAATATCACAGCAAGTAATGCAGCACCACCCACCAAGAATAATTGGTAATACTTTGCATTTTTGGTGCCCATGGCCACAACTATGGTGCGTTTGCCAGCATTTTTATCTGCTTCGTAGTCGCGTAAGTTATTCATATTGAGTACTCCAGTACTAAGTAAACCCATAGCCGAAGCGGGTAGGAGTAAAGCCCAATTGAACGATTGAGTGTGTAGAAAATAGGTGCCAATTACGCCTACTAAACCAAAGAAAATGAAAACAAAAATATCGCCTAACCCACGATAACCATAAGGGTTTTTACCTACCGTATATTTTATAGCCGCTACTATAGAGGCTATGCCCAAAAATCCAAAAATTAGAATATTTGTAATGTCGATTCCTGCCGTTCCAACCAGAATAAGCATTAATCCCACAATGGCTGTAATGATACCAATAATAATTATGCCGTGCAACATGGTTTTAGCTGAAATATTGCCTGATTGAACCATGCGTTTTGGGCCAATGCGCTCAGTGGTATCCTTGCCATTCACAAAATCGCCATAATCGTTGGCCAAGTTGGACATTATTTGCAATAGGATAGTGGTTGCAGCAGCTAAACCAAAAACCGACCACCTAAATTTATCGGCTCCAGCAGCTAGTGCTGAGCCCATAATGGTATTGGACAATGCCAAAGGCAAAGTTTTTAGTCGGAATGCAGCTATCCACCATTTGAAAGTATTTTTGGTGCTCGTAGCTTCTGAATTGGTGTTTGTTTTTTGCATATTATCTCTATGAAATTGAGATACAAAGATAATATTGTTTGAGCATTCGGTATTTCGGTTTTTGTTAAAGTATTCTCTTTTTTGCTTGATATTTTGTTTTGTGTTGTTTTCCAGATGTTTAGCTATTCTGGCGCTTTTTGTGTTTATTGTTGATAAGTTTATTGTAATATCTAAGTTAAATAAAGTTAAATTCGCTAAAGCTTGTTGTTAATCGAGCTATTTGATAGGTTTGTTCCATTGTTTAATGCTTTAAATACTTATCTTTGCAAAAAAAACTTAATACACTGCTATGCGTAGTGACTAATGTCATAGGTATTAGCAGTGATAGTTATTTGTTGCATTTTTGCTTTTTTCATGATAAGAATAGTGTATGTATTTTAAACCTATTATATCGTTCGCCAATTTTACTAAAAGTAAATTCAAAATAGCTGTGTTATTGCTTGCAATAGTGCTAAATGTCTCTGTTTTTGCTGTAAACGAAACGCGAACTGTTGGAAATGTAGGTGCAAATTATGCAACTCTTAAAGCTGCTTTCGATGCCATTAATGCTGGAACACTTACGGGCAATGTTACTCTCCGAATTATTGCCAATACTACCGAAACTTCCACAGCTGTTTTAAATGCCAGTGGAACAGGAAGTTCCAATTTCACTACACTCAAGATATTTCCCACCATATCTGGTCTTTCAATAAGCGGAAACCTAGCTGCGCCTATTATCGATTTAGATGGAGCCGATAATGTTAGCATTGATGGACGTGTATTGAGTGGAGGGTCTTCCAAATCGCTTGTTATTTCAAATACGAGCACCTCGGCTGTGTCGGGCACGTCAACTATTCGCTTTTTGAACGATGCTGTTTCAAACACTATTCAGTATTGTATTATTAAAGGCTCGGCCACCAACAATACAACTGGCGTTTTGTTTTTATCAACAAGCACACTGTCAACCGGAAACGACAATAATACCATTTCGATTAACGATATTACATCATCGGTCGATGCCAATAGACCAATAAATGCAGTTTACTCCGAAGGTAGTCCGAGTAGAGAAAATAGCAATAATACGCTAGCAAATAACAACTTCTACGATTTCTTTAACCGCTCTTTATCTTCTTATGGGATAAATATTTCGTCCTATTCTACCGCCTTTATTATTTCAAACAATAGTTTTTTCGAAACAGCTTCGTTTGTTCCTGCATCCAATGTAAATTATACAGTTATCAGTGTTAATAATTCAGCAGGTTCGGGTTTTCAAATACAAAACAATTATATTGGAGGAAGTTCTGAGCTTTGTTCAGGTACTGCTTGGGCAAAAACCAATGCAGCAAATAATGCATTTACGGGTATTTATTCGGCTGTTGGAACCGATACTCCTAGTTCCATACAAGGCAATAAAATAAGTAATATGCTTTGGGAAAACAATACAGGAGGTAACTGGATTGGTATTATGGCTCAAGCAGGCGATATAAATATTGGTACTACTTCGGCAAATACTATTGGCGAATCGTCGGGTACAAGTGCCATTGTATACCGACTTAATGCAATGGGTGGTTTGATGTGTGCAATACAGATAAATTCCAACGAAGATGTAACTTGCAACAACAATATAGTTGGATCGCTCACTATCAATAATGCTACCCGTACACTTGGGATATTTAAAAATTCAAGTTTAGGAACAACAATCATTAATTCAAATTTAATTGGTAGCAACAATACGGTTAATAGTATTCAGGTTTCGGCTAATCCTATTGGCTCTACTCAATTTTTAACCGCCATTCAAGTGCAAGGTTTTCAGTCGAACACTGTAAATAGCAATACTATATCCAACCTTGTGGCTTATTCTACAGGAACTGGTTTTGTACGTGGAATCGAAATTTTATCAGGTACAAATACTGTTTCGAGCAATACAATTCAACGTATTAGAACAGCTTCGACCAATGCCACATCCTTGTGTGGGTTGTCGTTTACAAATAGTAGTTTCGATAATCTTATTTCGGGCAATAGTATTTCTGATATCGAAAATAACAATACTATATACAATGGTAGTGTTATTGGAATGATATTGCAATGTAGTGGAACCAATGTAGTTACAAAGAATTTTATTCAGGAAATATTTGTATCGACGGCTACAACCAATGCTTCGGTGTATGGAATTAGATCCGAAACGGGAACGGCTACTTACTCAAACAATATAATCCGTTTGGGAGGAAATACACAAACTACCATTTACGGTATGTACGAAAGTGGTTCACAAACAGGCAATTTATACCACAATACTTTTTATATCGATGGAAGTCCTACAGTTGGTGCTCGCCGCAGTTATGCATTGTACAGTGCAACCAATACCAATACCATCGATTACGAAAATAATATATTGGTAAATGCGCGCTCCAACAATGGAGCAACCGGAAATCACTACAGCGCCTATTTTAATTATGCTACTACAGGTTCACTTACATTAAACTACAATGTGTATTTTGCCAATGGAACAGGTGGTTTTATCGGGAATTTTGCCAATACCAATATTAATACCTTGCCCATAATTAGCTTACAGGATGCTAATAGTTTGAAAATTGACCCTGGCTTTTTAAATGCTGGTGGCAATGGCTCAGCCGATTATAAATTGGTATTTACCAAGTTAAATGGTGTAGCCGGGACAGGCGTAACCGACGACTTCGGAGGCAATGTGCGATCTGGTGCTCCAACTATTGGTGCTTGGGAGTTTTCGGGCGATAATATGTGGAAAGGGAATATTAGTACCGACTGGGGAAATGCACTTAACTGGACATTAGCAACTATACCTGCTGCTAATAGCGACATAAAATTTGATCCTTATCCATTAAATCATTTGAATTTGGATATTAATCGCACGGTAAACGATATTAGAAATGATCAAGCCACATACCGTTTAAATTTGAATGGAAAACAATTAACCATGTTAGGTGATTTTGTGTTTTCAAACGGAGCTCAGCTCGAAGCTTCGGCAACGGGTTCGCAACTTAATTTTTCGGGTTCAACCGTACAAACTATTAACGCTGGTAGTTTGTATAATAACGAAGCCTTTAATATTCGCGTCAATAATTTTAATAATGTAATTTTGAACGGTACGTTGGTACTCTTAAATCAGCTAAGTAGCGGTGGTGGACGATTGGATGCTGTAACAAATTCTCCTTATGTAATTTATAGGGGTATTGCACTGCAGAATATCAATATTTCAACCTATTATCAGAATCGGATGTTTGATTTGACTATTGATAATGCTGTAGGGGTAAATCTAAATTCGCCTATGGAAATATCGCAAAACCTGACAATAAATACAGGAAAACTCCTTTCTCTTTCGGCTATATCGCGTGTGAAAGTAAATGGAAATATTGTGAATAATGCTGGTGCCAGTGGATTTGTATTGCGTTCAACTGTATCAGGAACTGCATCGCTCATACATAATACCGATAATGTACCTGCCACTTCCGATCGTTATATTGGTGGACCTACAGCAGCTTGGCATTTCTTGTCGTCGCCCATGAGCAATGCGCCACAGTCGGGCACTTGGAAACCTGTAGGCACTTATGGTGATGGCACTGGCTACGATTTATATGTTTGGGATGAACCTACGCACTGTTGGGTATATAACTTAAATACTTCGGTAGCTCCATCTTGGAATTCTGTTCATCCGTCGGCTAATTTTGTGAGTGGCAAAGGCTATTTGTATGCAGTACAGGCGCTTAATACTACCAAGCAATTTGTAGGATTGCTCAATAATGGTACCGTAAATATTAACTTAACAAACAATGGCACAGGTGTAAACAAAGGATTTAATTTTGTAGGCAATCCATATCCGAGCAGCATCGATTGGAAAGACGATACCGGATTTACACGTAACATGTTGGTTGACAATGCTGGTGGAAATGATATTTGGGTTTGGAGTAATTCGGCTAATAATTATGGCGTTTACAACTCGGCCGATATTTTAAACACTGGAACCAATGGCGTAACTCGCTATATATCGCCTAATATGGGATTTTTTGTAAAAGCGGCAAGCAATGGCACATTTGCATTTAATAATAACGCGCGAGTTCCCAACGAGGCAGGTAACTGGATGCGTGTAAAATCGAATAATACTCCAAAGTCGCTGTCGTTAACTGTACAATCGGCCGATAGTTTGGGCAGCGATGAGGTTAAAATGACTTTTGAATACGATAACAAACAGGCAGGTGCATCAAAAATGTTTAGCCCTGTAAAAACTGCTCCTTCGCTTTACTTTGAACAGAATGAAGAAGAATATAGTACTTTCTACCTGACTAAGATTGACGAAACAACCCTAATGGATGTGAATTTTAAAGCAGGGAAAGATGGTAAATACAGTTTGAGCGCTAACGAACTGAAAGATGCATTTCAAGTAGTATTGCTCGAGGATAAACTAACTGGTAAAATAGTTGACCTGAAAGCGAATGACAATTATAAGTTTACTTCCAAAACAACAGATAAACCCACACGATTTACATTGTATTTTACCGAAGCAGCCAAAGCTGATTATGCGCTGAACCTAGCCAAGGTATATGTTAGCAACAAAGGAGTAAATATTGACTTGAAAGATGTAAAAGGAGAGTTTTCAATACAACTAATTGATGTAAATGGAAGTGTTATAAACCAATTTACAGCCACAGGAGGTGAGCAACGTATTGTTGCATTGCCAACAAAAGGAATGATGTTTTTAAAAATATATACTAACGATAAATCAAAGACATTTAAATTATTGAATTAAATGAACTACATTTGCAGTTCTGTTTTTTTTATATTTACACTAAAAAATAATAGATTATGAACGTAAATTTTAGCAAATTGCTCTTTTTATTATTGGCAATGCCTTTTGTAGCTTCTTTTTCACAAACTGAAAATACAGATGCTTTTGCCAATATTGTGAATCCGATTACGATATCCGAAACTAGAGCGCTGCATTTTGGTACGCTTAGTGTTTCGGCTTCTGCAGGCACTTGCGTGTTGACTGCTGCAGGTGTTCGCTCGCAAACAGGTGGTGTTACTTTAACCAGTTTTACGCCTACAGCCACAAGTGCAGCTTATACAGTTACAGGTTCGGCCAACTTAAATTATGCCATTACTTTGCCAGCTGCTCCAATTACAGTAACTCGTGGTGGCGGTAGCGAAACTATGACTGTTTCGACTTATACTTCGAACAAAGTAGGCAATGCAGGTACGTTAAATGGTTCAGCTACCGATACATTTACGGTAGGAGCAACCCTCAATGTGAATGCCAATCAGGTGGCTGGTTTGTATCAAGGAAATTTCAATGTTACAGTAGCATATAATTAATTACATTATAAAATATCAGATTATGAAGAAGTTAATTTTTGGAGCAATGCTCATTTTTGCATGTGCGATTCAGCTTAATGCACAATCGTCAATTACTGGTCAGGCTAAAGCCGAAGTTACATCGCAACTAGCCATTACCGATAACACAGGTACTCCAGGTGGTACAACCCTCAATTTTGGAAAAATTGCCGTAGCGGCTGGTTCGGGTGGTACCTGTACCGTGTCTACTCTTAATGTGGTAACTGTAAGTGGTAGCGTCAATGCCATTGTATCCACTACATCAAATGCCATTTTTTCATTGTCAGGGATGGCTGCTAAAACCTATGCCATTACACTTCCGGCAAGTACAGTAGTAACTCGTGCTGGTGGCGTTGAGACTATGACAGTTGATAATTTTAAAGCGCGCCCTACTTCGGCTGGAGCTGAAGGTTTAACAGGTACATTGAGTAGCTTTGGAGTTGATAACTTCACAGTGGGTGGTCAGTTAAATGTGAATGCAGCTCAGGTTGATGGCATTTATAATGGCACGTTCAGTGTAACAGCCGCTTACAATTGATTAAAATACAAACTGGTTTCGGAATGAGAAATAGTATTGTTTTACTGCTATTTATTGTTTTTGTGTCCAAAATCTTTGCGCAGGGTGATTTGTTAATCAACCCCATACGTGTTGTGTTCGAAGGGCAAAAGCAAAATGCAGATTTAAATTTAACTAATATAGGCAAAGATACTGCTGTGTATATGGTTTCGTTTTTGAGTTATAAAATGCTCGAAGATGGCAGTTTTTTGCAGCTCGACAAGCCCGATACCACTTTTTCGGCCGATAAATACCTGCGTTTATTTCCACGCAAAGTGGTTTTGCCACCCAACGAATCGCAAACCATACGTTTGCAATTGCGTAAGCCAAGTAGCTTGAAACAAGCCGAATACCGTTCGCATATTTATTTTAGAGCCGAAAAACAAACCACACCACGTGGCATGAAGGATTTAAAAGTAGATTCAACAAGAATGGCTGTAAGCATTACGCCCGTTTTTGGTATAAGCATACCCGTTATTGTTCGGAATGGGGCTTTGAGCAATCAACTTTCACTTTCGGACTTGTCAGTTCAGCAGGTAAACGATTCAATATCAAGACTTAATTTGACGATTAATCGTAGTGGTACTAAATCGGCTTACGGTAATATTAAAGTGGAATTTCAACCTGCAAAGGGACAAAAATCGGATATTGGATTTGTAAATGGTATTGGCATTTATCCCGAAATTTCGAAACGCTTTTTTGCGTTAATGATAAAAAATACACCTGCCATGAAAACGGATGGTGGAAAATTGATAATTCGCTTTTTTGCACCTAACGAAGATGGAGGAGCGGAAATCACACGTTCTGAACTAATTCTGAAAAAGTAATTGTACTACATGCAGCGTTATTGCTTATATATATTTTTGCTTTTATGTGCTTCAATCGTAACGGTTTATGCACAGACTGGGCCTGACTTACCTCAGCGTACTGCTGTAGTTAGAGCTACTCAAAAGCTCAACTTTGGCGACATGACTATTTTGTCAGGCTCGTCGGGTGGTACGGTTACGGTAGATTATAACGGATTGCGTTCGCATACAGGCTCAGTTATATTGCTTAATATTGGTAATCCGGTGCAACAAGCTATTTTTGAAGTTAAAATTTGTCCGGGCCGATTGGTAAACGTGACTTTCCCGTCAACTATTAGCTTAACGGGTAGTAATGGTGGATTTATGACATTGCATTTAGGTCCTACAAGTATTGGTGCTAGCGGGAGTACATTTGTTTCGAACAAAGGATGCGACGATATACATTTAGTAAGTGTGGGAGGAACGCTCGATGTAGGTGCTATTGGTGCCAATCCTGCTGGACTTTATAGCGGTACATTTAGTCTGACTTTTGTACAACAGTAGTTATTTTATTGAAAATTAATGTTTTATAGTATAAAAATTAAGAACGAAAACACGAAACTAAGAGTCTTGTTAGTAACAGGACTGCTTTTTTTGTTCTCTTTTTTAAACCTTAACGCACAAGAAAATTCGGTTGAGCCATTTAACTTGAGTGTGAAATTCGAGAATATAGGTTGGCAGGATTTTTTTGTTCTTTACAACGAATCGAATGAGCTTTATCTGCCTGTATCGCAACTTTTCGATTTTGTAAAAATCAATTCCAAACTTTCCAATAACGGCAAACTGCTCGAAGGTTATTTTATCGACCCCAATAACCCTTACAAAATTGATTTTGATGCTCGGAGTGTATCTTATAAATTTATTACTACCTCACTTACCGATAATGATGTGATTTATGATTTGGGTACCATGTACTTATCACCTCGCGTGTTGGAATCCGTTTTTGGCTTTAAAACAAAATTCGATTTTCGTTCTCTGTCAGCTAATATTTCTACCAATTACGAATTGCCAATCAGCAAGTTGAAAAAACTGGAAGATGCCCGACGTAATATTAAAAACATAACTGGCGACGAAAAATTCGACGCTACTTATCCTCGAAAATACCACCTATTTAAACCTGGAATGCTCGATTGGTCCATTTCGTCGAATCAATCGCAGGTGTATGGAAACGAAAACCGTGCAGGATTAGCGCTTGGTACCGAAATGTTTGGTGGTGAGTTAAGTGCATGGTTGTATTATTCGGATAAATACGGATTTAATCGCAATCAGCAACGCTACCATTGGCGCTGGGTTGATAATAATTTCAAGGTGATGAAACAAGTGCAGTTTGGTCGAATCTATAACCGCAATATTGCTACAATGCTTTATCCGGTGGATGGATTTATGATTACAAATGCACCAACAACTGTTCGAAAAGCATTAGGCACTTTCCAAATTGCCCAAAACACCAATCCCGATTGGACTGTTGAATTGTATATCAACAATGTATTAATGGATTATACCAAAGCAGATGCTTCGGGTTATTTTGCTTTTCAAGTGCCTATCGTGTATGGTACTACGGATGTTACTTTGCGTTTTTATGGCCCTAATGGCGAAGAGCAGGCCGAGCGAAAATCATACAACATGCCTTACAATATGCTCCCGAAAGGTGAGTTCGAGTACCGTGTAAGTGGTGGTGTTTTGTTGGATGCTGCAAACTCGCTCTATGCGCGTGCCGAAACAAATATGGGACTTACTAAGTGGTTAACGGCTGGTGCAGGCTACGAGTTTTTAAATTCTATTGTTGGCAATCCACATATACCATTTGGCAATCTGACTTTACAGCCTTTTTCGCGCTTGATTCTGACAGGCGAATATGCTCACAAAGTGCGTTACAAAGGTACTTTGAATTATAATTTTGCCAATAATTCCATGTTCGAACTATTTTATGCCCGATACGACAAGAACCAAAAGGCTATTATTTATAACTTCCTCGAAGAGCGAATGGCTGGTTTCTCGTTTCCCAGCCGTTTCAAAAATGTATCGTCGGTAACTAAAGCCACTTTTCGTCAGAATATTTACCCTAATTTCCAATACAATGCGGGTGAGTTAATGATGTCGGCTTATTACCGTAATTTCAATGCTAACTTGTCGAACTTTATTAACTGGACTACTTTCGATAATCGTAATATATACAGTAGTTTAGCTCTCGGTTTTCGTTTTGGTGGTGGATTTTCGTTCCGCCCATCGGTAATGTATAGTTATACCGAAAACAACCCCGTTTGGTACAACAATATTATTTCGTACCGAGCTGAGCTCGAAAAACAGATTTTCAAAAAAGGTTACCTTTCGCTTGGATACGAAAAAAACAATCTGGTTAATTACCAAAGTGTGAATGTGGCTTTCCGTTACGATTTCTCGTTTATGTCGACTTATGCTTCGGCTTTTTACAATGTTAATGATAAAACCTTTCAAACTACGCAGAGTGCGCGCGGAAGTCTTGCTTTTGGCAGTGGCAATGGCTATGTTCATTTCGATTCGCGCGAGGCAGTGGGTCGTAGTGGAATTTCGATTGTTCCGTTTGTAGATAAAAACTTTAACGGATTACGCGATGCCAATGAACCTGCTGCTTCGGACCTCAATGTGCGATGCAACGGAGGTAAAGTGCTACAACGCAAAAACGATTCGATAGTGCGTGTGGTTAGCTTGGATCCATTTGTGGATTATACACTTACGGTGAACGAGTCTGATTTTAAAAACATTGCTTGGAAAGTCAGTACTCATACTATAAAGGTAACAACTGACCCTAATCAATTCAAAACCATTAATATACCTGTTCAACCTTTGGGCGAAATGTCGGGTATGGTGGTCGACGAGTTTAATAATGGCATATCGCGCATACTTATTAATATTTTCAACAACAAAGGCAAATCCGAAAAAACGGTTATGACCGAGAGTGATGGATTTTATTCCTATCTAGGTTTAAAACCCGGACAGTATTATGCTGTGGTTGATTCAACGCAGTTAAAAGTGCTCAATATGAGTGCCGAACCATCGGCTTTTAAAATTAAAGAAGATGTGAACGGTGATATTGTGGAAGCTGCAACTATCAAATTGGTTCGCAATGTGATAGCACAATCGTCAACCGAGCAATCGGCCGAACTTAGTCAGCGTCAGATTGACAATAAATTGGCAATGAGTCAATTAAAATCGCGCGAAGATTCGTTGAGATTACTTTACGAACAGAATAAATTTACCGATAAAAACACCAAAGACCCTGATCGCATTCACAAATACGATTCCTTGCTTCGGTATATCATTTTATTCGACTTTAATAGCTCTACAGTACGTTCGGAGTTTTACGGTACTATCAAGCAGTTGGGTAAAATGCTGAAAGAAAACGAAGAGTTAAAACTTGAAATACAAGGACATACCGACTCCAGTGGCGACGAAAACGTTAACTTGCTTTTCAGCGAACGTAGAGCCAATTCGGTTAAACGTATGTTGGTAAAATATGGCATTTCCGAAGACCGCTTGCGTGTAGTTGGTTTTGGTGAGAAAAAGCCTGCTCCTGGAAATACAAATAAAAACCGTGCACAGCGTGCTCAAAATCGCCGTGTGGTATTCAAAGCTATTTCGGATAAAGATATGGCAAGGGTGGATAGTATTGGTCGTAAAGCACCTGAGGATATTACTGCTTCGGACTTGCGTACGCTCAAAAAATCATTCAACTACGTAAATGAATCGGATCCTTTCGAGGTGAAATGGCGCTATATGTATTCTGTGTTGTTCCGCTACGGAAGTTCGCACATACAGCCCGAAAACAAGATTGTGGTCAATGCCCTTGCTGGTGTTATGACTAGTAATCCTTGTTTGAACATTAACTTGGAATCGCATACCGATACACAAAGTTCCGATTCGTTTAATATGCAACTCAGCACGCGCAGGTCGCAAGCAGTGTGGGATGTGTTGGCTTACAATGGCATAGAGCGCACACGCGTGGAAGTGGCTAATTATGGTAAGTTGAAACCGTTGAATGCCAATGCTAATGCTGCCGAAAAGGCTTTGAACCGCCGTGTAACCTTTAAAGTAGGCCCTACAGGTTGTCAGTTGAATATTGATAGTTTGTTGACGCAAGAAATACTTCGAACTTACAATACCCGTATTTCGAATCAGATAATTATTAACCACGACGGGCAGTATATGATTCAGACAGGTGCTTTCAAAACGGAGGAATTTGCTATTATGATGGCTATTAAGTTAAAAGACTTATTGCCCGACAATATTTACATTATTCAGGATAATGGATTGTTCCGCGTTATTGTAGGTTACACACAAACTCGTAAGGAAGCTGTTGATATAGCTCGTGTAATTCAAGCATCGGGCATATTGGCCAATCCGTACAATTATTGATACTAATCAAACGCAATGGACTTTTCAAAAATACCTTCCCCTTGTTTTGTGCTCGATGAGAGTGCTTTTCGTGCTAATTTGGCATTAATTAAATCGGTAAAAGAACGCGCCGGAGTCGAAATAATTCTGGCTTTCAAAGCGTTTGCTATGTGGAGTGTGTTTCCCATCGTGCGCGAGTATATTCCTTATTCTACGGCTAGTTCACTTGCTGAAGCACGCTTGGCTTTTGAGGAAATGGGCAGTCCGGCGCACACTTACGGGCCTGCATATACCGACCGTGAATTTCCCGAAATAGTAAAATGCAGTAGTCACATTACCTTTAATTCACTTTCGCAGTTCGAACGCTTGTATCCACAAACGCAGTTTTACAATGTGTCATGCGGTTTGCGTATTAATCCTGAGTTTTCCGACGTAGAAACCGATTTGTACAATCCATGTGCTCCTGGTTCACGCTTGGGAGTTGTGGCCGACTTGCTTGCTGACGAACTACCTGTAGGTGTCGAAGGATTGCATTTTCATACACTTTGCGAATCCACTTCGTTCGATTTGGAGAAAACGCTAAACGTAGTGGAACAAAAGTTTGGTAAATACTTTGGCCAAATTAAGTGGTTGAATATGGGTGGCGGTCATTTAATGACGCGTGAGGGTTATGATGTAGAGCATTTAATTTCCGTTTTAAAAGCCTTCAAAGCTAAGTATCCGCATTTGCAACTTATACTGGAACCTGGCAGTGCTTTTGCGTGGCGTACAGGCGTTTTGGTGTCGTCGGTAATTGATATTGTTGAGAACAAAGGCATACGAACAGCTATGCTCGATGTATCATTTTCGTGCCACATGCCCGATTGCCTCGAAATGCCCTACAAACCAGCCATCGTGAGTGCTATAGATGTTGATACCAGCAAACCCACTTACCGCATGGGCGGTAATAGTTGCCTTTCGGGCGATTTTATGGGCTCGTGGTCGTTCGATAAAGAACTCAAAATTGGCGACCGCATTGTTTTCGAAGATATGATTCATTACACCATGGTCAAAACCACCATGTTTAATGGAGTTTCGCATCCTTCTATTGGTATTTGGACTACTAACAATGAGTTTCAGTTAGTGCGTGAATTTGGATACGAGGATTATAGGAATAGAATGTCGTAGTTGGGTTCAAAAAGTTCATAAAGGTTATAAGGTTTTTAAGGTTCATAAGGTTATAAAGTGGTTTATGCAAAAGTTGAAGTTGTACGGTGCTATTAGTTTGGCTATGTTGTTTTGGTCGTTTTCGTTTATATGGACGAGGCAGGCCATACTTTCGTTTCCGCCTATTACATTGGTTACTTTGCGACTGGTAATTGCATCTTTATTGCTTTTTTTGGTATCCAAAGCGGCTGGTAAGTTTCAGGCTATGCGTCGCGAGGATGTGAAATGGTTTTTGCTCTTGGCTTTTTTCGAACCTTTTTTGTATTATATTGGCGAAACCTACGGTTTGACGATGGTGGAATCCACCTTGGCCTCGGTTATTATATCCACTATTCCACTTTTTGCGCCTATTTTGGCTTATTTTCTGTTGAAAGAAAAAATTTCGATTGCCAATATCGCTGGTATTTTGGTGTCGCTTTCGGGTGTATTTTTGGTAATTTACGAACCTAAAAATGGAATAACAACCAACCCATGGGGCATTATGTTAATGTTTTTGGCTGTATTCTCGGCTATTTGCTATACCACCACGCTGCGTAAAATTTCCACTCATTATTCCACCTTCAATGTTATTTTTTACCAGAGTTTGGTAGGATTGTTCTTTTTTATTCCTACTTTTTTAGTGACCGACTACAGTACTTTTACGTTTAGCAAGGTTACCACCCAAGGACTCTTTGCTTTGTTTATGCTGGCTGTGTTTGCTTCGGTTATAGCATTTGTGCTGTTTGCGGGTGTTGTACGCAAAATTGGTGTGGCTCGCACCAATGTGTTTGTCAACCTTATTCCTGTTTTTACCGCCATATTAGCCTGGTGGCTCCTCGACGAAAACCTCACTGCTCTTAAGTTTGCTGGTATTGCCATTACTGTTATTGGCTTGTTTGTAAGTCAGCTTGGCAAGTTTAAATTTAAGCTTAAGCAGATAAAAGGGACTGAATATTAATTTAAGTCGGTATTAATCCTGTAAGGATTTACTTTGCATAACCCCTAGATTTATCTGGGGGTAGGCAATGAGACTATGATTAGAACTCCGTTGGAGTTCACCCTTACTATCATCTTGTTTGTATCATCTTTGGTCAACCCCGCTGGGGTTGCATCATTTCACGCATCTTTCATCCCCCAGATAAATCTGGGGGTTATGCAAAGTAAACTCCTACGGAGTAATTTAGAAGTCTATTTCTATTAGAATCTCCTCATAAAATCCTCAAAAAACATGTTCTGCAACATAAAAACGTTCATTTTGGCATTTCTAAATGTTAAATGTAACAGTTTTGTAACATCTCTGATAATGCTTTCAACTAATTAATAATCATATAAATATAGCGTATTTACTTCTTGTATATATGTTAAAAATACAGTCATTCATAGATTTGTAATGAAATATACGCAAAAAACATGTTGTAAAACATATATCTTTGCAGTGTCAAATAAAAACAAAATGTTATGACAACGCTATTTCAAATTGAAGTGGCGTAACTAAATTAAGATTGTGTATAATTTTTTAAAAAGAAAAAAGGTATGAAAAAGATTGTTTTATCAGCATTATTTGCATTGGCTGTTTACGGTAACTCTTATGCAATGGAATTAAATGATTATAAGGTATTCAGCAAGTTAAACAACGAAGCAACATTAAAATCGCTCACCCGCTACTTAGATGCAAGCGAAGAGCAACATGAACAACTTCGTTACTTGTTCGAACTTACCGAACGTAAAGTAAAAACCGCAGTTAACAAAGCCGACGAGGTGGAAGCCGAAAAGGCGCTTTTCTTTAACTTGGGTAATGCCAAGTATATGTTAAGCGAAGAGCAGTATAAAAAATACCTCGTGGTGCTTAACCTTACGGTAGCCGGTAACGACGAAGTACTTGTAGCCGAAAAATAAGCGACTACAAACTGTAAAAACAAAAACGTCCAACTGATTAATTCAGTTGGACGTTTTTTTATATTATTTCTTAATTCTGAACTCGTACTTCAGAACTATTCTTTATGCATTAATAACTGGGTTGTTGTTGAAATACTCTGGTGCGTGCATGTTTTGAGCACCTGGAGCTTCGTCTGGCCCAATTGGTGGCTCAGATTGCATTTCAAGCGAAATACTAATATCCAAAAGAGTACAAACAAGTTTCGGAGAGATATATTCTCTCTTCGTAGGTTGGTGTGTATGGTTCATATCATTCATTTATTTCTTAATATGCTAGTAGCTGTAAGGGCTTT